>NZ_JAUSYO010000001.1:2220220-2537395 GCF_030816935.1 Arthrobacter sp. B3I9
GCACTGATCGTGGAGGAAGGCACGAAGCTCGCCGCCCAGATCCGCCGCGGCCAGGTGCCGGAGATCGACGACGACGACCACGCCGCCAAATACGAACTCGCCGACCAGCTCATCTCGGCCGCCGGGCTCGGCTGGTACGAGGTCAGCAACTGGGCCCGCACCTCGGCGCAGGCCTGCCGCCACAACCTCGCCTACTGGCGCGGTGATGACTGGTGGGGGATCGGCCCCGGGGCACACTCCCATGTGGGCGGCGTCCGCTGGTGGAACGTCAAGCACCCGACGGCCTACGCAAGCCGGCTCGGGGCGGGGCTTTCACCCGCCGCCGGCCGGGAAATCCTCGATTCCGAGACCCGCAACGTCGAGCGCATCATGCTCGAGGCGCGGCTGAACACCGGGCTCGAGATCGGCAGCCTGGGCGGCGCGGGGGATACCGGCAGGCACGCCGTGGCCGGGCTGATCGCCGACGGCCTGGTCGAACCGGCGGCAGCCTTCAAGGGCCGGCTGGTGCTCACCCTCAAGGGCAGGCTGCTCGCCGATGCCGTGGTCCGGCGGATCCTGCCGGACTGAGCTGGCGCCCGGCCGGACTGAGCTGGCTATTTAATCCAGCGCAGGTTGAAGTCGTAGCGGTGCGGCTGGCCGCGGTTGACGTGGATGCCCGCGGCGACCGAGAAGCAGGTGACCGCTATCCAGATCAGCGTCGCGAGGACCGCGAAGATGTTTCCCACCACCGGTACGAAGACCAGCAGGTTCGCGACCACGGCGGCGATCGTCGGCGGCAGCGTGAAGTTGAGGGCTTCCTTGGACTCCTGCGCGGTGAAGGGGCCGCGGTCCTTGAAGATCAGGTAGATGAGCAGCGAAGGCACGCAGCCGAGGATGCCGCCGAAGTGCGCCAGCGTGGCCCACTGCCGGTCCTCGCTGGCCGTCAGGGGCAGCGCATTGGCGGGAACGCCATGGTACGGGGGCTGGCCATGGCCGGCCTGGTTGCCCGTGTGTTCGCGTGCGTCATCTGCCACGGTTCTCGTCCTTCGGATTGCTGTGATGCGTTGTTACCTGGAGGTTCGGGGGCCACGCAGGATGCGCACCGCCGTTCCCAGAATACTTGCTTGGATGCCGAATCGAGGATCGGACCTCAGGGAGCCGTGAGGAAATCGATGACCTCTTCCACGCGTCCCAGCAGGGACGCCTCCAGATCCGCGTAGCTCCGGACGGCCCCGAGGAGCTTCTGCCAGCCCAGGCCGATATCCTCCTTGGTGCTGTGCGGCCAGCCGAAGGCCGTCAGGATGCCGGTCTTCCAATCCGTTCCGCGGGGAATCACCGGCCATTGCTCGATGCCCAGGACAGCGGGGCGGATGGCCTGCCAGACGTCCACGTACGGGTGGCCGACGATCAGGACGTTCCCGGCCGCGCCGGGGGACGCCATCACGGCGTCGGCAATCCTGGATTCCTTGGAATCCGGGACCAGATGGTCCACCAGGACGCCGAGGCGACGTCCTGGTCCGGGGCGGAAGGCCGCGACGGCGGCGGAGAGGTCATCGATCCCGTGCAACGGCTCGACGACGATGCCTTCCACCCTGAGGTCGTCTCCCCAGACCTTTTCCACCAGTTCGGCGTCGTGCTTGCCCTCCACCCAGATGCGGCTGGCCTTGGCCACCTGCGCGCGCTGGCCCGCGACGCGGACCGAGCCGGACGCAGTGCGGCCGGCTCCGGCCGTGCCCTGCGCCGGCCGGGGAGCGGGAGGCATCAGCCGGACCGGCTGGCCCTCCAGCAGGAATCCGAAGCCGAGCCGGAAGGACCGGGACTTGCCCCGGCGGTCCTCCAGAGCCACCACGTGCATGCCGCCCGACTTTTCAACCCGGGTCACGGCACCCACCCAGCCGGACTGCACGTCCTCAAGCACCATGCCGCGTTCCACCGGCACTTCGGGCAGCTGGGCCTTGGCGGGGGCGGACAGGTCCTGCGGTCCCCAGTTCTGGTACGACATCTGTTACACACTGCTTTGCGTTTGGAGGAACACGGCGGGCTGTGCCCGAGAACACCCGCCCCGGGACAACGCCGGGGCGAATCCAATGCTAACAACGCGGTGACTCATATTAGACTGGTTAGCACTTAGGCATGTCGAGTGCTAACCAGCAGTGCTGACCAGCAGTGCTGACCATGGGCGGCACCGCATGCGGGAGAGCCGATAGGAGGTGGAGCGTGAGCGAACCACGCAAACTGGAAGTATTGCGCGCCATCGTGGAGGACTATGTCCATTCCCGTGAACCCGTCGGCTCCAAAGCCCTCGTGGAACGGCACCACCTTGGCGTGTCCAGCGCCACCATCCGCAACGATATGGCGGCCCTGGAAGACGAAGGCCTGATCACTGCCCCGCACACCAGTGCCGGCAGGATTCCCACGGACAAGGGCTACCGGCTCTTCGTGGACCAGATTTCCGCCGTCAAGCCCCTCTCGCCGGCGGAACGCCGGGCCATCCAGGCGCTGCTCGAAGGTTCCGATGACCTCGACGACGTACTGGACCGGACCGTGCGGCTCCTGTCGCAGCTGACCAACCAGGTCGCCGTCGTGCAGTACCCGCATCTGAGCCGCGCCCGGGTGCGGCACATCGAATTCGTCCTGCTCGCACCACGCAAGGTACTGGTGGTCCTGATTGCGGACACCGGCAAGGTGGAGCAGCGGGTCATCGACGTCGGCCAGGACCTTCCGGACGACGCCGTAGCGGAGCTGCGCAGCTGGTTCCTGGCAGGCCTGTCCGGAACCCCGCTGACCGAGCTCCCGCAGTCGCTGCAGTCCGTGATCGCCGGCTGCCCGCCGGCACGCCGCACGGCCGCGCAGGCGCTGGCGAGGGGCCTCGAGGCCCTGGCCACGAGCAGCCGCGAAGAGCGCATGGTCATGGCCGGCACGGCCAACCTCGCACGCTCCAACGTCGACTTCCCGCTGAGCATCGGCCCTGTGCTGGAAGCGCTCGAAGAGCAGGTGGTCATGCTCCGCCTCCTCAGTGACATGGCGGCGGACCCGCGCGGCGTGACCGTCAGCATCGGCCGGGAGAACCCCTACGACGGCCTCGCCGAGGCGTCCGTGGTGGCCACCGGCTACGGCCCGGACGCCACCGCGAAGGTCGGCGTGCTGGGTCCGACCCGGATGGACTATCCGACCACCATGGCCGCCGTCCGCGCGGTGGCCCGCTACCTATCGAGGATCCTCGGGCCCTGACCGTCCACGCAGCAAGCCAACGCACCGCTGTTGACCGGACTTCTTTGCCCCAACAGGCAGTGCCCCACCGGCAGTACAAAAAGGAAGAGATACGAACTTTGAGCAGCCACTACGACGTTCTTGGAGTCTCCCGCGAAGCAACCGGGGAAGAGATCAAGAAGGCTTACCGCAAGCTTGCCCGGACGTTGCACCCGGACGTGAACCCCGGCAGCGACGCTTCGGAGCGCTTCAAGGCCGTCACCCACGCATACGAGGTGCTCTCCGACCCGCAGAAGCGGCGGGTCTACGACACCACGGGTAACGAGAACGGCACCGACAACGGCTTCGGCGGCGGCAGCTACGCGGGCCAGGGCTTCGCGTTCCAGGACATCTTCGACACGTTCTTCGGCGCCGGCGGCCAGGCCGGTCCGGCTTCACGCGTGCGCCGCGGGCAGGACGCGCTGATCAGCGTCCGGATCGACCTCCGCGACGCCGTGTTCGGCGTCAACAAGAAACTCGAAGTGGACACCGCGGTCACGTGCCCCACGTGTGCAGGCTCCTGCTGCCAGCCGGGCTCACACCCGGAGCGCTGCGACATCTGCGGCGGCAGCGGCCAGGTCCAGCGGGCCGTCCGGTCCATCCTGGGCCAGGTCATGACCACGGCGCCCTGCGGCAGCTGCGAAGGCTTCGGCACCGTGATCAAGGATCCCTGCAACGAGTGCTCCGGCCAGGGCCGGATCCGCAGCCGCCGGACCCTGACCGTCAAGGTTCCCGCCGGCGTCGCCACCGGCACCCGCATCCAGCTCTCGGGCCAGGGCGAGGCGGGCCCGGCGGGCGGTCCCGCCGGCGATCTGTACGTGGAGATCAGGGTCAACACCGACGCCACCTACATGCGCGACGGCGACGACCTGCACGCCAGCCTGAACATCCCGATGACCGCCGCGGCGCTCGGCACCGAACTGAGCCTCGAGACCTTCGACGGCCCGCAGGAGATCGACGTCAAGGCCGGCACCCAGTCGGGCGAGGTCATCACCCTGCGCGGGCTCGGTGTCACGCATCTGCGCGGTTACGGCCGCGGGGATCTTAAGGTCCACCTGCAGGTGGAAACTCCGGCCAAGCTCGACGCCGCCCAGGAGGACCTGCTCCGGCAGCTGGCGAAACTGCGCGGCGAGCAGTTCAGCGAAGGCAAGCTGGCTGCCAGCGGCGGGGTCTTCGCCAAGCTCCGGGACCGTCTCGGTAACCTGTAGCGGTGAGTAACCCGGTCTTCTTCACCGCCCCGGGAACCCTGGACCAGCAGGCCCCCGGTTCCATGTTCGTCCTGGACGGCCCCGAGGCCCGCCATGCAGTGACGGTCAAGCGGCTTGCCGCGGGCGAGATGGTTGATATCGCCGACGGGGCGGGCAAGCGGCTGACCGGTTCAGTGACCGCCGTGGCCCCCGGTGAGCTGACCGTGGAGTGCGCACAGCTGAGCGTTGAACCGCGGCCGGACATCCGGCTGGTCCTGGTGCAGGCCCTTGCGAAGGGCGACCGGGACGAACTGGCCGCCGAGACCGTCACGGAGCTGGGTATCGACGCCGTCGTCCCCTGGCAGGCGGAACGCTCGATCGTCCGCTGGAAGGCCGAACGGGCGGCAAAGGCCCATGCCAAGTGGCAGTCCGTGGTTGCGGCGGCGGCCAAGCAGGCCCGCCGCGCTTGGATTCCGGAAGTGCGTCCCGCCGTCGACGGCGCCGGGTTGCAGGCGGCCGTCGCCGCGGCAGATCTCGCCGTCATCCTGCACGAGGACGCCGTGCGCCCGCTCCGGCAGGTGCTCGAATCCTGGCATGCGACGGCCTGGGCCGAGCCGCCTGCGGAACCAACGGGCCGGGAGGTGCTGCTGATCGTCGGCCCGGAGGGCGGCATCAGCCCCCGCGAAGTGACGAGGCTGTGCGACGCTGGGGCAGTGACCGCCCTCCTCGGGCATCATGTGCTGCGCTCATCCACCGCCGGGCCGGCCGCGACCGTGCTGGCCAGCGATATCCTGGGACGCTGGTAATTCAATCCATTGCTCCCCACCGGCCCAAACCCAATCCAGTGCTCCCCACCGGCCTCCTCGCCTCGCAAGCTCGGCCAGGGAACCCTGCCGGCGTGGGCCCAAACGGCCCTTTTGAGCGTTCAAAAGGGCCGTTACGGAGCAATCGATGCTGGTGGCGGGGGCGGGCTACTTGACCGTGAAGCCGCGGGTGTCGACGTTGAGTTCCTCTGAGGGGTCGTCATCCTTGACCTGGGACACCCTGACCTCGTAGTTCCCCGGACCGAGGTTTACCTGGAGGCTGAAGAATCCGGATTGCGGCGCATCGGCTGACGCGGTTGCGGTCCCGTTCTGGTAGCTGGTCTTGACGGTCCCGTCGATCCGCAGGATCTCCCAGCGGAGCTTTCCGCCGGGGACAATGCTCCGGCCGCTGATCTTGACCGCACCGTCATCGAGGGAGGCAGCTTCCTGGGGGTCCACGATCCACACCGGGGCCACCATGCCGGAGCTGCGGGAGGTCGGGGCACCAAGGCGGACATGGTTGAACGCGACGTAGTCGGTGTGGCCGTCAACGAGGACCACCACCTGCACCTGCTGCCCGGCGTCGATCAGCCCCGCGCTGGCACCGGCTGCCGTTGCGGTATAGACAAGCTGCTGGATTGCGCGTTCTGCCATCGCCGCGTCCACGTTGCTGTTGAAGGCGTCATCCGAAAGGTCCACCGTGATGACGTTCTTGCCCGAGATAGACGTTGCGAGCTTTTTGGGATTCTGCCAGGGCGTGAAAAAGTCCGGATCGAGCGGCTTCTCGGACATCATGACGTGGAGGGCGCGGGTGACCGGGTTGTCCTGTTCCGGAACGTCGCGGAACTCGCGGTAGAGGAACATGTTTTCGTTGCTCCGGCCGATCCAGTACACGGGAGCCTTGTTTGAGGCCTGAGTGGTTTCCAGGGGAGCGCTCGTGGTCGGGGCGCCCGGTGTGGCCGTGCCGGCCTGGAGCTGCGAGGCGGTGTTCGAGCTGGTGATGCCGGGCTGCGGCGCCGCAACGCAGCCGGAAAGGACCAGCGCCGCAGGCAGCATCACCAGCAGCGCGCCGGGACGCATGCGCCCGCCTGCCGGCTTCGAACTGGTTCCACGCTGCTTGATGGCTGATTCCTTTCCTGCTCCGTAACTAACGACCAGCCCCCGCCATGGTCAGCCGTCCCGCCGGGAAATCGTCCCGCCGGGTGGCCGATTCCCAGCATGGCATATGGTCCGCATGCTGCACCGGGGTTTGGGCCTGCCCGGCGGAACTGCAACGGGAACGATATGAGGCCGATACGAAGTTGATACCTTGTGACGGAAACTGAAGGCGGCCGCAGACCGGTGGAGACGTCCGTCAGGGGCTTCGGCCGCGTCGTGCGGGCCTGTGCTGGCGTAAGATGGAAGGACCCCCGAAAACCGGGACCGCAAGGCGAGGACCGCCGTCGGTCCCGGACCGGGGGGACACGTTATTTTCCGACTGAAGGGGACCAGAGGCCTGCGGGCCACCACCATGACTGAAGCAGCGAACGGTAAGGCCCGGATCAGCGCCGGAGCGCGCACCGCAGGCGAATTCCCACACTCCCTCCCAGGTTTGCGGACGGAGGTGGTCCTGTTCGACAACTCCGACCAGATGGTCCAGTCCCTCGGCAGTCATGACGAAGCCCTGCGCTATATCGAGTCCCAGTTCCCGGCCGTGGACTTCCACGCCCGCGGCAACGAGCTGTCCATCAGCGGGCCGGCCGCCGATGTTCCCCGGATCATGCGGCTGCTGAACGAAGTGCGCGGGCTCGTTTCGCGCGGCACGGTCATCACGCCCGCCGTGCTGCAGCAGCTCGTGTCCCTGCTCCGCAGCCAGTCCCAGTCGCTGCAGAACCCGGTGGACGTCCTCACGTACAACATCCTCTCCAGCCGCGGGAAGACCATCCGCCCGAAGACGCTGAACCAGAAGAACTACGTTGACGCGATCGACGCCAACACCGTGATCTTCGGAATCGGCCCGGCGGGTACCGGCAAGACGTACCTGGCCATGGCCAAGGCTGTGCAGGCGCTGCAACAGAAAGAGGTCAACCGCATCATCCTGACCCGTCCCGCTGTCGAAGCGGGGGAGCGGCTCGGCTTCCTGCCCGGCACCCTCAGCGACAAGATCGACCCCTACCTGCGCCCGCTCTATGACGCCCTGCACGACATGATGGACCCCGAGTCCATCCCGCGCCTGATGGCTGCCGGCACCATCGAAGTGGCGCCCCTGGCCTACATGCGCGGCCGGACCCTCAACGACGCTTTCATCATCCTGGACGAGGCCCAGAACACCACGCCCGAACAGATGAAGATGTTCCTCACCCGGCTTGGCTTCGGCTCGAAGATGGTCGTCACCGGTGACATCACCCAGGTTGACCTGCCGTTCGGCACACGGTCGGGCCTGCGGATCGTCGAAGAGATCCTGCAGGGGATCGAGGATGTCAACTTCACCGTCCTGGACGCGTCCGACGTCGTCCGCCACCGCCTGGTGGGTGACATCGTCAACGCCTACAGCATCTGGGACGAGGTCCAGCGGCGCCGGGTCAAGCAGCCTGTTGCCCGGGACAAGCAGCCGGCCGCCCGGGACAATCGGGGAGCGAGCGCGTGAGCATCGAAGTCAACAACGAATCCGGCGTGGCCGTCGACGAATCCGAGCTGGTCGCGCTCTCAAGGTTCATCTTCGAACGCCTCTTCATCCACCCGCAGGCCGAGCTGTCCATCCTGCTGGTGGACGAACCCGCCATGGAAAAGCTGCACATCGAGCTGATGGATGAACCCGGTTCCACCGACGTGCTCTCCGTCCCCATGGACGAACTCACTCCCGGCACCCCGGACAAGCCCACACCGCAGGGCATGCTGGGCGATATCGCGATCTGCCCCCAGGTGGCCGAGGTGCAGGCGAGGAACGCGGGGCACTCCACGCAGGACGAGATGCTGCTGCTCACCACGCACGGCATTCTCCACCTGCTCGGATTCGACCACGCTGAACCGGAGGAAAAGGAAGAGATGTTCGGGCTCCAGCGCGAACTGCTCTCCGCCTTCACCGGCAAGGACGCCCCCGCCGAGACGATTCAGTGACCCCACTGATCCTCGCCGGCATGGCGTTGGTGTTCCTCAGTTTCGCGGCGCTGCTCACGGCCGCCGAGTCCGCCTTCAACTACCTGCCCCGGCACGAGGCCGAAACGGCCATACTGCAGAGCCGCGGCACCGCGCTCAAACGCATCATGGGGCAGCCCGTGGCGCACATGCGCGCCCTCAGGTTCTGGCGGATCTGGTTTGAAATGGCATCGGCCGTCGCGGTGACCGTGCTGCTGCACAGCCTGCTGGACAACGTCTGGCTCGCCGGCCTCGCCGCTACCGGCATCATGGCCCTGATCGGCTTCGTGATTGTGGGCGTGTCCCCGCGCCAGCTCGGGCGGGTCCACTCCGCGGCCCTGGTCCGCTACACCGCCCCGCTGATCCGTGGCCTGTGCGGCGTCCTCGGCCCCATACCGGGATGGCTGGTGACGCTGGGCAGCGCCGTGCGCCCCCGGTGCGCCGGCGGATAACGAGGCGTTCTTCAGCGAAGAGGAATTCCGTGAGCTTGTGGACCGCGCCACGGAGTCCGATGTCATCGAGGACAACGAGGCGGAACTGATCCAGTCGGTCTTCGACTTCGGCGACACCCTGGTCCGCTCCGTCATGGTGCCGCGGACGGACATCGTCTTCATCGACTCCGGGTCCAGCCTGCACAGTGCGATGTCCCTGTTCCTGCGCTCCGGGTATTCCCGGATCCCCGTCACGGGCGAGAACACGGACCACATCCTCGGCATCGTCTACCTCAAGGACGTGGCCGCGGTCGTTCACAACCTGGGCAGCGCCGAGGTGCCTCCGGTCGTCGACGACCTGGCCCGTGAGGCCCGCTACGTGCCCGACTCCAAGCCGGTCAGCGAGCTGCTGCGCGAACTGCAGAAGGAATCCACGCACGTCGCGATCGTGATTGACGAGTATGGCGGAACCGCCGGACTGGTCACCCTCGAAGACCTGATCGAGGAGATCGTCGGCGAGATCGTGGACGAGTACGACACCGAAAGCGCCGAAGCAGTGGGCCTCGGAGACGGCACCTACCGGGTGAGCGCGCGCATGAGCATCGATGACCTCGGCGAGCTTTTCGACCTCGAGCTCGACGACGACGAGGTGGACACCGTGGGCGGCCTGCTCGCCAAGGCGCTCGGCCGGGTGCCGATCGTGGGCAGCACCGTCGAGGTCCACGGCCTTGCGCTCCGCGCGGACCGGCTGGAGGGACGGCGGAACCGGGTAAGCCACATCATTGCCTCTGCCGTTCCGAAGGAAGAAACTGACCTTAATGACCTCCTCGACGAGGCCGCACCAATCCAACAGGGAGTACCACGTGAGCAAGCAGAATAAGTCCGACGGCGAAGCAGCCTACGGCGGCTACCGCGCGGGGTTCTCGGTGCTGGTCGGGCGCCCCAACGCCGGCAAATCCACCCTCACGAACGCCCTCGTCGGCAAGAAGGTGGCGATCACCTCGGCGAAGCCGCAGACGACGCGGCACACCATCCGCGGCATCGTGCACCGGGACGACGCGCAGCTGATCCTGGTGGACACCCCGGGCCTGCACCGGCCGCGCACCCTGCTCGGCAAGCGCCTGAACGAACTTGTCGCGGACACCCTGGCCGAGGTGGACGCGATCGGCTTCTGCCTGCCGGCCAACGAGAAGATCGGCCCCGGAGACAAGTTCATCGCCGCGCAGCTGGCCGCCATCGGCAACAAGCCGGTCATCGCCATCGTGACGAAGGCGGACACCGTGGACCGCCAGGCCCTCACCGAGCAGCTCCTGGCCGTCGCGGCCCTGGGACGGGAAGTCCTGGGCGATGAGGGCTGGAAGGACATCGTGCCCGTCTCCGCGACTGACGGTTTCCAGGTCACCACGGTGGCAGATGTCCTGATCAGCCACATGCCTTCGTCCCCGCCGCTGTATCCGGACGGCCACCTCACGGACGAACCGGAAGCCGTGATGATCGCCCGAACTCATCCGCGAAGCCGCCCTCGAAGGCGTCCGCGACGAACTGCCGCACTCCCTGGCCGTCGTCGTCGACGAGATCGTCCCGCGCGAAGGGCGGCCCGAGGACCGGCCGTTCCTCGACGTCCGCGTCAACCTGTATGTCGAACGCCCGTCCCAGAAGGCGATCATCATCGGCAAGGGCGGTGCACGGCTGCGTGAAGTCGGGACCACCGCGCGCAAGGGCATCGAGGCGCTCCTCGGCGCGCGCATCTACCTTGACCTGCACGTCAAGGTGGCCAAGGACTGGCAGCGTGATCCCAAGCAGCTGGTGAAACTCGGGTTCTGAGCCGGACCCGGACGGGGCGGCCCCGGCCCCCCGCCACTCCCATGGCAGCGGCCATCGGGGAATTCCCAGATACGGAAACTAAAATAGGCTGACTCCCGTTCGTGAAGGAAGGCTCCTCCAGTGGCTCCACCCCGCCCAGACCGTGACGACGGCGCCTCACCGCCGGCCCGGTCAGCTGCCGCTGCCCGGCACTCGGATGACCCCGACGTCGGCCCGGCCAGACACCTGGGCGTCCACCATCGGCTGCCGGCCTGGCTGAAAATCGGCACGGCGGTGGTTTCGGTCCTGCTGGTCGGGGTGCTGGCGTTCGGCGCCTACTGGGTGGTCCGGCTGCAGGGCAACATCAGCAAGGCGTCCCTCGGGGCGGGCAGCAGCACCGAGGGCGCCGCCAACGAATCCCACGACAGGATGCAGATCCTGATCCTCGGCTCGGACACGCGTGACGGCAAGAACTCGCAGTACGGGACGTCGGATGACTCCACCGGCTACGGGCATTCGGATGTCCTGATGCTGATGGACATTTCGGCCGACAACAAACGCGTCAACGTCGTCAGTTTCCCCCGGGACCTGCTGGTCAACGTCCCCAAATGCAGGGACCAGAAGACCAAGACCGAGTACCCGGCGCAGAAGGACGTCATGATCAACGAGGCCATGTCCGAGGCCGGCATCGGCTGCGCGGTCGACACGATCAACAAGCTCACCGGCCTGAAGATCGACCACTTCATGATGGCCGACTTCAACGCCGTCAAGGAGCTATCCAACGCCGTGGGCGGCGTTGAGGTGTGCATCAGCGACGCGGTGTTCGACCCCGATTCCCAGCTCCGGCTGCCCAAGGGCACGTCCACCGTGCAGGGCGAGCAGGCGCTGGCGTTCCTGCGGACCCGGCACGCCTTCGCCGACGGCGGCGACCTCGGCCGGATCAAGGCCCAGCAGGGCTTCCTCTCCGCACTGACGCGCAAGATCAAGGACGACGGCACCCTGGGCAACCCCGCGAAGATGCTCCAGATCGCCGACGTCATCACAAAGAACCTCACGGTCGACGACGGCCTGGCCTCGATCCCGACCCTCCTGACCGTGGCCAACCGGCTCAAGAACATCGACGTCGGCAAGGTCGCCTTTGTGGCGGTTCCGACCGGTCCGGCCGACAGCGACGTCAACCGGCTCCAGCTGGCCGAGCCTGCAGCGTCCCAGCTGTTCGCCGCCATGCGCAAGGACCTTGACCTCACCGACCCGACGGCAACCCCCGCAGCCTCCGCCGCTCCTGGTCCCGATGAGGCTGGCGCCGGTGCCGTCCCGACGCCCAGCGAGACGGCCGCGGCCTACGAGAAGGCCGAGCAGCCCGTCGCCGTGGCCAACGGTTCCGGCGTGCCGGCCCGGTCTGCCGAGATCATGCAGTCGCTCCTCGCCGGCGGGTTCAGCCAGCTGTCCAAGTTCACCGCTCCGCCGGTCGCCACCACGGCCGTCTACTACGGTGCCGGGTACGCCGACGCGGCCAGGGACATTGCTGCCCTGCTGTCGGTTCCCGCCACGCAGGTGCTGCCGGCGGCCGGTGTCACGGGCGTCCAGGTCTACCTGGGGAGCGACTTTGCCAGCGGCACCCCCACCGGGAACGCCACGGTTGCCCTGCCGCCGGACATCGTCAACCAGACGGCCGGGGACACGGTGTGCCAGCAGGCCAACCCGGAGCTGATCACGCGCTGACGAAGCCCTGGCCAGGGACTGATCGTTCCTGATCAGTCCCTGGCCCGTTTCCGCCGGCCTGCAGGCATCGCTCGGGGTCCGCTACCAGATGCTGACGCGCTCCGCCGGCGGCATCCACATGCCGTCCTGCTCGGTCACCCCGAACCCCTCGTGGAACGCCTCAAGGTTCTTGGCGATCTGGTTGGTGCGGAACTCGTTGGGCGAGTGCGGGTCCGTGGCCAGGCGCCGGATGGCTTCCTCGGTCCGCATGACCTGCCGCCAGCCGGCCGCCCAGGACGCGAAAAACCGCTGGACGCCGGTGAACCCGTCCAGCACCGGCGGCTCCTGCCCGCCGAGGCTGATCAGGTACGCCTTGTACGCGATGGTCAGGCCGCCCAGGTCACCGATGTTCTCGCCCAGCGTCAGCTTGCCGTTGACATGGTGCCCCGGGGCGGCGCTGGGGGAGAGCGCCTCGAACTGGTCCACCAGCTTCTTGGTCAGTGCCTCGAACGCCGTACGGTCATCCTCGGTCCACCAGTTCCGCAGCAGTCCGCTGCCGTCGTGCTGGGAGCCCTGGTCGTCGAAGCCGTGGCCGATCTCGTGCCCGATCACCGCGCCGATCCCGCCGTAATTGACCGCGTCGTCGGCGTCGGCGGTGAAGAACGGCGGCTGGAGGATGGCTGCCGGGAACACAATCTCGTTGAGCAGCGGGTGGTAGTAGGCGTTGACGGTCTGCGGAGTCATCAGCCATTTCTCGCGGTCCACCGGCTTGCCCACCTCATCGAGGTGCCGGTCGACGTCGGCGCTGTGGGCCCGCTCGACGTTGCCGAGCAGGTCGGCCGGATCGATCTGCACAGCGGAATAGTCGATCCACTTGTCCGGGTAGCCGATCTTGGCGCGGAACGCGTCGAGCTTTTTGAGCGCCTCCTGCTTGGTTTCCTCGCCCATCCAGCCCAGCCCGGAGATGGAGTCCCGGTACGCCTCGATGAGGTTCGAGACCAGCGACTGCATGCGTGCCTTGTGGGATTCGGGGAAGTGCCGGGCCACGTAGATCTGGCCGACGGCCTCGCCCAGGGCAGCCTCGACGACGGCGACGCCGCGCTTCCAGCGGTCCTTGTTGCGGGGCGTGCCGCTGAGCGTGGTGCCGTAGAAGGCGAAGTTGGCGTCCACAAACTCGGCCGACAGGTAGGGCGCGGCTGCACTGAGCACACGCATGGCAAGCCACTCCTGCCAGCTGGCCAGCGGCACCGTTTCCAGCAGGGAAGCCGCTCCGGTGAAGAACTCGGGCGTGCTCACGACGAGTTCGGCACGCTTGTCCGCAGCGATCCCGGCCGCCTCGAACCAGTCACCGAACAGCGGGAAGAGACCGGCGGCCTCCTCGGCCGACTTGAGGTTGTACGTCTTCTGCGGGTCCCGCAGGGTGACGTTGTCCCAGTGGTGGGAAGCGAGGGAGGTTTCCAGGTCCACCACGCGGCCTGCGGCGGCTTCCGGATCCGCGACGGCCGCGAGCTCGAACATGGTCTTCACATGCGCCCGGTAGGCGTCGACCATCGGGGCGAACTTCTCTTCCCGGTAGTAGGACTCGTCCGGCAGGCCCAGTCCGCCCTGCCCGGTGTAGAGCAGGATCCGGTCCGGGTTTCCGGCGTCCGGCGCGGGATAGATGTAGAACAGGCCGCCGACGTCGGCGCGGAACAGCCGACCGGCCAGCGCCACCAGTTCGGCGACGGACGCCGCGGCAAACACGTCCGCAAGCCGGGACCGCACCGGCTCCAGGCCCTTGGCCTCCACCGCGGCCTCGTCCATGAAGCTGCTGTAGAGCCCGCCGATTTTCCGCTCGATGCCGGTGGCTTCCCCGCCCCGGGCTGCCGCGTCCTCGATGATCGCCCGGACTGCGAGTTCCGAACCGTCCCGGAGCGCCGTGAACGTCCCCTCCAGCGGACGGTCGTCCGGGATCTCGGTGCTCTTGAGCCAGGCGCCATTCACGTGCTGGTACAAGTCGTCCTGCGGCCGCGTGCTGGCGTCTATAGTGGACAGGTCTATCCCGGAAAGTGGCACGGATGCTCCTCGAAACAGGCAGGCCCGGCACGGCACTGGCACCGGCATGGGGTCTGCATGATGGACGTTAGGACGTTTGGCTCCTTCATCTTACGCACCCGTGTTACTGTGAAAAGGTGCGCGCAGAACTGCTTCTTCTTAGCTGCCGCGGCGAGGCTTCAGACGCTATCTAGCGCAAAGGCCCACCCTCGCTGCGGAGTTTGTGTTGCCCGGCCACCCTTTCACCAGGAACCACAGAAAAGGCCCCGATAGTAATGCAAAATGCACAGAAGCCCTCAGGAATGCCCGTCCACCGTTACGTCCCCTTCCAGGACCTGATCACGGTTGAACTGCCGGACCGCACCTGGCCTGACAAGGTCATCACGAAGGCCCCGCGCTGGTGCGCGGTCGACCTCCGTGACGGGAACCAGGCGCTGATCGATCCGATGAGCCCGGCCCGCAAGATGAAGATGTTTGACCTGCTGGTGCGCATGGGCTACAAGGAAATCGAGGTCGGGTTCCCGTCCGCCTCGCAGACCGACTTCGACTTCGTCCGCCAGCTGATCGAGGGCAACCACATTCCCGACGACGTCACCATCCAGGTGCTGACGCAGGCCCGCGAGCACCTGATCGAGCGGACCTACGAGTCGCTGGTCGGGGCCAAGCGGGCAATTGTGCACCTCTACAACTCGACATCGGTCCTGCAGCGCAGGGTCGTCTTCAACCAGGACGAGGACGGCATCCTGGACATCGCCCTGCAGGGCGCGCGGCTGTGCAAGAAGTACGAGGAGACCCTCGTGGACACGCACATCACTTACGAGTACTCGCCGGAATCCTTTACCGGAACCGAGCTGGAGTACGCGGTCCGGGTCTGCAACGCCATCGCGGATGTCTTTGAGGCCTCGGCGGACAGCCAGGTCATCATCAACCTGCCCGCCACGGTGGAAATGGCCACCCCCAACGTCTACGCCGACTCCATCGAGTGGATGAGCCGGCACCTGCACCCCCGCGAGGGCATCATCTTGTCCCTGCACCCGCACAACGACCGCGGCACCGGCGTGGCGGCCGCCGAGCTCGGCTACCTGGCCGGCGCGGACCGGATCGAGGGGTGCCTCTTCGGCAACGGCGAGCGGACCGGGAACGTGGACCTGGTGACCCTGGGCCTGAACATGTTCGTCCAGGGCGTCGACCCGATGATCGATTTCTCCAACATCGACGAGATCCGTCGCACCGTGGAGTACTGCAACCAGCTGCCCGTGGCCGAGCGGTCACCCTACGGCGGCGACCTCGTCTTCACGGCATTTTCCGGTTCGCACCAGGACGCCATCAAGAAGGGCCTGGAAGCGATCGAGAAGGACGCCGCGGCCGCCGGCCGGGACGTCGCCGACCACGTTTGGCAGGTTCCGTACCTGCCGGTGGATCCGAAGGACCTGGGCCGCAGCTACGAGGCTGTCATCCGGGTCAACTCCCAGTCCGGCAAGGGCGGCGTCGCCTACCTGCTGAAGAACGAGCACAACCTGGACCTGCCGCGCCGTGCGCAGATCGAGTTCTCCGGCGTCATCCAGAAGCACACCGACACGGCCGGCGGCGAAGTCAGCGGCGCCCAGCTGTGGCAGGTCTTCCAGGACGAGTACCTGCCCTCCACAGCGGCCGACACCCAGTGGGGACGCTATGCGCTCGGCGCCATCAGCACTGAGACGGACGAGGGCGGGGCAATGACCCTGACCGCTTCACTGAAGGTCGACGGCACCCAGTTCCGCCGCACCGGCACGGGCAACGGTCCGATCGCCGCACTGCTGAGCATCCTGCGCGAGGACGGCGTCGACGTGCGGGTGCTGGACTACACCGAGCACGCCCTGTCCGAGGGTGGCAACGCCCTCGCTGCGGCCTACGTCGAGTGCGCTGTGGGCGAGCGGGTGCTGTGGGGCGTCGGGATCGACGCCAACACCAGCACGGCATCCCTCAAGGCGGTCATCTCGGCCGTGAACCGGGCCGTGCGGGACGCCCGCGCCTAGCCGGACTGGGTGCCGTTCCGCTGCCCCTGTTCGCCTGCGCCGCCGGATCTGTCCGGCGGCGCAGTGCGTGTCCGGCCTATGACTGCCGACGCCGGCCCGTGCCGAAGGCCCTGGTCCGGGAAGACCGTGTTTACCGAAAGGCAGTGCGAAGATTAACCGTGGCCCAACTATCTTCCTTTGCAGCTCGCTCCTACCGTGATGACGGCGTCGTGCTGCGCACCCACAAGCTCGGGGAAGCGGACCGCATCATCACCCTGCTGACCAAGCACCACGGCCAGGTGCGTGCCGTGGCCAAGGGGGTCCGCCGCACCAGCAGCCGCTTCGGGGCCCGGCTCGAGCCGTTCATGGTGGCGGACCTGCAGCTGGTCTCGGGGCGGACGCTCGACGTCGTGATCCAGGCCGTCGCCAAGGGCGCCTATGGAAGCAGCATTGCCGCAGACTACGGCGCCTACACGGTTGCCGCGGCGATGACGGAGACCGCGGAAAAGCTTACCGACGTCGACAACGAGGCGGGAACCGCCCAGTACAACCTGCTGGTGGGTGCGCTGGCCTCCCTGAGCCGCCGCGACCATACCCCGGAACTGATCCTCGATTCATACCTGCTCCGCGCCCTTTCCACCGGCGGCTGGGCCCCGAGCTTCACTGTCTGCGCGCGCTGCGGCGCGCCGGGGCCACATAGCGCATTCGCGGCGCCTCTCGGCGGCATGGTCTGTGCCGACTGCCGGCCTCCTGGTTCCCCTGCGCCCGCGGCCGAGACTGTGGTGCTGCTTGGCGCCCTGCTGACCGGGGACTGGGCCACGGCGGACGCCTCCCAGCCCGTTCACCGCCGCGAGTCCGCCGGACTGGTGGCCAGCTACCTGCAATGGCATCTGGAACGTGCGCTTAAATCCCTCAAACATGTGGAGCGAACTTAACGGTGTTGGGCAAGAATGCGGGAAAGAACCCGGCGAAGAAGAATGCACCGGCGCGGCAGCGGACCGCTCCGGTGGTGAAGCCGTATGGGCACCCCTCCGGCGCCGTGCCGCCCGCCATTCCGGCGGAGCTGATCCCGCGTCACGTCGCCATCGTGATGGACGGCAACGGCCGCTGGGCGAACCAGCGGGGGCTCCCGCGGATTGAAGGCCACAAGGCGGGGGAGCCCGCCCTGCTGGATGTGATGGCGGGGGCGATCGAGCTGGGGATCGAACACGTCAGCGTGTACGCCTTCTCCACCGAAAACTGGCGCCGGTCACCGGAGGAAGTCCGCTTCCTGATGGGGTTCAACAAGGACGTGCTGCGCCGGCAGCGCGACCAGCTGGACGAATGGGGCGTCCGGATCCGGTGGTCCGGCCGGCGCCCGCGGCTCTGGGGCTCCGTCATCCGGGAGCTGGAAGAGGCCGAGGACTACACCCGGGGGAACAGCACCTGCACGTTGAACATGTGTGTCAACTACGGCGGCCGGGCCGAGATCGCCGACGCCGTGTCCGCGATCGCGGAAGAGGTGGCCGCCGGACGCCTCCGGCCCGGGGCCATCACGGAGAAGACCATCCAGAAGTACCTTGATGAGCCCGACCTGCCGGACGTGGACCTGTTCCTGCGGAGCTCCGGTGAGCAGCGGTTGTCCAACTTCATGCTCTGGCAGTCGGCGTACGCGGAATTCGTCTTCCTTGACACGCTCTGGCCTGACGTGGACCGGCGCACCCTGTGGGACGCGGTGGAGATCTATGCCAAACGGGACCGCCGCTACGGCGGTGCCATCGACGCTGCCGTCCCGGTCACGGGCGGCGCGTCGAGCACGTAGGCCCGGACCCACCGCGCCAGCCGGGCGTAGGCGTCTTGACGCACCTTCGGCGCAGACAGGAAGACGTCGTGCAGTGCGCCGTCGATCCTTTCCAGCGTGACGCTGCGGCCAAGGCCCAGGGACCGGAGGGCGATCGTGTTTACATCGAGCACGGCATCCGTGCTCCGCATGGATTCCTTCCAGACCATCCCGTTGGCGCTGGCTCCCGAGATCAGCACGAGGACGGGGATGTCGAGGTTCAGGCCCCGCGCCACCCGGGCCTGCCCGGCGAGGACTGCGCTGAGCCATCCCGCGCGGACGGGGAAGGCCTGCGGCGGCCGGAACGCATCGTCCAGGGTCCACTCGCCCTCGGCCGAGCTGCTGATGCTGCGCCAGTAGAACCCCCGCTCGGGAAGCCGGATCACGGACTCCGGCCGCAGCCACGCGAGCGGGCCAAGCAGGGTGCGCGTCGCGCGCCGCACGGCAGGGCTGCCGTGCATTTCCAGCCAGGGGCTGTTCAGGATCAGCTGCGATGCGACGCCGGGGTGCCGGCTCGCCCAAAGCGCGGCAACCAGGCCGCCGGTGGAGTGTCCCATCAGCGTGACAGCCGGCGGCGCCGTGCCGCCGGGCGCAAGCGAGCCAATGATGCCGAACGCCCCGGTGATCTCGGCGTCGTAGTCCGCCAGGTCGGCGACATAGCCGCCAGGGGTTTCCGGCCGGAGGCTCCGTCCGTGATTGTGCAGGTCCAGGGCGAAGAACTGGAATCCACTGCCGGTCCAGAACTCCGCCAGCTCCTTGTTGAAGAAGTAGTCGCTCCAGCCGTGAAGGAACAGGACGGCCCGCGACTGGGCCGGCCCCGCCGGGAGCGGTGCGGCAGCCTCGGGACCGGTCCGCAGCCGGACCTCCGGCCCGGTGCCTCCGGCCCGGGGCGGAACGTGCCGCACCAGGGTGGCGGTGCGTGCGACGCCGTCCGCACCCGCGGCCTGGAAGGTGCAGGCTTCGAAGCCGGCACCGAGCATGTCGCTCTCCCACTGCGCTGGGACCGGGGCAGTGCCCGGGGCCGCGCCGGGAGCCGGAACGGCGCTGTCGCTGGTCATGGCTTCATGCTAGCGCCGGGTTTGGTCTGGGCCACAAGAACCGGAAAACTAGACCCATGCGCGTATATCCCACATTCTTCCGGCTGGCCTTCTCATGGATGGACGCCGAACGCGCCCACAAGATCGGGTTCCAGGCCATCCGCCTGGTGCATACCTGCGGCGCCGGGCGGGTGCTGCAGAAGTTCACCGCGCCGGCAGCCTCCCTCCAGACCCAGGCTTTCGGCCTGACCTTTCCCTCCCCGTTCGGGCTGGCAGCCGGCTTCGACAAGGAAGGGCACGGCATCGAGGCCCTCACGGAGCTCGGCTTCGGCCACGTGGAGGTCGGCACCATCACGGGCCAGGCGCAGCCGGGCAACCCCGCTCCCAGGCTCTTCCGCCTGATTGAGGACCGGGCCGTGATCAACCGGATGGGCTTCAACAACGACGGCGCCGCAGCGGTGGCGCCCCGCCTGAAGTCCGCCCGGGCCGCGCTGCAGCGCCGGCACCCGGGGGTCCGGCCGGTCATCGGGGTCAATATCGGCAAGAGCAAGGTGGTGGAGCTCGAGGACGCGGTGGAAGACTACCTCGTGAGCGCCCGCAGCCTGGCTCCCGCCGCTGATTACCTTGTCGTCAACGTCAGTTCGCCGAACACCCCGGGCCTGCGGCTGCTGCAGGACGTGCAGACGCTCCGCCCGCTGTTGACCGCGGTGGGGGAGGAAGCGGACAAGGCAGCCGGCCGCCACGTGCCGCTCCTCGTGAAGATCGCTCCGGACCTCAGTGACGAGGACATCGACGACGTCGCCCGGCTTGCACTTGACCTGGGCCTGGACGGCATCATCGCGACGAACACGACCATTGGCCGCACGGGTCTGGCGTCCGGTCCGGACAAGGTCGAGGCGTGCGGTGCCGGCGGACTTTCCGGGGCGCCGCTGAAGCAGCGTTCCCTTGAGGTGTTGTCCCGGCTGAAGGCCGCAACCGGGGGTGCGCTGGCGCTCGTATCCGTTGGCGGCGTTGAAACGGCGCAGGATGTCCAGCAGCGGCTCGACGCCGGGGCCACCCTGGTGCAGGGCTACACGGCCTTCCTCTACGAAGGCCCTTTCTGGGCTGCGCACATCAACCGGCTGCTGGCAAAGCACCCCTCCCGGCGGTAGCTGTACTGCCAGACGTCATACCCGCGGGTTCCGGGCACAAAAGAGGCCCGGGCAGTTGAGGAACTGCCGGGGCCTCTTGGAAACGAAAACTTAGGAGGGGAACTCGCCGCGCTTGACCTGCGGCTTCGGCATGCGCAGGCGGCGGAACTGCAGGGACCGCATGGAGCCGTACCAGACAGTGCCGCGCTCGGCCTCGCCGAACTTGGCGGCAAGGCGTGTCTTGAGCTTCCGGGACAGGATGAAGGCGTCCACGAACACCGCCAGGAACATCACCCAGAAGGCGCCGAGGACATAGATCATCAGGTCGCTGGAGGCGGGCACCAGGAGCGACACGACCACGAAGACCAACGCGCCGAACATGAGGTACTCGCCGAGGTTGAACCGGGCGTCCACGTAATTGCGGGCGAAGCGCTTCTGCGGGCCCTTGTCGCGAAGCGGCAGGAACCGCTCATCCCCGGTATCCATGGCCTGGCGCATCTTCAGCCGCTGGTCCTGGATGGCGACGCGCTCGGCGGCCTTGGAGGCCTTGCGGTCCTCGGGCACGAGCGGCCGCTTGCGTGCGGCCACCTGCGCACTGCGCTTGGGCGTGGGCGCTCCCTTGCCCGAGGCGGCGTCCCGGGCCGAAGCCGCGGCCGCCTGCTGGTCAACTATTTCCTGCGCCGTGGGCGCTTCCTTTTTTCGTCCAAACACCCATATAGAATACCCCGCGGCCGCCGGCCCGGGTCCCAGTCCGGGCGCCAGCGCGCGGCCCGCCCTGGGGTCCACCCCGGAGCCCCTCACCGAGCCCGTCACCGACCCCTCACCGAGCCTTTCGGCGGCGACCGGAGCGCTATTTGTGGTGGTCAGCGGCGCGGGTAGTGTTTCCGCCATGACTTCTTTTCCTGCCGCCAACGCCCACAGCGCTTCCGGACACGTTGAAATTCCCGAGGCCGACGCCCTGCGCCAGGCCGTCGCCGAATCCTTCGATGCCACCATCACCCAGTTGAAGGACCTCGTGGCCATTCCGGGTATCGCCTGGCCCAGCTTCGATCCGGCCCCGCTGGACGCCAGCGCCGAGGCGGTGGCCGGTCTCGTCCGGGCAAGCGGTTTCGACGACGTCCGGATCCTGCGCTGCGACAAGGAGGACGGCACGCCCGGCGGCCCCGCCGTCGTCGCCCGCCGGCCGGCCGCCGCGGGAAAGCCGACCGTCCTCCTGTACGCGCATCACGACGTGCAGCCGGCCGGAGATCCGGCGCTGTGGGAAACAGAGCCGTTCACCGCCGTCGAACGCGATGGCCGGCTCTACGGCCGCGGAGCCGCCGACGACAAGGCGGGGATCATGGCCCACATCGCGGCCTACTCCGCGGCGGTCCGGGTGCTGGGGGAGGACCTCGGCCTGGGCGTGACGTTCTTTTTTGAGGGGGAGGAAGAAGCTGGTTCCCCGACGTTCCGGTCTTTCCTCGAAAGGCATAAGGACCTCCTGCGCGCCGACGTGATCGTGGTGGCGGACTCCAGCAACTGGAAGGTCGGCGTCCCGGCGCTCACTACGAGCCTGCGCGGGCTTGTGGACGGCACCATCGAGGTCCAGGTCCTGGAACACGCCGTGCATTCCGGCATGTTCGGCGGCCCGGTGCTGGACGCCCCCACCCTGCTTGCCCGCCTGATCGCAACACTGCACGACGCCGACGGCGCCGTCGCCATCCCCGGTCTGGTCAGCCGCGACAACGTGACGGTGGACCTTACTGAAGCGGAATACCGTGCCGACGCTTCCGTGCTCGACGGCGTGAAGCTCGCCGGAACCGGAAGCATCGCCTCCCGGATGTGGACAAAGCCCGCCCTGTCCATCATCGGCTTCGATGCCCCCGCGGTTGACGTCGCCTCCAACACCCTGCTCCCGCGGGCGCGCGCCAAATTCAGCCTGCGGCTCGCGCCCGGCCAGGATCCCGCCGAAGCCATGGAAGCGGTGCGCAGGCACGTCGAGGCGAACGCGCCCTTCGGCGCCCGCGTCGTGTTCACGCCGGGGGAGAGCGGCAGTTCCTTCCTGACGGACACCTCCTCCAAAGCGGCAAAGGTGGCCCTGTGGGCCCTGGGCGAGGCCTGGGGCGTCCCGGCAGTGGAAACGGGAATCGGCGGCTCCATTCCCTTCATCGCCGACCTGACCGAGCTCTACCCGGACGTCCAGATCCTCGTCACCGGTGTGGAAGACCCCGATTCCCGCGCGCACAGCGCCAACGAATCCCTCCACCTGGAGGACTTCCGGAATGCCATCACGGCCGAAGCCTTCATGCTGGCACGGCTCAACGCGGAAGGACTGGCGTGACCGGACCGCAATATCCGCCGTCGGGGGAACATCCAGCGGGTCCGCAGGGTTACGACAGGAGTTAGAGCTACACGTCCGACCGACGTAGCATGTAGCTATAGCCCATACCGTTCAAGTAGGGGCGGGCACCGCGTACGTGGAGCCGCCACCACCGTCGTCAGAAGGTAGGCCATGAGCACTACAACCAATGAAAACAGCGCCGACACCACCGTTATTGCCGGCGAGGAGCTGCCCACGCACGAGGTCAACCTGACCGACGTCGCCGCCGGCAAGGTCCGCAGCCTGCTGGAGCAGGAAGGCCGCACCGACCTGCGCCTGCGCGTGGCCGTGCAGCCGGGCGGTTGCTCCGGCCTTATCTACCAGCTCTACTTCGACGAGCGGCTCCTCGAGGGAGATGCCGTCCGCGATTACGACGGCGTTGAAGTTGTCGTCGACAAGATGAGCGTCCCGTACCTCAGTGGTGCCAGCATCGACTTTGAGGACACCATCGCAAAGCAGGGCTTCACCATCGACAATCCCAACGCCGGCGGCTCCTGCGCCTGCGGTGATTCCTTCCACTAGGGCCGGCCGTTCGGCCGGCCTTAGTGCCGCCCGAAACGGACACGGGCCGGGCCGGAAAAAACGCTTCCGAGCCACGGTGCGGACATGTGGGCGAAAACTCCTGCGGAGCGGTAAGCTCTACAACGAGTAGTAAAACTTTTCGTGTGCCCGGAACGCCAGTGGTGACCCGGGCGACAGCAACAAGTAGGAAGGGCCGTCTGTGAGTTCGCAGAACCGAACCGGCAGCCGACGCAAAAAGATCTCTACGATCACTGGCTTGGCACTAGCCGGCGCGTTGGCTTTGACTGGATGTTCACCAGAGGTACAGAAGGGGTGGATGCCCACCGAACGTGGGACCACCAGTAACACTGACCGCATCATGGACCTCTGGGTCAACTCATGGATTGCCGCGCTGGTAGTGGGCATCATTACCTGGGGTCTGATGATCTGGTGCATCGTCGCTTACCGGCGGCGCAAGGGCACCGTGGGCTTCCCCCGCCAGAACAGCTTCAACCTGCCGCTGGAGGTCTTCTACCTGACGATCCCGCTGTTCATGGTCCTGGTGTTCTTCTACTTCACCGACCGTGACCAGCAGGCAATCGACAACCGCAGCCAGCCTGCCGATGTCGTTGTCGACGTCCGTGGCAAGCAGTGGGCCTGGGACTTCAACTACAAGAAGGGCGACGTCGTCACCGGAGACGTCCACGAAGCCGGGGTCCAGGCGCACCTGACCGGTCAGGAAGTGGACAAGGAAAAGCTGCCCACGCTGTACCTGCCCGTCAACAAGTCGGTTGACCTCGAGCTCAACGCCCGCGACGTCATCCATTCCTTCTGGGTTCCCGCCTTCCTCCAGAAGCGCGACATGATCCCGGGCAAGGTCAACTACATCAGGTTCACCCCCACCAAGGAGGGGACCTACGACGGCAAGTGCGCCGAACTCTGCGGCGAATACCACTCCGAAATGCTGTTCCGCGTGAAGGTTGTCTCCGAGTCAGAGTTCAAGGCTCACTTGGAGCAGCTGCGTCAGGACGGCAACTCCGGCCTGCTCGGCGAAGAGTACGACCGACTCCCGGCCAAGACCGAAAACAAGTAAGGGAAGCGACGTGGCAACCACCTACAGTCAGCCCTCCGGGATCCTCACGGCTCCCGTAGTACCCAAGTCCAAGGGGCGCATCGTCGTCAACTGGATCACCTCGACCGACCACAAGACCATCGGGTACATGTACCTGATCGCGTCCTTCGTGTTCTTCTGCTTCGGCGGTGTGATGGCGCTGCTGATCCGCGCCGAGCTGTTCGAGCCCGGTATGCAGATCCTGCAGACCAAAGAGCAGTACAACCAGCTGTTCACCATGCACGGCACCGTCATGCTGCTGATGTTCGCCACCCCGCTGTTCGCGGGCTTCGCCAACGTCATCATGCCACTCCAGATCGGCGCGCCCGACGTCGCCTTCCCCCGGCTGAACGCGCTGGCCTTCTGGTTCTTCCTCTTTGGCTCGACGATCGCCGTCTCCGGCTTCATCACCCCGCAGGGTGCAGCGTCGTTCGGCTGGTTCGCCTACGCGCCGCTGTCGAACACCACGTTCAGCCCGGGCGTGGGCGGTGACCTCTGGGTTTTCGGCCTGGCGCTTTCCGGCTTCGGCACCATCCTGGGTGCGGTCAACTTCATTACCACGATCATCTGCATGCGCGCCCCGGGCATGACCATGTGGCGCATGCCGATCTTCACCTGGAACATCCTGGTCACCGCGATCCTGGTCCTGATGGCGTTCCCGCCGCTGGCTGCGGCCCTGTTCGCCCTTGGCGCGGACCGCCGCTTCGGCGCGCACATCTTCGATCCGGAAAACGGCGGTGCCGTGCTCTGGCAGCACCTGTTCTGGTTCTTCGGCCACCCCGAGGTCTACATCATCGCGCTGCCGTTCTTCGGCATTGTCTCGGAGATCTTCCCGGTGTTCAGCCGCAAGCCCATCTTCGGCTACAAGGGTCTGGTCTACGCGACGATTTCGATTGCCGCACTGTCCGTGACCGTGTGGGCGCACCACATGTACGTCACCGGTGCCGCGCTGCTGCCGTTCTTCTCCTTCATGACCATGCTGATTGCTGTTCCGACCGGCGTGAAGTTCTTCAACTGGATCGGCACCATGTGGCGGGGCTCCCTCACCTTTGAGACCCCCATGCTCTGGAGCATCGGCTTCCTGGCTACCTTCCTCTTCGGCGGCCTGACCGGCATCATCCTGGCTTCCCCGCCGCTGGACTTCCACGTCTCCGACACCTACTTCGTGGTGGCACACTTCCACTACGTGGTCTTCGGCACCGTGGTGTTCGCAATGTTCGCCGGCTTCTACTTCTGGTGGCCGAAGTGGACCGGGACCATGCTGAACGAGCGCCTGGGCAAGGTCCATTTCTGGATGCTCTTCCTGGGCTTCCACGGCACGTTCCTTATCCAGCACTGGCTCGGCGTCATCGGTATGCCCCGCCGCTACGCGGACTACATGCCGCAGGACAACTTCACGTGGATGAACCAGTTCTCCACGTACGCGTCCTTCCTGCTGGGTGCCTCGCTGATCCCGTTCTTCTGGAACGTCTACATCACGTGGCGGGCTGGCGAAAAGGTAACGGTTGATGACCCGTGGGGCTTCGGTGGCTCGCTGGAGTGGGCAACTTCCTGCCCGCCGCCGCGGCACAACTTCACCTCGTTGCCGCGGATCCGTTCCGAGCGTCCCGCGCTGGACCTGCACCACCCTGAGCTCTCCCAGTCCTACACCATTGAGTCTCCTGCCCCTGCTGCAGCGACCCTTGGTAACGCCGACCAGAAGGACGCCTCGCTGTGAAGATCGAATCAAGGATTTTTGGACTCGGAGTTTTCTTCTTCGTCCCGGTCGCCCTGGTCTACGGGTTCCTGACCCACTGGAGCGAGTGGGTCGGTGTCCTGGGCATCCTGCTGGTCGGAGGCCTCGCCGGCATGATCGGCGCGTACCTCGGCTTCACCGGCAAGCGCGTCGGGCTTCGGCCCGAGGACCGCAGCGACGCTGAGATCCACGAAGGCGCCGGCGAGCAGGGGCACTTCAGCCCCTGGAGCTGGTGGCCCCTGGTCCTGGGCTTCTCCTGCGCCGCGGGATTCCTCGGCCTGGCCGTGGGGTTCTGGATTGTCTACATCGCAGCCGGCCTGGCGGTCGTTGCCCTGGTTGGCTGGGTGTATGAATACAGCCGCGGTGACCACGCGCACTAGCCGCAGGTAAGCACTAAGCAAAAAATAAAAGACGGCGGGCCCCACCAGAAGGTGGGGCCCGCCGTCGTATGTCTGTCGCTGCTGGCCGTACGTTCGCCTCTCTGCTGGAAAGCGCGAGCAAAGCCGTTGCGGGGGCTTCAGCCGGGCTGTGCGGTCTCCAGGAGGAGGCGCAGGTTCTCCAGTGCCCCCTCGGCCTCCAGGACGCTGTACGGGGCGGGGATCGCGTCCGCTGCGACGGCCAGTTCCACCTCGCAGCCGCAGGCGAAGTCCTCGGTCATCACCTCAAGCAGCGACCGGGCGTCGACTCCGGGTTTGCCGTCCTTGCTGATGGTGACCGGGAGCCCTGTTTCGGTCACTGCGCGCACAAACGCTGCCGCCGGCCGGGCGTGCAGGCCGACGGTGGCGTGGACAATTGCCTTGCGTACTGGCAACGGGAACTCCTTAGCTGATTCCGGCGTGTGCTTCAAGCCTAGCCGGGGTTTGAGCAGCACACGAAACGACAGGGTGCTGGTCTAGACCTCCGCCGCGGTGGCTTAACCTTGAGGTATGAACCAATGCGGCAGGCAGTACCATGGCGTCCTCTGACGCGTCCCGGATGGCCGGAGACATCGACCGGCAGAGCGGCACACCCATCTATGTCCAGCTGCGGGAAATCATCCGGGCACACATCGTCAAGGCGTGTCCTCCGGGGTCGGCGCTGCCATCGGAGCGGGACCTTGCCATCCGCTTCGGACTGGCCCGCATGACGGTCCGCCAGGCCATCGACGCACTGGTCGGTGAGGAGGTCATCGAGCGCGTCGTGGGCCTGGGAACCTTCGTCCGCAAACCGAAGCTTGACCTCCAGGTGAAACTGACGTCCTACAGCGAGGAGATGCAGCGGCGCGGCATGGTTCCGGCGGCGAAAGTCCTCAGCTTCGAGCAGATCGGGGCCAGCGCCTTCCTCGCCCGGGAGCTGCAGCTGGAGGAGGGCACACCGCTGGTGCGGTTCCGTCGCCTGCTGCTGGCCGATAACGAGCCGATGAGCGTGGATGAGAACTTCATCCCGGCACACCGGGTTCCCGGCCTGCTGGACGAGGAGCCGCCGACGTCGCTCTACAACGTCCTGAGTGAGCGCTTCGGGCTCGTGATGGAGTGGGGCGAGGACATGATAGAGGCCACCGCGGCGTCGCCGTCCACCGCCAGGCTGCTCAACGTTGAAGTAGGTTCCCCGCTGTTGAAAATCCAGCGCCATGCTTTTGTGGCCCGGGCCATGGTGGACTACTCCGTGTCTTACTACCGGGCTGACCGCTACAAGCTCTGGGTGCCGCTGCAACGCCCCGGTGTCCGGCCGACGCGCAATTACGCGTCGGGCTACCGCCAGTAAGGACAGAAGCGGTACAAGAAAGGCCCGGTCCAAGCGGACCGGGCCTTTCTGGTGTTGCGATGGTGCTAGTGGCTGAGGGTCTTCTGCGACTCGGTCGCTTCGATTGCCTCATGGACGCCGTGGTGGCCGTGGGCCGCCTCGAGCTCGGCGGGGGAGGCCGGAGCAACCCGGTCCTCGAAGAACCACCGGGAGAGCGCCGCGCGGCGCTTCTCCTTGCCGTCGACCACGCCGTTGGCGTTGGGCTGCGCGGGGAGCGGGGTGGGCGACTCGAACCCGACCAGCTTGTACCGCTTGTATTCGTCCAGCGGGGCGTGAACCTCAATGAACTCACCGTGCGGCAGCCGGACAATACGTCCCGTCTCGCGGCCGTGAAGGGCGATCTCACGGTCCTTCCGCTGCAGTGCCAGGGCGACGCGCTTGGTCACAACGAAGGCGATGACCGGTCCTAGGAAGAACAGCGCACGCAGCCAGTAGGTGACATCGTTCAGCGCCACGTTGAAGTGCGTCGCAATGAGGTCGGAGCTGGCAGCGGCCCAAAGGACGGAGTAGAACACGAAGCCTGCCACGCCGATAGCCGTACGGGTCGGCGCGTTGCGGGGCCGGTCCAGCACGTGGTGCTCGCGGTCGTCCTTGGTGATCCAGCGTTCGATCCACGGGTAGGTGAAAAGAACCGTGAACACGATTCCCGCCGGAACCAGGGCCGGCAGGAGCACGTTGAAGGTGAATACGTGGCCGAACCAGACCTGCTCTACGTGCCAGTTGCCGAGAGTGCCCGGCATCAGGCGCAGCGCACCGTCCACCCAGCCGATGTACCAGTCAGGCTGTGTGCCTGCGGAGACCGGGGAGGGGTCGTAGGGGCCGTAGTTCCAGATCGGGTTGATGGTGAAGAACGCCGCCATGATGGCAATGACACCGAACACGATGAAGAAGAAGCCGCCGGCCTTGGCCGCGTAGACCGGGCCCAGGGGGTAGCCGACGACGTTGCCGTCGTTGCGTCCGGGGCCGGGGTATTGGGTGTGCTTGTGGACGACCACCATGAAGAGGTGGATCACGATCATCAGGAGGATCAGGGCCGGAACCAGCAGGATGTGCAGCGTGTACAAGCGGCCGATGATCATCGAGCCGGGGAACTCCCCGCCGAAGAGGAAGAACGAAATGTACGTGCCCACCACGGGAATCGACTTGATGACGCCGTCGATGATGCGCAGGCCGTTGCCGGAGAGAAGGTCATCGGGAAGCGAGTAACCGGTGAAGCCGGCAGCCAGCGAGAGGATGAGCAGAACGCCGCCGACAACCCAGTTCATTTCACGCGGCTTGCGGAAGGCACCGGTGAAGAATACGCGCAGCATGTGCACCGCCACCGATGCGCAGAACAGCAGCGCGGACCAGTGGTGGACCTGGCGCATGAACAGGCCGCCGCGGATGTCGAAGGAGATGTTCAGCGAGGAGCTGTACGCTACGGACATCTCGACGTTCTTCAGCGGAACGTAGGAACCGGCGTAGTGCGTTTCGGCCATCGACGGGTCGAAGAAGAACGTCAGGAACGTTCCGGAAAGCAGCAGGATCACGAACGTGTACAGCGCCACTTCACCGAACATGAACGACCAGTGGTCGGGGAAGACCTTGCGTCCGAATTCGCGGAGCATGGCGGACCCGCCGACACGCTGGTCGACGAAGTCGGTGATACGGCCGGCCTTGGTCGTGGGGACGAAGGTGGTGGTATTAGCTGTTGTTGTTGCGCTCATGCTCATCACGCTCCCAATAGCTAGGTCCTACAGGTTCATGGAAGTCGCTGGTGGCGACGAGGTAGCCCTCGGAGTCAACTGCGATGGGCAGCTGGGGGAGCGGCCGGCTGGCCGGGCCGAAGATAACCTTGCATTCCTGGGTCAGGTCGAAGGTTGACTGGTGGCACGGGCACAACAGGTGGTGGGTCTGCTGCTCGTAAAGGGCAACAGGGCAACCAACGTGGGTGCAGATCTTGGAGTACGCGACGATGCCGTTGTAACCCCAGTCCTCGCGGCCCGCGGAGGGCTTGAGGGACTCCGGGTTCAGGCGCATGAGCAGGACGACGGCCTTGGCCTTTTCGTTCAGCTTGCCTTCGTGCAGCTCGTTGAGGCCTTCCGGAATGACGTGGAAGGCGGATCCGATCGTGACATCTGCGGCCTTGATCGGGGTGCCCTCGGGGTCGCGGGTAAGCCGCTTGAGCTTGCCGCCCTCCGGTGCCCACATGGTGTGCGCCAGCTTGTCGTCGGGACGGGGACCGAGGTCACCGAACACAGCCAGAGCCGGCAGGGGAGCCAGGGCGACCGCGCCGAGCAGGGTGTTGCGGATCAGCGGGCGCCGCTTGATGCCGGTTTCCTCGACGATGTCGTCGACAATCCGCACAGCAGCCTGGCGGTCGTCCTCGGCACGGATGGCGTGACGCTCCTCCGAAACCTCGTGGTCCGGCATGAGGGCTTTGGCCCAGTGCACGATGCCGGTGCCGATGCCCAGCATGGCAAAGGCGGTGCCGATGCCCAGCAGGGTGTTCTGCAGCCGGATGGTGGCAATTGTGGTGTCATTGCCCAGATCGATGGCGAAATACGCCACCAGGAATATCAGGGTGCCGACAACGGAGGCCCCGAAAAGTAGGGCTACCTGCCGTTCTGCTCGCTTTGCGGCCCTCGGGTCCGTGTCAGCCAGGCGCAAACGATGCGGGGGAATTCCAGGATCCTGGAACTTCTCCACCTCATTCTGACCAGCCGTAGCTACGGTGCCCGAGTGGATCGGACTGCCGTCACTATGGTTGCCCATAATTCGCCTCATCCCTCTCTCGTCCCGGCGTGTGCCGGGTTAGCTTTCAATTCATACTGCTGAAGTGCCAGCAGAAACTTTCTTACAGGTGCAGCGGATGTGGTTAGGACGTCCGCGAGGTCAGCCAGATGGTGAAGGCGATGATGACGCCCAGGCCGGCGATCCAGACGAAAAGTCCTTCGGATACCGGGCCCAGGGCACCAAGGTCGGCGCCGCCCGGGGAGCCGTTGGCTTCAATCTGCTTCAGGAAGGTGATGATGTCGCGCTTACCTTCCGGGGAGATGTTCGCGTCGTTGAAGACGGGCATGTTCTGCGGGCCGGTGACCATGGCCTCGTAGATGTGCTCGCCGGAGACTCCCGCCAGGGCCGGGGCGAACTTACCCCGGGTGAGTGCACCGCCGGCAGCGGCGGCGTTGTGGCACATGGCGCAGTTGGTGCGGAAGAGCTCTCCACCCTTGGCGGAGTCGCCCTGCTCATCGAGGACTCCGGCTTCGGGGATGGCCGGGCCGGGGCCGAGGCTGGCAACGTAGGCGGCCAGCTGGCGGGTCTGCTCTTCGTTGAACTGGACAGGCTTCTTGTAGGCCTGGGGACCGTTCATCTGCATGGGCATGCGGCCGGTGCCAACCTGGAAGTCAACTGCTGCGGCGCCCACGCCGACCAGGGAGGGTCCGGACGGCGATCCGCTCGCACCCATGCCGTGGCAGGTGGCGCAGTTGGCCTCGAAGAGCTTTCCGCCTTCTTCAACGTCATTGGCGGTGAAGGTGGTGGTGGCCTTGGCCTGGTTGACAGTGGTAGCAACGGCGTACAGCCCACCCGTGACCAAGAGGCCCATCAGTAGCAGCGCTATTGCTGCCAGCGGGTGACGTCGCTTCTGCGAGAGTGCCTTCACGTAGTGGTTCCTTTATTCGATCCTGCGTTGGCTCGGGGGAGCCGCTTCTAGAAATTCTGTCTCTTGTAGAAAAAGAGTCAAATTGCGGCTACTTCAGGACGTAGATGACCAGGAAGAGGCCGATCCACACGACGTCCACGAAGTGCCAGTAGTACGAGGTAACGATCGCGGAGGTTGCTTCGAAGTGGCCGAACTTCTTTGCTGCGAAGGAGCGGCCGATGATGAGCAGGAAGGCAACAAGGCCGCCGATGACGTGCAGGCCGTGGAAGCCCGTGGTGATGTAGAACGCTGAACCGTAGGCATTCGACGAGAGGGAGACGTGCTCGGACACGAGCATGGCGTATTCCGTCGACTGGCCGGCCACGAAGAAGGCACCCATGATGAAGGTCAGGGTGAACCATCCGTTCATTCCCCAGCGGGTGAAGCTGAGTCGGCCGCCACTTCGGCGCGGCTGGAGCCGCTCGGCGGCGAAGACGCCCATCTGGCAAGTGAAGGAACTTGCCACGAGGACGATCGTGTTTACGAGCGCAAAGGGGAAGTTGAGCTTGGCTGTCTCTTCCGCCCACATCTGTCCGGACGTCGAACGGAGAGTGAAGTACATGGCGAAGAGACCGGCGAAGAACATCAACTCACTGGACAGCCAGACCACGGTTCCAACGGAAACCATATTCGGGCGATTCAGCGTCGGGTGCGCCGGGGTACTGGGGGCATGGGTCGCAGATGTCACATAGACATTATGTCTATAAAAGTCCGTCCTGCCCAACGCAAACCGCGTTTTCGGAGGACTTTTTCTACAAAGCCGCGAATTCGCGCGGAAAAGTTCCGGTACCCGTTCACATTGGTCATAGCGGCACGCACCTCGGTAGCATCGGGAGGTGACTTCTCAGGCATCTGCCCAGCCCGCCGGCAACACCTGGCCGCGGCTCATCGGCGCGCTCATCGACGGTACGGATCTCACAACCGGAAGCACCCAGTGGGCGATGAATACGATCATGTCCGGAGAGGCATCGCCGGCACAGGTGGCGGGATTCCTCGTTGCCCTGCGGTCCAAGGGTGAGACTGTGGACGAGCTCGCGGGGCTGGTGGAGGCCATGATCTCCAACGCCAGCCCGATAGGCATCTCCGGCGAGAAGCTGGACATCGTCGGCACCGGCGGGGACCAGCAGAACACAGTGAACATCTCCACCATGGCGGCCCTGATCGCCGCCGGCGCTGGCGCCAAGGTGGTCAAGCATGGCAACCGCGCCGCGTCCTCGGCGTCAGGCTCGGCCGATGTCCTGGAGGCCCTTGGCGTCCGGTTGGACCTTCCCATTCCGCGGGTCGCGCTGAATGCCGACGAGGCCGGCATCACCTTCTGCTTCGCCCAGGTGTTCCACCCTTCCATGCGGCACGCCGCCGTCGCCCGCCGGGAACTCGGAGTGCCGACGGCATTCAACTTCCTGGGCCCGATGATCAACCCCGCCCACGTCCAGGCCTCGGCCGTCGGCGTCGCCAACGAACGGATGGCGCCCCTGGTGGCGGGCGTCCTGGCCAAGCGCGGGAGCCGCGGGCTCGTCTTCCGCGGCAGCGACGGGCTGGATGAATTGACTACCACCGGACCCTCCCGTGTCTGGGAGATCCGGAACGGCGCGGTGACGGAGGAAACACTGGACCCGCGCGACCTCGGGATCCGCCGGGCAACCCTCGAAGAGTTGCGCGGCGGGGACGCGGCGGCCAATGCCGCCGTCGTCCGTGCGGTCCTCTCGGGCGCTCCGGGAGCCGCCCGCGACGCCGCCCTGGTCAACGCCGCTGCGGGACTGGTGGCGTTCGACCTCGACGCGGTGGGCACCCTGGCGGACCGGATGGCTTCGGCCCTGAAGCGGGCGGCGGAATCAATTGATTCCGGGGCGGCTGCCGAAGTACTGGAGCGCTGGGTGGCACTCTCACACAGCTAGGCCCGCCGGGCCCGGCAGCAGCGTCCGCCCGCTACCAGTTCTAGCCGGTTGCTGCTTATCGGCTGCTGCGCCCAGCCGGCTACTGTTCGAACCCGAGTGCGAAGGCCGCGTCGAGGTCGTGCTGGGAGTAGGCGCGGAACGCGATCTGGGTGGTGGTGTGCACCACTCCGGGAACCTTGGAGAGCTTGTCCGCGATGGCGTCCGCGAGGTCCTCGTGCTTCGCCACCCTGGCGATGGCGATCAGATCCCATTCCCCGGTCACGGAGTAGACCTCGCTGATGCCCGGGATGGCGGAGATTTCTTCAGCGGTTTCGGGGATGCGGGAAGCGTCTGTCTTGATCAGGACGAAAGCGGTCACCACGTCTGAGCCTTTCCGGAGCTGTTGCGCCGTTGCCGGCCGATTAATGGCCCGCCGGAGCGACGCCATTTTCCTGCAAGCCTAATACATCAGGCCTGCCGGCGGCGTGTGCGGAACCGGTCCACCGCCAAGGCCAGGAGCCGGTATCCAAGCAGGAAAACGGCCAGCGCCAGCAGCGCCACGATGACGAAGGGCAGAACCACGGTCTGCCCGGTGGCCGCCCGCAGCAGCATGCCGACGGCCACCGTTCCCAGCCAGACGCCGACGCCGGCCGGCCACAGGGCGAGAGGAGCGCGCCAGGCGCGCAGAACCAGCCAGCTTGCGGCGGCACCGGCGAGGAAAGGCCAGGCAGTGGCCAGGACCCCGGTGACGTCTTCAGCGCGCTGGTGCGCATCCCGTCCGATGGCGGCAAAAACAAGGATGAAGACGACGTCGGCCGCGGCGGCCAGCGCGGCGGACCGACTGAACCCGGCGTCGCGGACTGGATGACTGGCTGGATTACCGGAAACTCCGGGCGTGGATGACGTCATGGTTCAAGCCTAGCCCCGCAGCCCGGCCGGTTCCGCCGGCCTTTCCGGCGCTGAACCGGGGATGACGTCCGTTGTCCGCCCGCCGCCGCCGGACTAGGCTCTGGCTCAACCCGCATCGCGGCCGGTGTCCGCCCGGCCGCACGGGCAGAACGGGAAGAGTACCCAGTGAACGAAAAAGTCACGACCTGCCTGTGGTTCGACAACCAGGCCGAGGAAGCCGCCGAGCACTACGTTTCCCTCTTCGAGGACGGCAAGGTCCTGGACGTGGCCCGCTACGGCGAAGGCGGTCCCGGGCCCGCAGGCCAGGCGATCACCGTCCGCTTCGAGATCGGAGGCCGGACGTTCACGGCGCTGAACGGAGGACCGGCCTTCACCTTCAACGAAGCGGTCTCCTTCGTTGTGGATTGCGGCTCCCAGGAAGAGGTTGACCGGTATTGGGCGGCGCTGAGCCAGGGCGGCGCCGAGGGGCAGTGCGGCTGGCTCAAGGACAGGTACGGCGTCTCGTGGCAGGTGGTCCCGTCCGTGCTGGGCCGGCTGATCGGCGGGCCGGACCCGTTGGCCAGCCAGCGCGCGATGCAGGCCATGCTCGGGATGCAGAAGCTGGACATCGCGGAGCTGCAAAGGGCCTACGACGGCGGCTGAACCGCGGGGAGGGCCGCCGGAACGGGACTACCGCCACGGAGATTGGCTTGCATCTTGCTGTCGGCTCCCCGCAGGGTGTCAAATCCTTAAGACAGGCCGTTCCGCCGCCCGGAGCGCACCATGAACACGACGCCAGGAGGCACTCATGCCGGCAAAGGATGCAAAGGCGCCGGCAAAGAACGCCGGCCGTGGTGCCGACCTCCGGCGTGCAGACACCACCGAAGGCCCTCCGCCGGACCGGCCGGAACAAATCCGGAACATAGCCCTCGTCGGCCACTCGGGGGCAGGGAAGACGATGCTCAGCGAGGCGCTGCTCGCCGCGACCGGCGCTATCTCACGGATGGGGTCGATCGCAGAGGGCACCACCGTGAGCGATTCGGAACCGGCGGCGATCCACCAGCAGCGATCCGTCGCCCTCTCAGTGGTTCCTCTCGGCGTCGACGGCGTCAAGGTGAACCTGCTCGACACCCCAGGATACGGAGAGTTTGTCGGTGAACTGCGGGCCGGCCTGCGGGCTGCTGACGGGGCGCTGTTTGTTGTGTCAGCGGTTGACGATATCGACGCCGCCACCAGCGCTCTCTGGGCAGAGTGCGAGAGCGCCCGCATGCCCAGGGCGGTTGTGATCAGCCGTCTGGACCACCCCCGGGCGGATTTCGAGGCCGCCCTGGCCAGGTGCCGGCGTGCTTTCGGAGACGCCGTGATGCCCCTGTACGTGCCGCTCGGCTCAGGCACCGCAGCGGCGGGCCTGCTGGGGCTCCTCTCCGGAACCGTGTCTGAGCCTGTGCTGGACAACCCGGTGCCCGTGTTCCGGACGGCCGACGACGCCGAACGCGCCGCCTCGGAGACGGCGCGCAGCGCGCTTATTGAAGGGATCATCGCCGAGAGCGAAGACGAGACGCTGATGGACCGGTACCTTGCGGGGGAGGACATCGCCCTGGACATCCTGATCCAGGACCTGGAGACCGCGGTGGCCCGGGCGTCCTTCCACCCTGTACTGCCGACCTCCGCGGAAACCGGCCTGGGCGTGGCGGAACTGCTCGAGACGGTGACGCGGGCGTTCCCGTCCCCGGCCGAACGCCAACTGCCGCCCGTGACGGATCTTGCCGGTGCCCCGGCCGGCCTGCTCGGCTGCGACCCCGAGGGACCCCTGGCCGGTGAGGTGGTGCGCACCACGATCGACCCCTTCCTTGGCAGAGTGTGCCTGGTGCGAATTTTCTCCGGCACCCTGCGGGAGGATACGGCCGTCCACGTCAGCGGCCACGGCCTTGCCGACCGGGGCCATGAGGACCACGACAGTGACGAGCGGGTTGCGCACCTTTACTCACCGATGGGTTCGAGCCTGCGGCCGGTCCCGTACAGCGTTGCGGGAGATATCTGTGCCCTCACTAAGCTGGGCACCGCCGAAACGGGGGACACCGTCTCGTCCAAGGAACTGCCCCTCCTGGTCCAGCCGTGGGAGATGCCCGAACCGCTGCTGCCCGTTGCCATTGAAGCGGCCTCTCACGGTGACGAGGACGTCCTCGCCAGGAGCCTGGGAAAGGTCGCGGCGGGTGACCCCACGCTCCGGGTTGAACGGAATTCCGAGACGCACCAGCTGATTCTGTGGTGCATGGGCGAGGCCCACGCGGAGGTGGTCCTCGGCCGGCTGAGGGACCAGGGCGTAAACCTCCACACGGTTGATGTGGTGACTCCGTTGCGGGAGACCTTCGCGGCAGCAGCGTCCGGTCACGGCCGGTACGTGAAACAGTCCGGCGGCCACGGCCAGTACGCCGTCTGCGACATCGAAGTTGAGCCGCTGGAGCGGGGCACCGGCTTTCAGTTCATCGACAAAACGGTCGGAGGGGTGATCCCGGGGCCTTTCATCGCTTCGGTGGAAAAGGGGGTACGGACCCAAATGCAGAAAGGTGTTGCCGCCGGCTTCCCCGTCGTCGATATCCGGGTGACGTTGCTCGGAGGCAAGGCGCATAGTGTGGACTCTTCTGACGCGGCCTTCCAGGCGGCTGGCGCACTGGCCCTGCGGGAGGCCGCCGCGACCACCCGGATCCAGTTGCTGGAACCCGTCTCGGAGGTGACTATCAGCGTGCCGGAGGAGCACGTCGGCGCGGTGATGAGCGGCCTGTCGTCCCGGCGCGCGCGACTGACGGGGACGACGTCGACGGGCGGAGATATCACCGAAATCGCTGCAGAGGTTCCGGATCAGGAACTGTTGCGCTACTCGATTGATTTGCGCGCACTGACTTCCGGGAGCGGGCGGTTCAGCAGGACCTACCTGCGGCACGAGCCGGTGCCGGCGAGCGCTGCCCGCCCGGCCGCGAAGGCTTGAACCTGAACTGTTCCGGGTCGCAGGCAGGGTTATTGGCCGTCTCTTCCGGTACGCGGGTACATGGTGGCACGATGCCATTATGAGCGAAAAGAAAGACGCGCCGCCAAAGCACCAGGAGCAGGGGAGTTACGGCGGTTCACCAACTACGGAGCAGATGCGTTCCGTCGGTCAGCGCCGGCGGGACGCTGAAGAAAAGCTCGAGCATCACCTGGAGGAGGTCCGCCATAAGGAGGACTCCCGGACCGCCGACGCCGCAGAAGACGACGCCCCGGAAGGCCCCGCCAAAGAAGCGGTGGACAGCGCCGACGTTGCTGCGATCCAGAACGATGACCGGCTTACTGCAGCCGACCGTGTCGACCTGATCGCCAACCAAGTCGTCGCGGGCGACGAAGACAGCGGGCCGGGGGCCTAAACCGGCCTGTCGGACGTTCGGGGTTCCCGGTCCAGGGGGTCGATTCCGGCGCGAAGACCCGCCCATTGGGGACACACGTCAGCGACCCAACGATTCACGTGGGCGAGCGCGCTGCGCCGGGTGCCCTCGGAGCGGTTCCACACCACCTCGTGACCGCCGGGAGAGTGCCCCCCGCGCGAGGCTGCCATGATGCGCTGGACGACGTAAAAGGTCTGTGCGAAAACGAACTCGTGCGCGCCGCGCTCCACGGCCGCCAGCCATTCCGCGGCGACCTGGATGACTTGCGTCCGCGTCGGGCCGAAGATCTCCTGGACGACGTTCCAGCTGCCTTCCGTACGGGCCCTGTCCGGTAGCCCGCCAAGACTGAGATCAACAGCAGCTTGCTCGCCGCCGGCGTCGCGCCACACGATGGCTACCTCCAGCGAGTCGTCCCCTCCGGCGGGAGTGAAATGCATATAGGCGTTCACCTCGTGGAAGTGCCTGGGAATTGCCAGGCCCTGGGCTGGTTCCAGCCGCAGCCCTGATATCGCTCCCGGCAGTTCGGACCCGAGGCCTAGGACTTCTTTGATGTCTCCTTCCCAGGCTCCGATCCTGCCTGCCGCCCCGGCAATACGGTTCAGTTCCAGGAGAGACTCTGCATACGGGATACCCCTGCTCTTGTCGGCGGCCCTGCGCCCCGCTGCGGCGGTCCAGATGAGGTACAGCGCCTGGATGGATTCATTGACCAGTTCGCGGGTCGTATCGCTGCGAAGTTGGGGAAATTCCACGTATCCCAGGAGCGAGGCTGCGTCGTCGGCCAACAGCGGAGCCTGCGCTCGGTTGACACTGACCCATCGCCGCGGGCCGTTTTCGAGGTCTTCGGGGCTGCCGGGTTCCTCGGAGCGATCGTCTTCGAATCCATACCGGAGTCCTACGGCGAGGTCACCGGCTTCAGCATCGAGGACATGCCCGGACACCGCGAGCGGGATCGGGGCCCACGAATGACCGGCCCGGATCTCGATGCGTTCCAGACCGCCTCCCCTGCAGAGGTGTGCGAAGCGGTCGTCATCCGCAACTCCGGAGAACACTAGGCCCTCCCGGGGGGAGAGCAGGAATCAGTGGCTGGAATAAACGGATGGCTGCCGTGCATGGGAACTACCTCCTGGAAAGGCGCCGAGACGAGGGCGCTGCCAGGGTCCGGGGCAACAATGCCATGTTAGGCGCACACGCCTGTCCTTGAGAAGAACCACGTTGCCTTGCCGGTGGCCACCGGCGGCGGCCGGCCTGCCCCCACCCGTCAAAGGGCTGGGGACTCATCCGCGGCCCCTGAGCCGGATGGTGCGGGCCTGGTGAATGGCGGCCAGGGCAATGGCACTGGCGGTGAGGCGGAGGGCATGGACTCTGTACCACCGCCTCAACAGAGGTTTGCGGCGCATCTCGCTGAGCGGTTGCGGGCTGAAGAACAGGACCGGGTTAATGGAGCGGAGCAGATAGGCGGTAGCGGCAGCACCCGTCGTGGAGGCGGCGGCAGCCACTAGCAGCAAGATGCGGCGCACAATCTACCGCCGGGCTCAATACCGGGCTATGCCTTTCACCAAGGGCAATTGACTGGAATACGGCTGACTCGAATACGGCCGGAAGCCCCTATGCCTTGCTGACGGGAGGTGGCAACATCCTTCCCATCAGCTGGAACCTGGAGGATGGCGCTGGTAGTCCAGCGGACCTCATCGGGGAACAAAGCACCGCAAACGAAGGGAGATTGCCATGACAGCCGTACGCGAGATCATGACGGGCAACGCCGAATGTGTCCGTGCCAATGAGACGCTCGAGCAGGCCGCGCGGAAGATGAAGGAACTCGACGTCGGCTCGTTGCCGATCTGCGGCGAGGACAACCGCCTCAAGGGCATGCTGACGGACCGGGACATCGTCATCAAATGCCTCGCTGAAGGCGGCGACCCCCGGACCGCCACCGCGGGCGACTTCGGTCAGGGAAAGCCCGTGACCATCGGTGCGGATGACACCGTTGAAGAGGCGATCAGGACGATGCAGGACCACAAGGTGCGCAGGCTGCCCGTCATAGACGGCCACGACCTGGTCGGGATGCTCAGCCAGGCGGACATCGCCCGGAACTACCCCGAGGAGCGCGTCGGGGAGCTTGTCGAATTCATCTCATTCTGACTCCACCGCCACGCAAGGAAGGTGCTGCCGGCCAGTGCCTTCCTTCCGTTTAACCAGTGACTTCCTTCCGTGTAACCAGTGCCTTCCTTCCGTGTAACGCGGCAGTAAACGGGGGCACATCAGGCCTGTCGGAGAATTGGGCCAGTGTCTATTCTGACTGTAATGACCGCTGCGACACACGGTCTACAGGCCGCCGGCACATCCCGGGAAGCCTTCCCGCGCCGGGGCCGTCTCAATGAGGAGGCGTCGATGTCGAGTCCTGATGTGCCAACGCGTGGTCCGGCGAGATCCGGACCGTACATCATCACCGGAATCCTGTTGGCCATCGCCGTCGTGGTTCCGTTGTTTGTGCCCGCGTATTCGGTCGACGAGCCCCGCCTGGCCGGTATGCCCTTCTTTTACTGGTACCAGATGGCGTGGATACCCATCACGTCGGCCCTGGTGGGGATCTCGTACTGGCTTGTCAGCAAGGAGGACCGGCGGCGGCGTTCCCTCCGTGCGCGGGGTTTCGAGCACGGAGGAGGACCGGTGAGCGGGGCCACCATGCCCCTGGCCGTTCCGGACCGGCCCATCAGCGGCATTGCACTCGCGATTGTGATCATTCTCTTCGTCCTGGTGGCGGCCCTGGGGTTCTTTGCCGCGCGGTGGCGCCGGGAAGAGGCCACCGGGCTGCACAGCCTGGATGAATGGGGCCTCGGGGGCCGCGGTTTCGGAACCTGGGTAACCTGGTTCCTGCTTGGCGGCGACCTCTATACGGCCTATACCTTTGTGGCGGTACCGGCGGCCATGTGGGCCACCGGAGCGGTGAGCGGTTTCTTCGCTGTGCCGTACACCATCGTTCTGTATCCGATCGTGTTCCTCCTGATGAGCCGGTTATGGTCCGTCTCGCACCGGCACGGGTTCGTTACGCCGGCTGACTTCGTCGGTGGCCGCTATGGCAGCAGGGCCCTGTCCCTCGCCGTCGCGGTCACCGGCATCGTGGCGACCATGCCTTACATCGCACTGCAGCTGGTGGGCATAAAGGCCGTGCTTACGGTGCTGGGCCTGGGCAGCGCAGAGAACGTGCTTCTCACGGACCTGCCGCTGATTATCGCTTTCGTAGTCCTGGCCGCCTACACCTACACGTCCGGACTGCGGGCTCCGGCCCTGATCGCCGTGGTGAAGGACCTGCTGATCTATCTCGCGGTCATCGTCGCCGTGATCTACCTGCCGATCAAGTTCGGGGGCTGGGGCACGATTTTCGACGCCGCAGAGGCAAAACTGGCTGCGGCCAACCCGGCTACCGGGAAGCCTGCCGGAGTCTTCATTCCCGGGGCGGGCAGTTACTCCGCCTACTGGACGCTGGCCCTCGGGTCCGCCTTGGCGCTGTTCATGTACCCGCACTCCATCACCGGTGTCCTGGCGACCAAGAGCAGGAACACGATCCGCAAGAATGCCGCGGTGCTGCCGCTGTACTCATTGATGCTGGGGTTCCTCGCGCTGCTCGGATACGCGGCCATCTACGCCGGTACCAAACCCATCGACCTGAACGGCGCGGTCAACCCGCAGCTGGTGGTGCCGCAGCTGTTCCTGGACCATTTTCCGGCGTGGTTTGCCGGTATCGCCCTCGCTGCCATCGCTATCGGTGCCCTGGTCCCCGCCGCGATCATGTCGATCGCCGCGGCGAACCTGTTCACCCGCAACATCTACCGCGATTTGATCCGGCCCGACGCCGAACCCCGGCAGGAAGCCAAGGTCTCAAAGATCGCATCCCTGGTGGTGAAATTCGGTGCACTTGTTTTCGTCATAGCCATGGACCAGTCAGCAGCGATCAACATGCAGCTCCTCGGCGGCATCTGGATACTGCAGACCTTCCCGGCGATCGTGGCGGGGCTCTACACCCGGTGGTTCCACCGGTGGGCCCTTTTCGGGGGTTGGGCTGTCGGAATCATCTATGGCACTGTCGCGGCCTACAACGTGGTTAATCCCGTCACGAAGGCCAACTTCGGCGGCTCCATCGCCGCCATCCCCGGCACCGATATCCAGGTCTACATCGCCGTTGTGGCGTTTGCGATAAACCTCCTCGTGGCCGCAGTCCTGTCACTGGTCTTCCGCGCCATGAAGCTCCCGCAGGGGAAGGACATCACGCGCAGCTCGGATTACGGCGCGGATGAGAACGATCCGAAGGTAGCCCAGATCCAGCGCGATTACCCACTTGCCGAGCCAAAGCGGTCAGGTGACGCTTAGCATCTCTGCTTCTGTCCGGCCCACACCGCACCCCATCTCAAGAAAGGCTGGCCAACGGCGTCCCTTACATTGCCCGCCCATGGGAAGAACAATGTAGCCATGATGTTCACTCATGATGACCCGATTCTCGTCCTGGACGAAGAGCAGTCCTGGAAGCTTCTGGAAAACACCCAGCATGGCCGCCTGGTCCTTACTGCAGCCGGAGAAACCGACATCTTTCCGATCAATTACCGCGCCCGCAACGGCGTCGTAATCCTGCGCACAGCGCCGGGCACCAAACTCGCGGAGCTCACCGTCAATGCGAACGTCCTCTTCGAAGCCGACGGTATCACCAGCGAGGAAGCTTGGAGTGTGGTGCTTAAGGGCACGGCGCGAGTACTGACAGGGAGCCAGGAAATCGCCGATGCGGAGGCTCTGGACCTGAAGTCGTGGGTACCCACTCCCAAGGACTTCTTTGTCGAAATCCGGCCCTCGCGCCTCCGCGGCCGGCACTTCAACTTTGGCGAGCAGCCGGAACGGTTCTGAGTGGCGCCATCATATTCTGGTCGGCGCCTTTACTGGTAGTCCGCCAGCCACAGGTCCGGTCCGAAGACTTCGTACTGGATGTCCTTGGGCGGAACGCCGCGCGCGATGAGGGCCGTGCGGACGGACTGCATAAACACGACGGGCCCGCAGAGATAGTATTCGGCGTCGTCGGGGAGCTCCAGGTCCCGGACGTCCATGAAGCCCGTGCGTGCGTCAGGGCTGCCGTCTGCTGCGCCCTCCGCGTCCGGCCCGGACAGGAGCCAGGTGACCATGGAGCCGTCCGCCAGTTTCTCCAGGTCCTCTGATACCTGCTGCCGCAGCGCGAACGACTCGGCGGAGTCGTTGGCGTGGAGGAACAGCACTTTACGCCGAGCACCGGCTTTCGCCAGATGGGAGAGCATGCCCGCCATAGGCGTAATGCCGATCCCGGCGCTGGCGAGCACCACCGGACGGTCGCTGTATTCCAGCACCACATCGCCAAACGGCGCGGACAGAACCACCTCGTCGCCGACGTCCACGGAGTCGTGGATGAGGTTGGACATCTCGCCGTCGGGCGCCCCGCCAGTCCGGACGCGTTTGACGGCGAACTGCCGGTGCAGTCCGTCGTCGGCTTTGGTGAGGCTGTACTGGCGGGGCTGGTGGACGCCGTCGGGCATCTGCATTTTCACGGTCACGTACTGGCCAGGCAGTGAGGGCTTGACGTCCCGTTCATCCGTGCGTTCGACGACGAGAGTGATGACGTCCTCCGTCTCCTGGATTTTCCGGGCCACCCGCCAGGTCCGCCAGATGGTTTCGGGGCTCAACCGGACCGCGCTGTACAGGCCGCGCTCCTTGTTGATCAGCATGTTGGCCATGAGCCAGTACACCTCGTCCCAGGCTGCGGCGACTTGAGCCGTGACTGCCCCGCCGAGTACGTCCACAATCGCCCACATCAGGTTGTCGTGGACCACCTGGTACTGGTCCGGGTGCAGGCCCAGGGATGCATGCTTGTGGGCGATCCTGGACAGCAGATGGTCCGGAAGGTGGGTGGGGTCGTTAACCAGGAACCCGGCGAAGGCTGCTATCGACCCGGCAAGGGCCTGCTGCTGCCGCCCGTCGGCCTGGTTTCCGCGGTTGAACAGCCCGTCCAGCAGTTCCGGGTGTCCTTCGAACATGTGGGCGTAAAAGCGCGACGCTATTTCCTGGATATTCTCGCCGACCACCGGGAGGGTGGCCTTGATGACAGGGAGGGACGTATCTGACAGCATCTCCTGGCTCCTCCGGCACGGGCTCGACGGCGGTTGGGTGGCGGTTGCTTCAACGTAGCACCGGGGGCGCCCGGGGGAACAGGGGCTCCCCGTCCCTCGTCCCGGGCTAACCAGTCCCGTGCTCTCAAGCAGGGGCCGGCGTACGATGGCCTAAGGCCCGCAGCCCGGTGCGTTGGCGTCGCCGGTGACGGGTGTCCCTGTTCGGCGGAGGAGCAGTGCCCATGCATTTCGCTTTTGTTTGCCTGCCCGCCTCAGGCCATGTGAATCCGACGTTGCCTGTGGTTTCCGAGCTTGTCCGGCGCGGCCACCGTGTCACGTACGCAACATCGTCGAAGTATGCGAAAGCTGTTGAGTCTGCCGGAGCGGCCTTCTTCGAGAGCGGCGAGGACTTGGCCGCGCAGTTTCCCCGGATGGGCAAGCCAGCAGAAGATGGCCGGGCGGCGCCGCCGGCGGCGGGGATGTTGGCGGGAGTGCCGTCCGGGATGTTGGCGGGCCTGCTGGAGCGGCTTCTGGAGAGGGCGAGGGAGGAATTTCCCGCGCTGTTGGCCCGACTCGCCGATGACCGGCCGGACGCGTTGTGCTACGACGCGATGACTCTCGCCGGAAAGATGGCGGCGATGAAGCTGGCCCTGCCCGATATCGCGTTGCTGCCGACCTATGCCACCAATGACCATTTCTCCATGCGGGAGTTGATGCCGGCCCGTGCCCCGGCGGACACGATGGGCGCCTGGCAACAAGCCCGCCGGCTGATCCATGATTTCGCCGCCGAACAGGGCTTGAGCCAGTTCACCTTCATGGATGGCCCGCCAGCATCCTTGAATATCTGTTTCATTCCAAGGGACTTCCAGCCCGCGGGAGACACCTTTGACGCGCGCTTCCGTTTCGTGGGACCGAGCCTGGGCGAAAGAGCCGACGCGGAGGCGTGGCAGCCGGGCAGCCGGAACACGCCGCTGGTATACGTCTCGCTGGGCACCACGCCCCTGAATGACCGCCCGGATTTCTTCCGGATGTGCCTGGAGGCGTTCGCGGCGACCTCGTGGCAGGTTGCCATGGCCATCGGCGAGCGCGTGGAACCGTCCGGGCTGGGGGACATCCCGGACAATGTGGAAGTCCGCGCCTTCTTTCCACAGCTGGATGTCCTGCGCCATGCCGACGTGTTTCTCTCGCACACGGGCATGAATTCCACAATGGAGGCTCTGTTCTTCGGAGTGCCTTTGGTCGCTTTTCCCCTGCAGCCCGAACAGGAAGCCAATGCACGCCGCTTCGAGGACCTGGGACTGGGACGCCGTCTTCCCGCGGAATCGCTCTCGCCGGCTCTGATCCGCACCATCGTCACTGACGTCAGCGACAACCAGGAGATCCGGCGCAACGTAGGGGTCATGAGCCAGCGCGTCCGCGCATCGGGAGGATCCACGGCAGCCGCCGACGCGATCGAAACCTACGTTGGTGTCATTCCATCCCGGCCCGCGGTGCCTGGTTCAGGGAACTCCACCAGGTAGCTGGGGGAGTGACGGTGAAGCGCCTGCCCGTAATGGAGGTGGGGACGATGCGGACAAAGTGGTCCTTGTGGCCGGACTGCCACGGGAAGAGGAGGAGCCCGACGGTGTCGAGCACGTCCTCTGCGGACCTGATCGTCTCCGCTTGTCCTTTCACGACAACGCTCCATGCGACGCCAGTGTCCGCGTTGACGCCGTCGGCCTCCAAAGCCACGGGCGCTTCGGCAAGGGCCAGGTCAAGCTTGGTCCCCTCGCCCGAGCGGAAGACTATCGTTCCGTGGTCGACCACGTAGTTGAGCGGGAAAATGTCCGGGTGGTCCTCCGCCCAAACGGCCAGCCGCCCCACGGAAACTTTGCGCAATTGCTCCCAGCATTGCTCGGAGCTAAGGACCTCGATGTCAGGGGTGGACGGGTGGTTCATCACGTTTCCGAGGATACGCACAACGGCATTGAATTGACAGGGTTTCGGCGGCCCCCGCCGCCGGCCGGGGCAGCGGTACCCTGAGTCATGAAAGAGCAAAAAGCCACGTGGCATACCCGGCACAAGTCGTCCCTGTCCAGGGGAGACCGGGCGGCCGACTACGTGCGCAACGGTATGGGCAGCTGGCCTTTCGTGGGCGGCTTCATCCTCCTCATGATCGTGTGGGCGGCAGTTAACAGCTTCGTGCTCACTGGCCGCGCGTGGGATCCGTACCCTTACATTCTGCTGAACCTGTTTCTGTCGATGATTGCCGGGCTGCAGGGGGCCATCCTCCTGATTGCCGCAAAGCGCCAAGACGCTATCGCGTCGGCCATGGCCCAGCACGACTACGACACGGACCGGGAAGCGAAAGACGAGATTGAACGGCTCATAAAGATCAATGAACAGCAGCTGGCAATCCTCTGCGAACTCCAGTCGCAGTCCGGCAGCAACAACAAGCCGTAGCAAAGGCCGGGCCACCGTGGGGACGCCGCTATGGCCGGGGATAAGCACCCCCGGGTACTGGCCGCTCACCCGGTGATTTCCCCGGCTCCAGCAGGTATGGTGGCTGTCCATGGACACTGCTGCGCCCTCAACGGGGAATCTGAGCTATGACGCTTGCTGGGAACTGCTGGCGGCCGGGATCGTGGGGCGCCTCGCCGTTATTGTCGACGGCCGCCCTGAAATATTTCCCCTGAACTATGTCCTGGACCGGCGGAGCATTGTTTTCCGGTCGTCCGGTGGCACCAAGCTTTGGGGCGCGCAAGCCGCAAGGGCCGCCGCTTTGGAGATCGACGGCTATGACCCCCAGCTGCAGGAGGCATGGAGCGTTGTAGTCACGGGTGACACGGAGGTCATCAGCAGACAGGAGGAGAAGGATGCGGTGGACGCGCTCGGCCTGGAGCCCTGGCAACCCGGAGAGAAGTCGCACTACATCCGCCTGGCACCCCAGGTCCTGACCGGACGCCAGTTCAAAGTCAGTCGACCGGACCTCTGGAACACGCGCCTGAGCGATGCCCGGCGCTCAACGTTCGAGTAGCAGAGCCCCGCTGTTCAGGGGATGATCTTTTCCCCGCGGTACCGGTCGAACAGCCGGATGAAGCAGTCTTCCGTGCGCCGGTAGCCGTCAAAGCCGGCCAGGCGGCTCTTGCTCATGTCCGCGAGGACCTCGATGTTGCGTCCCAGGTCGGCGTCCGTGTGCCACCATGACGCCACACGCGCCAGGTCGGCCTCGGCAAGACCGCGAGCGGCCGCAATTGTGGACCATTCGTGGCCCATCCCGCCCATCTGTTCCTCGAGCGGCCTTGGCGAGCCCACGAAGCCTTCGGCTTTAACTCCGAAATAGGCTGCCAGCTTTGGCCACATCCAGCGCCATCTGAAGACGTCCCCGTTGACCACGTTGTAGGCCTGGTTGCCGGCTTCTTCGGTGGTTGCGGCCCAGAGCATGTGCTCGGCCAAGAGGTCACTGTCGGTCATGTCCGTGATGCCGTTCCACTGCATTTCGGAGCCGGGAAAGACGAAGGGCCTCCCGAGCTCCTTGCACAGGGTTGCCTGCGCCGCCAACGTCAGGCCCATGTTCATCGCGTTACCGACGGCATGGCCGATCACCGTGTGCGCACGGTGCACGGACCACCGGTACCCCTGCCGTTCTGCGGCGGCCCACAGCTCGTCTTCCTGCGCGTAGTAGAAGTTCGGCGCCGGCAGCCGGGGCTCGTCCTCCCGGAAGGGCGTGTCCGGAACGGGGCCGGCCCCGTACGACTCGAACGGACCCAGGTAGTGCTTCAGTCCGGTCATCAGTGCTACGTGTTCGACGGGCGCATGATCCAGGGCGCCGAGAAGGTTCCGGAGCATTTCGACGTTGACCCGGATGTTCTCTTGTTCGGTGTCCTGCCTGGCCCACGCGGTGAAGAAAACATGGGTTGGTTTTTCGTCTCGGAGGGCAAGGGAGAGGCTGTCCGGCGACAACAGATCGGCAGCGATGTGCCGTGCGGGCGAGCCGGGGGACGGTTTCCGGGACAGCGCCAGTACTGTCCAGGTACCGTCTGCGGCCAGCAGGTCGACGATGGCCGAACCTGCGATGCCACTTGCGCCGACAACCAGCGCCGTTTTGGGTGTGTGGGCGCCCGAGCGGACTGCGGGGGAGGTCATAACTACCTGGCTTTCTTAGAAGCGGTTGCACGCCGCGGCACGAGTTGAGCATGGCCTTGTCCACGGACAGCGAGGTGCTCCGGTGTCGAGTCTAGGCCCAACGGGCCGATCTAGTGACCGCCACCCGCGAGGTATTCGGCGGCATTGTACTGAATCCGGAGCTCCCGGATCCTGTCGCCGTCGAACACAAAGAACTCGGAAAACCGGACGGTCGCGTCGGGCAGCTTCGCGTCGTAGAGCACCGCTGCGGCGTCGGACGTGACGACCGCCTGGAGAACCGTGATGTCGTGGACCGCTTCTATGAAGCCGCGGACCCCGTGGGCGAAGCGGTCGCCGCCGGCGATTCTGCCGGCGATCGGTCCCTCGAACACGAAATCTTCGCTCAACAGCGGCAGGAGAGTACGTCCGTCCTCGTACCGGTCCGCGCCCGCGCTGAGGACCTCGTAGTAGCGGCGGAGCGTCGGAGATTTTTCGAGGGTGGCCCCTGTGAGCATGATGCCTCCTGCAGCACGAACAGCAGTGTGAGAACACTTGCAAGGTTCAATTCGGCATTCCCGAATGTCAAGTGCGGCGGTGAGGAAAGACCCTGCCCGGGCTAGGACAACCGGGCCACATTTCGCCGCAGCGGCCGGCGGGCGGAGCCGTCCGAGAACAGGTCGGGGGAGGACGCCTGGATCCGCTTAACGTCGTCGAACACGCCGCGGAGGTGGAGCCGCAGGGAACTGTCGGCGTCGGCGAGGTTCTTTGATTCGAGTGCGTCCACGACGGCGGTGTGCTGGGCAATCAGGGTGGAAACCGGGCGGGTGTCGATCAGGCTCAGCCGCCGGGCCCGGTCCAGGTGCGCCTTGGCCGAATTCACGGCTGTCCAGGCCGACTCGTGCCCGGCCAGGCGCAGCAGCTCCCGGTGGAATTCCTCATCAAGCCGGAAGAACTCCTCGATGTTGCCCTCGGCCTCGGCGCTGCGCTGGCTGGCCAGGATCTCGCGGAGGCCGGCCATCCCTGCCGCGTCAGCGGTGAAATCGGTGAGCGAGGCGCACTCTATGGCTTCCCGGACGAACTGGGCCTGGGCCACCCGCCCCAGATCCACCAGCGAGACGAACGAACCGATCTGCGGGAAGACCTGCACCAGGCCTTCCTCCCGCAGAAGAATCAGGCTTTCCCGCACCGGGGTGCGGCTGACACCCATCTCCTGGGCAAGTTCATTTTCCGACAATGGCTGACCCGGAGGGAGCTCTAGCGAAATGATCCTGCGCCGCAGCGTTTCTAGAGTCTGATCGCGAACGGACAGCCGCGGAAACTGCCCTTTATCGCCTTTGTTGCCTGCCATGGAACCATTCTAGCGACCGTTGACAAACTAGAATGGTAGTGCTTGTATGGTAGCTAGAGCCGCGGAAACAGCCGGCCTTGCCCCCTCTTCCTGTCCCTTGGGAAGGTAGAGGCCGGGCTGGCTGCAAATTCAACTCCGGCCCACCATCTGAAGGACCTCCAGTGAAGATCACCGACGCACGGGTAGTGGTTTCGTCGCCAGGACGGAATTACGTCACGCTCGTAATCGAAACCGAAGACGGCATCACCGGCATCGGCGACGCCACCCTGAACGGGCGCGAGTTGGCCGTCGCCTCCTATCTGGCCGACCACCTGTGCCCCCTGCTGATCGGCCGCGACGCCCGCCGCATCGAGGACGCGTGGCAGTACTTCTACAAGGGCGCCTACTGGCGCCGCGGACCGGTGACCATGACGGCGATCGCGGCGATCGACGTCGCGCTCTGGGACATCAAGGGCAAGGCCGCCGGCATGCCCGTTTACGAACTCCTGGGCGGAGCGGCCCGCGAGGGCGTCATGGTCTACGGCCACGCCAGCGGTTCTTCCCTGGACGACCTGAGCGCGGACTTCCAGCACCACCTGGACCTCGGCTACAAGGCCATCCGTGCCCAGGCCGCCGTTCCGGGGCTGGACAAGACCTACGGCATCGCGCCCGTGGACGGGAAGCTTTACGAACCGGCCAGCAGCAACGTCCCGCAGGAAGACACCTGGGAAACCACCGCCTACCTGGACTTCGCCCCGAAGATGATGGCGCACGTGCGGGAGCAGTTCGGCTACGGCGTCCATGTGCTGCATGACGTGCACCACCGGCTGACGCCGATCGAGGCAGGCCGCCTGGGCGCGTCGCTGGAGCAGTACCGGCCGTTCTGGATCGAGGACCCGACGCCGGCCGAGGACCAGTCCGCGTTCCGGCTGATCCGCCAGCACACTACGACGCCGGTCGCGGTGGGGGAGGTGTTCAACTCTATCTGGGACTGCCAGCAGCTGATCACCGAGCGCCTGATCGACTACATCCGCACGTCGGTCTCGCATGCCGGCGGCATCACGCACCTGCGCAGGATCTTCTCCCTCGCGGACCTTTACGGCGTGCGCTCCGGCTCCCACGGCGCGGGCGATCTCTCACCCGTCTCCTTCGCGGCCGCGCTGCATGTGGACATGAGCATCCCCAACTTCGGCATCCAGGAGTACATGGGACACCGCGACCCGGCCAACGAGGTCTTCGAAACTTCCTACTCCTTCACCGACGGCTACATGCATCCCGGAGATGCGCCCGGACTCGGTGTGCAGTTCAATGAAGAGGCAGCCGCCGCCTACCCGTTCGACGCCAAATACCTGCCCGTCAACCGGCGGCTCGACGGATCGGTGCACGACTGGTGAACGACGCGACGCACAAGCCAACGGGAGCTCACGCGGCCCTGCCCGCCACCCGCTCTGCGGCGACCGTTGTTCCTGCCCTGCTGGGGTTCCGGCGCATTTTCGGCCAGGACCTGGAGCAGCACGAGGGGTTCAAGAACTTGCTCCTCAACTGGTACGGCATCATTGAAACCGACGGGCTGGACGGCCTGAGAAAAGAGATCAACCATGGCTGACGCATCGGACGTCCTGCGCATTTCACCGGTCATCCCGGTGGTCACCATCGACGACCCCCAGGACGCCGTTCCGCTCGCGAGGGCCCTGGCCGACGGCGGCGTAAAAATCATCGAGCTCACGCTCCGGACCGACTCCGCGCTGACGTCCCTGAAGCTCATTGCGGAGGAGGTGCCGGACATCCTGGTGGGGGCCGGAACCATCCTCACGCCGGGACAGGCCGATGCCGCTGTGTCGGCCGGCGCAAAGTTCCTGGTCAGTCCCGGGGTAACGCCGGGCCTGCTGTCCCACGTGCTCACGCTTGACGTTCCGGTACTCCCGGGTGTGGCAACCGTGGGGGAGGTCATGGCGGTTCTGGAGAGCGGCCTGGACACCATGAAATTCTTCCCCGCGGGGCCCGCCGGCGGGCCAGCCTACCTGGCCGCCATCGGCGCGCCCATCCCGCACGTCCGGTTCTGCCCCACAGGCGGGATCAGCCTGGCAACTGCCCCGGACTACCTGAAGCTTCCGAACGTGTCCTGCGTGGGCGGCAGCTGGCTGACTCCGGCAGCGGCCGTCGCGGCCAAGGATTGGGACACGGTCACCAGCCTGGCCCGCGAGGCCGCCACGCTCAGCAACTAGGGCGCATGGGGCGGGTTCCGGCAAGTTCGCGCTAAAAAGCTATTCAGCGCCAGATGGACGTGAAACGCGTCAGCAGGACGATCATCACGATGACCGCGATCGTGAAGAGGATAGTCCGGGTCCAAAGCGAAATTCCCTTGCGGTCAGGGGTCAAGCCGCTTGCGCAGGAGGCAGAACTCATTGCCCTCTGGGTCGGCCAGAACGTGCCATTGCTCCTCGCCGGACTGTCCGACGTCGGCGGGCCGGGCGCCGAGGTCGAGCAACCGTTCCAGCTCGGCGTCCTGGTCCCGGTCGACGGGGTTGACGTCGATGTGCAGGGGGAGCTTGCCGGTCCGAGGGTCGCTGCTGGGGCTCAGGATGATGGTCGGCTGCAGGCCACCGAACCCGGCGTCGGGCGGCCCGATCTCGATCGCACCATCCTCCCGGCCAAGCTCAACGTAGCCGAGGACCTCGCTCCAGAAGAGCGCGAGCCGTTCGGGGTCGGCGCAGTCGAGGACCAGTTCACTGATGCGGCATGACATGGGACTCAGTGTACGGATACGTGCGGTTCGGATGCAGCCATGCCGGACCGGCGCCTGACGGCATCCTGCGGAGACGACGTGCTGAGTCTTAGGCGCCGGGTGCGGCGTCCGGGCCGGGCTGGAGCAAGTGGCGGTACGTATAGAGGTCGCGGAGCAGGGCGATCTCGGCGAGATGATGGATCATCTCGCGGTTGATGTGCAGGACCAGTGCCGCCATGGGGGCGTCGGCGTACGGTCCTTCGGCTGGCCCGCACGGCGCCGCCAAACCGGCGTCGCCGAGGCTCTTCACACCGTGGATCCACCGTGCATAATGCTCATCCAGCCGGGCCAGTGCCTCGGCTGCCGTCGCCGGATATTCGAAGTTCTGGTAGTCAACTGCAGGGCCGCCGAAGTGCGAGGCGGTGCGCGCACCGAGCACACCGACCAAAATGTGGCCCAAGCGCCAGGCAATGGTAGTCAGCGGAGCCGGAACCGGCTCCGGGTAGCTGAAATCAATGGTGAAATCCCCGGCACCCGGCGCGGTAGGGGAGGTTGAGGCGTCCTTGCGGCGGACATTCCAGCCCGGAACCGGTTCCCAGAAGTACTCGTAGTCAGTCAGCCCGTTCAGGCGCGGGCGGGCCTGGTTGCTGAAATGCCAGTCCAGTTGTTCCGCCAACTCGTGGTTCCAGTGAACATCCGGCATAGCGAACCTCCTTGGGCGTCCAGCCGCGAGTGGCGGGGCGGATTACAGCAAAGTACCGCGAACATTCCGCTGCCGAAAGACCCCGACCACGCCCGGCAGGCTCCGGCCGGCGAAGGTGAAGCGGGGGAATGCGTGGGGTACGTGCGTTCAGTCATGCAGGGTGGGCCGGTAGGTGAGCTCTTGGACGTGGCCGTCGAGCGTCCGGCTCTCGATCAGCTCGAGGTCGAAGTCGGCTGCACCCCGGAAGATTGGGTCCACTCCGGTCTGACCGGTGATGACAGGGAAGAGCGTCACCTGGACGCTGTCGACCAGACCGGCGGCCATCAGCGCCCGGTTCATCGATAGGCTGCCGTGTGAACGCAACGGCACCTCGGACTCCTCCTTGAGACGGGCGACGACGTCGACCGCGTCGCCGCTCACAACTGTCGCTTCCGGCCAGTCGAGCGGTCCTTCCAGCGTGGTCGACACCACCGTTGCCGGCAGGTTCCTCATCAGCGTGACCCATGGGTCACGGACCTCGGATTCCGCGGTGCTCGAGGACAGCATTTCCGCGAATATCCGATACGTGTTGGCCCCGAACACCATCCGCTGTTCCTCGCTGTACAGGGCGAGGCGGCGCTCGAGCAGTTCTGGGCCTTGCTTGCCCCAGTAGCCGCCCCAGTTGCCGCGGTGGGAGCCGAAACCGTCAAGGCTGGAAAAGACGTCGAAGGTGTAAGTGGCGGTCATCGTGTGCTCCTCGAGTGCGGTCCGTCGAACGGGGGATACAGAGCGGGATCACGGGGAAACCTAGAACGCCGAGCTTCGGCTGTCAACGGTCGCATCACTTAAGCGATTCCTTCCCGGTGTCCACTGATACTTGGGTTGACGCGCCAAGGTCCTTGACATCGCAAAGTAGCATGGCGGCAGGTTTGGGCCAACGATTGGATCTGTCGAGCGGTCAGGGAGAGCAGCATGAAGCCGTCAGTGCATGTTTTCGACGTCAACGAGACGTTGTCGGACATGTCCACCATGGGACAACGGTTCGTTGAAGTCGGGGCACCGGAACATCTGGCCAAGCTGTGGTTCGCGACCCTGTTGCGCGATGGATTCGCGCTTGCGGCCGCCGGTGACAACGTTCCTTTCGCTGCCATCGGCGCTGAGGCGTTGCCCGGCCTGTTCACCGGTACCGAACTGAACCGGGACCTCGAGGCGGCAGTGGAACACATCATGAAGGGTTTTTCCGCGCTCGAGTTGCACCCTGATGTCGTCGATGGCGTGAAGGCCCTGCACGCCGCCGGATACCGGCTCGCTACTCTAACAAACGGCTCCACGGAGGTGGCCGAAAAGCTGTTCGACGACGCAGGCATCCGCGACAGCTTCGAGCTACTGCTGTCGGTTGAAGACGCCCGGGCGTGGAAGCCGGGTAAAGCCTCCTATGAGTACGCCGCCGCTGCCCTGGGGACGTCCCCTGAGCAGATGCTGCTGGCCGCTGTCCATCCTTGGGATATTCACGGGGCATCCCGCGCCGGCTTGGCCACGGCGTGGATCAATCGCAGGGGCGCGCCGTACCCGAACTATTTCCAAGCGCCGGATCACATTGTCTCCGTCCTGCCCGAACTGGTCTCGGCATTGGATGGAAGAACCTGACGGTCGGCACGACCGTCAGGTTGGTCTGCGGAAGCGTACCGGAGCCGGCCTTGTCCCTGGCGGAAACCCGGTGCTTGCCACGGATGTTTAGGGCAGACTGGTGGCGTGAGCCAAATCCGGTGGGTGCTGCACGTCGATCTCGACCAGTTCATAGCGGCGGTTGAAGTGCTCCGGCGGCCGGAGCTTGCCGGCAGGCCGATCATTGTCGGCGGTCGCGGCGACCCCACGGAACGAGCTGTGGTGTCGACCGCATCCTATGAAGCAAGGGCCTTCGGCGTGGGTTCGGGAATGCCTTTACGCATTGCGGCCCGAAAGGTGCCAGACGCTGTAATCCTGCCCGTCGACCAGGAGGCTTACCTCGCGGCCTCTGAAACCGTCATGGCTACCCTGCGCGAGCAGCCCGGCGCCACCGTGCAGGTGCTGGGTTGGGACGAGGCCTTTGTCGGCACTGAAACGGAGAACCCTGAAGCCTACGCCCGGCACGTGCAGGCCGCTGTCCTGGAGCGAACGCAACTGCACTGCAGCGTTGGCATCGGTGACACTCTGGTCCGAGCCAAGGTCGCCACCGGTTTCGGCAAGCCGGCCGGCGTCTTCCGTCTCACTTCCGGGAACTGGCTCGACGTCATGGGCAGCCGGCCCACCAAGGACCTGTGGGGGGTCGGGACCAAAGTGTCGGGGCGGTTGGCCAAACTGGGCATCAACACAGTCGCCGAGCTGGCCGCGTCCGACCCCCAAGACCTGGTCCCGGAGTTCGGCCCGAGGATGGGTCCTTGGTATGCGGAGCTCGGACGGGGGGACGGCGCCAGCGTTGTGGATGACACGCCCTGGGTTGCCCGCGGGCATAGCCGGGAGACCACCTTCCAGCGCGACCTGACCGAGCCGGCCCAGGTGGAGGACGCGGTGAGGGACCTGACAGCGCGTGTCCTTGAGGATGTTGTGGCCGAAGGACGGCCGGTGGTCGGCCTGACCCTCAAGGTCCGATACGCGCCATTCTTCACCAAGACCCACGCGCGGAAGATTCCCGAGACATTCGACCGGAATTACATCCTCGCGCGCGCCTTGGACCTCGCCGCCGGAATCGAAGCGGACCGTCCAATCCGGCTCCTGGGCCTGCGGGCCGAAATGGCAATGCCGGACGACGCTCGAAAGGGCCATACCCCCACGCGCGGCGGTTGGTGACCGCGCCGCATCACACCCAGGACGATGACGACGATGGCGAGCGCGCCCGCACACCAGAGGACCACCTGGTTCGCAAGGGCGGTCAGCACCAGGCGGTAACGCATATTGAGGACATGCGGGGGCGGCTCCGCAACCGTGTCGGCGGCCGGTGGGATCATGACCCTATGACGGCTCCAACGGTGGAAGCGGCGACCAATGATCTGATGGATCGGGCCTGGAACGTTGTCTATGACCTGCTCGCGGAGCGCGGGTTGTTCCGTGACGGGCTGGACGTCGAGGAGTACACCGGGATCCATTCCTGGGTGGACGGCCTCATCCGGTACACAGTGGTCCACTCCCGATCCGTAGCGGTGCTTTTCCAGGACACCTGCCCGGTGGACGCGGTGGTGTTCCACCACGACCTGCTCGGCGCGGACGACCCGAAAAGCTACTTTTCCTTCCCTTAGCCCCTTAGTCCCTCCGCCCGACGACCATGGCGGGCGGCTGCGCTGGGTTCTTCGCAGCTGCGACGCCCGGCAACATCGCCGAACCACTTGTGCCACGCTGATGCGACCCAACTGGCAATTCCCGCTCCTGGACATCAAGAACCGGTGAGGCCGTGTTGAAAGTAGTGCCCTAGGGACGATTCCACATGGTCGGGCGAGGGCAACTTGAGGGGATCTTTAGTCTTTCCAGAACAAAAACGATCGTTTTGGTTGACACGGTTGGGGGAGGAGATGCCAAATAGTCACTCCCGGGGAGACGGCACTAGAACAAGTTGGATGGAGAGATGAACGCACCGGCATTTGAGGAAGTTCGTCAACGAACCTATGACGTACTGGCAAAAGTTCAGGAAAAGTTGCGGTCCGACTGGCTCTACGATGACCAAGGGCCGAGCCATGAGCAGGTTGAGGCTCTGGACGAGGCGCGCAAACACGTAGCTGCGGCGAGGGCTGCCCTGCGCAAAGCTGCCCCGGTGCCGGGCTCCGTCGTACCTTAACAGGTGGACCATACCGAGCTTCGCTGGGCGGCGTTGAGGCGGAGGAGGTCGGAGCTGACGTTCCGGGCGGGGCGGGGAACGTAGCTGACCGTCGACCCGGTCAACGGCGTCGTTTCACGGGCAGGCCGCCCCGCGCGGCATCGTTGCGATGAGCGGGCCTCCGGTGGCCCATGAGGCGGAATCCTCCTGAATTCGGACGCCGTGTGAGGAGCCGGGCCACAGGGGATCGAAGCCCACGAAATTCGCCGACAGTTCCAGGACCACGCTGAGACGTCTCGCTGATCTGCCTCTTATACGGGCGAACCGCTTTCCCGTCCCGGTCATAGGTCGTTTGCTCCTCTTGGAGGGCAGCCGTCGTGTACCGGCAGTAAAGGGTGGGGGTAGGTGGCTGCGTCGACGGCGTCCAACACCTCCAATGCCGTCAGGTGTGCCGCCACTGCGACGTCTTTAATCGCCTTGCCGTGGGTGATTGCTGCGGCGACCGCAGAGTGCAGGCGGGTGACGCCTTGACCGTCGGTTCTAGAAGATTCGAGCAGTGCGGCGGCCTCTTCCACGGCGAGGATTTCGTTGTCGTTCACCACAGTCCTCCAGTCGCGTCGGGTCGTTTCCGGCAACCGGTCCGGGAGGGCGCCAGGGCTCAGTGTCTGCCCTCGGAGCGTGAGCTGGTATTGGGCCAGTGCTGTTTCCGGCTGCCCTGGGTGGGCCGCGAGGAGGCGGCGGAGCGCATCTCTGGTCCCGGCGTGGTGCGGGTCAGTCTCTGACAGCATGGCCTCGATGATGTCAGCGGCCTGTCGACCTATTCCCGCGACGTCCTCGTCCGGGGAGATCGCGGGCTCCGCGGTTGCCGGCGGTCCACACCGACTCGCCGGTCGACGAATTAGCCATAACCTCAACTTTGCGTCCAAAATGCCGTGGGCTCAAACATCGATCCTGCTGACTACCGGGATTTTTCGTCCCAAGAACCCTGGCCCGGGATTGTTCGTGTGTGTGCGGAAGTTGCCACCGGCGAACGTTGCCAAAGCAGCTACTTTACATAATGTCGATTATCGGCGCTTTAGAACAAGCCCTGGAAGGGGCTGGAGTCCCGTCCGGCTGGGCCTTCGCCCACGCGACTCGGCCCGGTCCTCCGTCAGGCCAATCATTGTCTTTAGCGTCGGCCTCACTGAGAATGAACCATGACGGTCTACCTGAGGTCCCTGGAAACTGCTGTTCCGCCAACTGTCCTGATCCAAACCGAGGCGCGCGACGTCTTTGCCGCCCAGCCCGGGCTCACGCGTCTCGGCTCGCGCCTGGTCAGCACGTGCTTCGACTCGGCCGCCATTGACACCCGGTACACGGCCGTCGAGGAACTCACCACGGCCAGCCGTTCGGACAACCCGCGGTTCTTCGACCCGGCCACCGGCCTGCTGCTGAGCCCCAGCACCAAAGTCCGGAATGACATCTTCGCCACCGAGGCCACCAAGCTCTTCATCGAGGCTGCCCGGAAAGCCCTCGACGCCTGCTCAGGAATCGATCTACTTGACATAACTCATCTCGTGACCGTCTCCTGTACCGGATTCTACAATCCCGGCCCGGACTACAAGATCGTCCGAGCCTTGGGACTGAACCCTGCCGTCCAGCGCTATCATCTCGGCTTCATGGGCTGCTACGCCGCATTCCCCGCGCTGCGGGCGGCGAAGTCCTTCTGCGAGGCGGACCCGGACGCCGTCGTGCTGGTGGTCTGCGCCGAGCTCTGCTCCCTGCACGTGCGGACCTCGAACGATCCTGACACCATCATGGGCTCGGCCCTGTTCGCGGACGGTGCCGCAGCGGCCGTCATCAGTGCCCGGGACATCCCGAACGAACCGGCGCTCCTGCAGCTGGACCACTTCGAAACGGTCCTGACCCCGGTCGGCGAGGAGTCGATGGCCTGGAACATCGGCGACCAGGGCTTCGAGATGGTCCTTGGCAACTACGTCCCGCACATCATCGATGACCACATCATCGGCGCCCTGGAACCGCTGCTGTCCCGGGAGGCTTCCCTGCTCGGACTCCCCTACCGCGACATCCGGCACTGGGCCATCCATCCCGGCGGCCGCAGCATCCTGGACAAGGTCCAGTCCAGGCTCGAGCTCAGCGACGAGCAGCTGGTGCCGGCCCGCGAAACCCTCCGGAACTTCGGCAACATGAGCAGCGCTACGGTCCTGTTCGTGATCAAGCACATCCTGGATCTTCCGCCGGAGGACGGCGACGGGTGGATCTGTTCCATGGCGTTCGGACCCGGCCTGACGGTGGAAACGGCGCTCTTCACGAAGCTCAGTGACACTCCCGCCGCGGCAACCGCCCCGGCACTCCGGAGCGCCGCCGCCCAGCCGGAAACCGCGTTGGCCTGATGGCTGGAACGTGAAGCTCCTGCCCGAACGCGCGGCCGGCGCCGTCGAGCAGATGGACCTGCCCGGTTGCGACCCTGCCCGGCTGGACCGCACCTACGCGCAGTTTGCGCTGGTCAACAGGGTTGTTGCCGGCTGGCGCGGCATCTACCTCCGTCATCTCAGGCCCCGGCTCCGGGCCGGTCCGGCCACCCTCCTCGACGTCGGTTGCGGCGGCGGGGACGTGTCGGTGTTGCTGGCCCGGTGGGCAGCCCGCGATGGGCTGCGGCTTGAGATCACGGCCATAGATCCGGACCCCCGGGCCAGCCGGTTCGCCGCGGACCACCACGCGTCCGCGGGCGTGATGTTCCGGCAGGCGACCTCATCCGCTCTGGTCAGGGAGGGCCGCAGCTACGACTTCGTTGTGTCCAACCACGTCCTCCACCACCTCGCTGCGGACGAGTTCCCGGCGTTCCTGGCCGACTCGGCAGCGCTCTGCCACGGACGCGTGATCCACAGTGACCTGCGGCGCAGCGCGGTGGCCTATGCACTCTTCTTCGCGGGCTCCTGGCCGATGACCGGTTCCTTTATCCGGCAGGACGGGCTGACCTCCATCCGGCGGAGCTACACTACGGCGGAGTTGCGCGACGCCGCTCCCCCGGGCTGGACGGTGGCACGCAGCGCTCCCTTCCGCAACCTGCTGATCCTCTCCAAGGGTGCCGGAGTTGCCTGAGGTCCTGATCATCGGCGGCGGCCCGGTCGGCCTGTTCATGGCCACGTTGCTGCTGCAGGATGGCGTGCGGGTGCGGGTCCTCGAACAGCGGTCCGCGCCCGATCCGCACTCCAGGGCGATCGGCATCCACCCGCCTGCGCTGGATGTATTGCAGCAGGTCGGCGTTGCCGAGGACCTCGTTGCCGAAGGGGTCCGGATCCGCCGCGGGATCGCCGTCGACGGCGGACGGCAGCTCGCCGAAATGAACTTTGACGGCGTCTCGGCGACCTTTCCCTTCGTCCTGGCCCTTCCCCAGTGCCGGACCGAGGCGGCCCTGGAACGCCGCGTCCGGGAACTCGATCCCGGGGCACTGCTTCGCCGTGTCCGGCTCACCGGACTGCACGACGACGGCGCCCGGGTCACGGTGACCGGCGCTTCACCTGCCGGGCAGGTGCGGTATTCGGCGGCACTCGTGATCGCCGCCGACGGCGTCCGGTCCGCCGTGCGGGCGCTGCAGGGGACGGCCGTGAAGGCGAAGGACTATTCCGACAGCTACCTGATGGGCGACTTCGCCGACGCCACCTGCCTCGGTACGGATGCGGCGCTCTTCCTGGCGCCGGCGGGGATCGTCGAGTCGTTCCCGCTGCCCGGCGGGCTGCGCCGCTGGGTGGTCCGGCTCGACAGGACAGACGCGCAACGGACGGCCGCGCAGCCCAACCGTGACCAGGTCCGGTGGCTGGTGGAGCGCATCCGGGAGCGCACCGGAACCTACGTCGACGGCGGCAGCAACAGCATGCTCAGCAGCTTCGGTGTGCGGTCCCGGCTGGCACGCCGGATGGTCACCGGACGGACGGTCCTGATCGGCGACGCCGCCCATGAAATCAGTCCCATTGGAGGGCAGGGCATGAACCTGGGCTGGCTCGACGGCGTCGCGCTGGCCCCGCTCGTGCTCGCCGCCGTGCGCGGTGCGGACGTCGAAGCCGAGCTGCAACGGTTCGAACGCACCCGTATGGCGGCGGCCGTGAGGGCAACGCGGCAGGCGGAAATCAACATGGCGCTGGGCCGGCCCCTCGGCAGGACGCTGCTCGGCATCAGAAACCACGCCATCGCCCGGGCCGCTGCCGTGCCTGCCGTGAACGCGTTTGTGGCCCGCCGTTTCACCATGCAGTAAGCCGGGCCGCTCCACCGTGCGGGCCGGTCCCGGTACCAAGCCCTGTCCCGGTCTTAGACTGGGGCATGGTCCGCCTCTCCATGAAGCCGCGCCGCTCCCGGATGCCCCGGCGCAACGTGTGGGCGGCTGCGGCCGTGACGGGCCTGCTTGCGCTCGTGCCGGCGTGCAGCGCAGGCGGCGGGCCGGCGCCCGGGACGCCGTCTGGAACTGCATCCGGAACAGCCTTGGAGGAAGCGCAACCGGACGTCCGGGTCACCGCTCAGGTCAACCAGCTCCGCGACAACTACAGCAAGCAGATCGTCTCGATCGAGCTCACCAATACCTCCGATACCGTACTGACCGTGGTAGGTGCGCGCCTCGAAAGTGCTCTGTTTACAGACGGGATCAGCTGGCAGCCCTCCCCGGGCGGGATCGAGCTTCCACCGGGCCAGACCAAGAGCCTCCCGGCGCAATTGCCTGCCCCGGTCTGTGAAGCCGCCGGGCGGGGCGCAGCAGCGCCCACCGTCGCCGTTCGGATTGCGCCGGCCTCAAGCCCGGCATCTTCCCCGGATTCCGCCGCCCCGGAGAGTTCCGTTAAGGCGTCGGACCCCTACGGAGTCCTCGCGCGGAACAACACCGAAATGTGCCTCTCGCAGGCGGCATACGCAGTGGCAAGATTCCGGCTGGATCCCGGTTTGGAGGTCGCACCGGACGGACGCACCGCCGTCGTGCGTCTCCTCATCACACCACGGGAAAGCGGGACGGGCAGTGATGCCGGTTCCCTGACGGTGGTCAGGATCGACGGCACAACGCTCCTGGCAGAGGATGCAGCGGACCCCTGGCCCCACGACGTCCCGGTGCGTGCCGGCGGCGAAAGCCGCGAATTCCGGCTCGGGATCCGGCCCGCGCGTTGTGATCCGCATGCCGTCGCGGAGGACAAGGTGGGGACGCTCCTGCCGCTCCGGGTGACGGTCGCGGGGCGCGATGGAGTCTTGAAAGTCGACGCGGGACCGGTGCTCCGGGGCCGGATTTATGACTTTGTGACCGCGGCCTGCACACACCAGTAGGCTGTTTGCATGTCAGCAGAGGCCAAAGCCACGGACTACAGTGCCGCCCGTATCCAGGAAACCGTCGAGCAGATCCTCACCGCGGGGGTGCTGCCGGCAATCGTGCAGGCGGGCCACCCGGTCCTGCGGCAGGTGGCCGCGCCCTTCGACGGCCAGCTCGACGCGGCCGAACTGGGGCAGCTGATCGACCTCCTGCGCAGCGTCATGCACAAAGCGCCGGGCGTGGGCCTTGCCGCCCCGCAGGTCGGCATCCCGCTGCAGATTGCTGTCCTTGAGGACGAGTTCGAGGTGGACCCGGTCGTCGCCGCCACCCGCGGCAGGGAGCCGCTGCCGTTCTTCGCGGTGCTCAACCCCTCCTACCGTCCGCTCGGGTCCCTGACCGCCGCGTTCTATGAGGGTTGCCTCTCCGTGAACGGGCTGCAGGCTGCCGTGTCCCGGCCTGCGTCCGTCCGGCTCGACTTCACGGCCCCGGACGGAAGCCGTCAAGAGCTGGACTTCAGCGGCTGGCAGGCACGGATTGTCCAGCATGAAACCGACCACCTGCACGGCATCCTGTACCTGGACCGGGCCGAACTCCGCTCCCTCACCACCAACGCCGAATACGCCGCCCGCTGGGCGCAGCCGGACATCAGCCTCGCGCGCCAGGAACTCGGCTTCCTGCCGGACCCGCAGACGCCCTGGGGCGAGTCGTCCTGACGGGCGCCGGGCCGGGGGCCGCGATGGGGCACGCCGTGGCGTCCGCGGCCTAGGATGGACACCATGCTTTCCGCGTCCCTCGCTTCCCTGCTGTGCCCGGTTTGCCGAGCCGGCTTCGTGCCGGGCGGGGACCGGACCCTGGTGTGCCGTGCGGGGCACAGTTTCGATGCGGCCAGGCAGGGGTACTTCAATTTCCTGGTCGGAAAGGGAACGGTCTTCGAAGCAGACGCCGCCGATATGGTGGCGGCCCGGTTTGAATTCCTCTCCGCGGGGCACTACCGGCCGCTGGCCGAGGCCGTGGCTGAGTTCGCCGCCCCGGCACTGGCCGCACGGCAAAACGCCGGCACCCCGGCCGTAGCCACGGTGCTCGACGCCGGCACCGGGACAGGGCACTATCTCAGGTGCCTGCTGGACCGGGCGGCTCAGGAAGGAACACTGCCTGACGGAAAGCCGATCGCGGCGATCGGACTGGATATTTCAAAGTTCGCGCTCCGCCGCGCGGCCAAGCTGAACCCCGAGGCGGTGAACCTGGTCAGTGACGTCTGGCAGCCGCTACCCGTCGCCGACCAAGCGGTCGACGTCGTCACGGTGGTCTTCGCGCCGAGGAATGCGGCGGAGTTTGCCCGGGTGCTCCGGCCCGGCGGCCGCCTCGTGGTTGTCACACCCCGGCCCGGGCACCTCGCCGAGGTGGCCGGCCAAACCGGCATGCTGGGGATTGAACCGGCGAAAGACGAGCGGCTGGCGGCCTCCCTCGAGGCTCATTTCTCCGCGGTCGGCGGCCGCGACCTCGACCTGGGCCTGGCCCTCACCCCCGCCGAGGTAGCTAGGCTTGCGCTGATGGGTCCGGCCGGCCACCATCTTGACCGGGGCGCCCTCGACGCGCTGGCTGCTGCCCTTCCCCCGCTGACTGCCGTCTCCGCCTGCTTCCGGATCAGCCTCTTCGAACCGCGCTCCTGACATTGTTCTGCCTGGAGCCGCCACGTAACGACTTGGCCACGTTGCCGAACTAGTGTCCGCGGCCCGCCGTTGTCCGCCCCCTTCGGCTTAGGATGGAAGCACAGTTACGGAGGGCCTGCGCAGACAGGCCCCCGGGGCGAAGGGGGAACGGATGTTCGACTGGCTGGCCGAAAACTGGTGGGCGTTGTGGCTCACGGGCTTCCTGGCATTCGCCGTGGTGGAGATGATCACACTCGACCTCTTCTTCATCATGCTCGGCGGCGGCGCCCTGGCCGGACTGCTCGCCGACTTCGCCGGAGCGGACCTCTGGCTCCAGATCGTCGCCTTCTGCGTCGTTTCCCTTCTCATGATCGGCTTCGTGCGGCCCGTCGCCCTCAAGCATCTGAACCGCGGCCCGGCAGAGCAGCGCAGCAACATCGAACGCCTGATCGGCGAGACCGCCCTGGTCATGGAACCGGTCACCCGCAGCGGCGGCCTGGTCAAGATCGGCGGTGACGTCTGGAGCGCGCGCTCGGAAGCGGGAGTTCTCGCCCCGGGCCAGCACGCCGTCGTCAGCGCCATCGAGGGTGCCACCGCCGTCGTGGCCCCGCAGCCGGAAACGGCCAGCCCGTAGGCGCCCCCGAAAAGGTGGCCGGACTCCGGAAAAAGACTTCCCGTCGCCAAGACGGCGGCGGGACCCACGCGGCAGAGATCCCGCCGCCGTCATAGCAGGACCACATAATTGGGGAAAAGGTGAGGTATGGATATCGCAGTCGCTATTGTGCTGCTAGTACTCGTTGCGTTCGTAATAATCGTGCTGGTGCGCTCCGTGCGGATTGTCCCGCAGGCGCGGGCCGGCGTCGTCGAACGGCTCGGCAAGTACCAACGCACCCTCAACCCCGGCCTCACCATCCTGGTCCCCTTCGTGGACCGGCTGCTGCCGCTGCTGGACCTGCGCGAACAGGTGGTCTCTTTCCCGCCGCAGCCGGTGATCACGGAAGACAACCTGGTGGTCTCGATCGACACTGTGGTCTACTTCCAGGTCACGGACGCCCGCGCCGCGACGTATGAAATCGCCAACTACATCCAGGCCGTCGAGCAGCTCACGACGACGACGCTCCGCAACGTCGTCGGCGGGCTGAACCTCGAAGAGGCCCTCACCTCCCGTGACCAGATCAACGGCCAGCTGCGCGGAGTGCTTGATGAAGCCACCGGCCGCTGGGGCATCCGCGTCTCCCGGGTGGAGCTCAAGGCGATTGACCCGCCCCACTCGATCCAGGATTCGATGGAAAAGCAGATGCGCGCCGAGCGTGACCGCCGGGCTGCCATCCTGACGGCGGAAGGCACCAAGCAGTCTGCCATCCTGACGGCCGAAGGCCAGCGCCAGTCCTCCATCCTGAAGGCTGAAGGTGACGCGAAGGCGGCGATCCTGCGCGCCGACGGTGAGGCACAGGCGATCCAGAAGGTGTTCGACGCCATCCACAAGGGGAACCCGGACAATAAGCTCCTGGCATACCAGTACCTGCAGACGCTCCCGAAAATCGCCGAGGGGTCGTCCAACAAGCTCTGGATCATCCCAAGCGAGGTGGGCGAGGCCCTGAAGGGAATCGGCAACGCCCTAGGTGGAGCGGTTTCAGGCCAGGCCTCTGACGGACTGTTCGGCCCGGATTCCAACGGCCGTGAGCCCGCCACCGCCGCGCCGGCGGCAGGTGCTGTGGGTACGGAAGCCGTCGCCCCTTCCGCCGGTCCCACTCCCCCGGCCCGTCCGCCGAGCTAGGCGCACCAGCCATCTATCCGGTATAGTTGTGTATTTGTCCGAAGGGTTCGGCCCGTCGGAACAATTACGCTTCGCAAAGCGTTGAATCCAATGACGATTCAACCGGTCTTGGCCAGTGGCGCACCACTGGGAGCAACGCAATGCACACAGTAGTCCGGCACGGCCTGACCGCCACCGGATCACGCAGGGCACGGCCCTGTGAACCGAATAGAGGGAGAAAAGATGAGCGATCGCAGCCTGCGGGGTATGCGCCTTGGCGCACAGAGCATGGAGACCGAATCCGGCGTCGAACCGGCTCCGCGTCAGCGGGTTGAGTACCGCTGCGAGGACGGCGAGCAGGTTTTCGTGACCTTCTCCTCCGAAGCGGAGATCCCCCCGGTCTGGGTATCGAAGACGGGCAAGGAAGCCTTGCTGGTCGATGGCGAACGTCCCGTCAACAGCAACGAGAAGGCCGTCCGCACGCACTGGGACATGCTGCTGGAACGCCGGTCCCTTCCCGAACTTGAGCAGATCCTCGAAGACCGTCTCACGATCCTGCGTGAACGCCGCGGCGAACGCCGCTCGGCTTAGGCGCGCGCCAGCCGCACGGCTGGCGCCCCACGGCGGAGGCCGCAAGGCTCAAGCCGTAATTTAAAAGGGCCGGGCCCGCTCCGTCGTTATTGACGGAGCGGGCCCGGCCCTTTGCTTGTCTTAGAGCGCCTTCTTGCCGGTCAGTTTGTTCCAGCGGGCCTTCAAGCCCCACCGGGTAACGTTCACCATGGCCTCGACCACGATGTTTCCGCTCATCTTTGACGCGCCGAGTTCCCGCTCCACAAAAGTAATGGGACGTTCCACGATGGTGAGCCCGAGTTTGGCCACCCGCCAGGCCAGGTCCACCTGGAAGCCGTAACCCACCGAGTCAACGGTGTCGAGGTTGAGTTTCTCCAGGGTCGCACGGCGGAACGCACGGAAGCCCCCGGTCACATCCTTGATCTTGACGCCCAGCATGATCCGGGCATAGGTGCTGCCGACGCGGGAGATCGCCTGGCGGTAGAGCGGCCAGTTGACGACGCTGCCGCCGGGAACCCAGCGTGAACCCATGGCGAGGTCGGCACCCTGCTCCACCGCCTCCAGAAGCTGGGGAAGCTGCTCGGGCTTGTGCGAACCGTCGGCGTCCATTTCCACGAGGACGTCATAGCCCTTCTCCAGGCCCCATTTGAAGCCCGCGATGTAAGCCGCGCCGAGGCCCGCCTTGCCTGCGCGGTGCAGGACGTGGACCTGGTCGTCCTCGGCGGCGATCCGGTCAGCCAGCCCGCCCGTGCCGTCGGGGCTGTTGTCGTCGACAACCAGGACGTCGGAAGCCGGCACAGCGGTGCGCAGACGCCCGAGAGTCTTGGGCAACGATTCGAGCTCGTTGTAGGTCGGGATGATCGTGAGCACACGCACAGCGAGGCCTTTCCTTGGAGGGAGCGGTCAGAACGCCGGGGCAATCGATAGCGGACACCAGGCGCAACTTCCCATTATAGGGAGTCGCGGGGCGCGCTGTGGCCTCCCCCTTCCCAGGGCAGGTCCACCCGCTTCGGGCCAGTTCCGGAAGCCCGCGAAGTGTGCCACCGGAACCGTTTTCTGCTGCGAGGTGGACCCGCCCCCTGGGATCACCCATGGCCGCAGCCAGCGCACCGCATCACGCTGCGGCGCTGGTCTAAGCCGGGGGACATCCGGAGGCTGCATGCTGCGCCACCCTCCGTTGAGCGTCAATGCTACGGACGCCCCAACATCTGTCAACCGGACCGTGACCTGCCTTTTCATTCATCGTCGCAGGCCAGCGCCGTCCGGCTGAGGTCAATGTTTCGGGCCGTTTCCGCCGTGTGTCGTGCCACCGTCCCAGGGCCGTGGCTGGGCCCTGGCAGCAGCCCAAGGCCCGGGGCCCGGGCCCCGCGTCAGGCCCCCAGGGCGCCGCTCGAGAACAGCTCGCGCCCGTCGCGGACGGTGAGCAGGCACTCCGGGTCTGAGCCGGTGTCCAGGGCCGGCAGCAGCGGCGTGCGGGCCCGGGGATCGGTGCTCCAGGACTGCAAGCGGCCGTCCGCGACCTGGACCATGAGTTCCTCGGTGTCCCACACGGCGAAGCTTGCCGGAGCCCCGGGGACCAACTGTCCCGCCATCGGATTGCGGTAGCGGGCGGCCCGCCACCCGGCCCGGGTGTGGCCCAGGAATGCTGCGCGGGCGGAAATCTGCTCCGCGGGATTGCTGTGCTCCAGGCAGGCACGGACGCTGGACCAGGGCCGCAGCGGGGTCACCGGGCTGTCGCTGCCGAAGCAGATCGGCACTCCGGCTGCGTAGAAGGAGCCGAACGGGTTCATCCCGAGTTGCCGTGACCCCAGGCGCTGCCCGTACAGCTTGCCCTCACCGCCCCAGGCCGAATCAAAAGCCGGTTGGGCACTCACCGTCACGGAGTACTTGGCCAGCCGGGCGATGGCGTCCGCGTCGGCGAGTTCCACATGCTCGAAGCGGTGGCCCGCGGCACGGACCCGCTGCTCCCCCACTTCAGCGGCGGCGCGGTCCAGGGCGTCCAGCGCCGCGTCCAGCCCGGCGTCGCCGATCACGTGGAAGCCGGCCTGGATGCCCAGCAGCGAGCACGCCGCCAGGTGCGCCGCCGCCTGGTCCACCGAGAGGTACAGGCTGCCGCGCTCCCCCGGGGCGTCGCTGTAGTCGGCGCGGAGCGCCGCCGTGCGCGATCCGATGGAGCCGTCGATGTTGAGGTCTCCCGCCAGGCCCAGCACCGACACCCCGAGGCCGTCGAGGATGGTCCGCGCGTGGTCCTCCGATGTGGCAAGCTCGCCCCAGTAGGGCAGGACCTCGGGAACGGCGGGAACGTCGAGGCTCGGGCTGTTCCAAGCGACGGCGAGCTGCAGATCCTCGGTGTTGCCGATATGCGGTGCGGCCATCTCGGCCACGGCCACGTACCCGCTCGCGGCAGCCGCGGACAGTGCCTGCTGCTGGTAGCCGCGGCGGGCGGCGGCAGGCAGGCGCCGCGCCGCCAGCCGGGCGGCCGTGTGCGCGGCGCGCTTGACCTGGCTGCCCTGGCCGTCCTGCGAGAGTCCGTCCAGCCCCTCCAGGCCGGCCGCGGCCACGAGGGCGGGGGAAACGAGTGCGGAGTGCACGTCGACGCGCGAGAGGTAGACCTTGCGCCCTCCTGCAGCCCGTTCCAGTTCCGCTGCCGACGGCAGGGCGGGGTTGGACCACTTGGACTCATCCCAGCCGTGGCCCAGGACGGTACCGTCCGCGGTGGAGCGCGCGACGGCGTCGAGCAGCTCCTGCGCGGAGCTGACGCCGCCGAGCTGCAGCGAGTCCAGCGCGATCCCTGTTTCGGTCAGGTGGATGTGTGAGTCAACGAAGCCGGGGGCGAGAAGGGCGCCGCCCAGGTCCACGACGTCCATGGACGCGTCGGCGATGGACGTGGCGGCCTGTTCGGAGCCCACCCACGCCACGGTGTCGCCGTCGACCAGCATTGCCGTGGCAAAGGGGTCGGCGGCCGTGTAGACGGAACCGTTGCGGTACAGCGTCACCTTGCGTGTTGCCGGGGACGGTGCGGGGGCGGCCGGAGAGTCGGTCATGGTGCGGAAGCTCCTTGGGGCTTGACGTGGGGCTTGACGGCGGCGCGCGCCGGCCGTGTTCGAACAAATGTCGTGGACTTAGGACGTGGCCAGGCGAGCGGGCTGCCGCCAGCCGGGACTAGGCCACCGAGGAATACGCGACGACGCCGCGCTTGACCAGCTTGATCGCATCCCCGCACAACCGGGCGACCCTGGGATCCAGGTCCGGAATTTTGGCCAGCTGGTCCAACAGGTCGATAACCTGCTTGACCCACCGGACGAAGTCCCCCGCGGCGAGGTCCGTGCCGCTGAGGACGTCCTGGAGGTGCCGGCCCTTGGCCCACTTGAAGATCGGCCACACCAGGCCCAGCTCAGGCTCCCCGGTCAGGGGCAGCTTGTTGGCTTCCTCCACGTCTTCAAGGGCCGACCACTCCCGCACTACGGTATCGACGGCGGACTCCAGCGAGACGCTCGGCATCTTGGGGCGCAAGCCGCGGTCCTCCCGCTTGGCCTGGTACACCAGGATGCTCGCCAGCGCCGCCACTTCGGCGGCGTCCAAGTCGCCGAAGGCACCCATCCGCAGGGATTGGGAAATCAGAAGGTCCTTTTCCCCGTAGATCCGGCGCAGCCGCTGCCCGTCCCGGCTGATGGTGAGCGTCCCGGAATCGGAGGTTTCGAGATAGCCGTAGCCGGCCAGCACACCGCACACCCGGTCGAAGGTCTTGGCGATGGTGTTGGTGCGGCCCTGGATCTGGCGGACAAGACCGTCCGTCTCCTGCCGGAGCTTCCACCACCGTTCGGACCAGCGCTGGTGGTCTTCGCGTTCGCTGCAGCCATGGCACGGGTGGGCCCGCAATTCACGGCGCAGCTCGGCGATCCGCTTTTCCTGGTTCGGCAGGGCCGCGGCCCGGCCGAAGTCGTCATTCCGGCTGGGCGGCGCCGGCGGCCGGTTCTCGCGGAGCGCGTTCCGGACCGACGACGCCAGGTCACGGCGGGACTTGGGCACCTTCGCGTTGAACGACTTCGGGATCCGGATCCGGGTTATCGGCGCAACGGGCCCTTCGACGTCCTGGATGCCGATCCGCCGCAGCTGGTTGTCCATCGTCATGATGGCCGGCCGGGGTTCGCGGGAATGGTGGTCGGAACTGAGCACGACCGCCAGCCCGGGCGCCCTGCCGCTGGGCACGTCCACTACGTCGCCGGGCAGCAGCCGGCTCAGGGAATCCTCCGTGAGCGATTTCTTCGCGCGGGATCCGGTTCGGGACGCGTTTTTTTCGGCGTCGGACAGCGCCCGCAGCAGCCGGGAGTATTCCGTGAAGTCGCCCAGGTGGCAGTTCATCGCCTTGCTGAAGCCGGCCAGGGATTCTTCCCTGCTCCTGACCTGCTTGGCCAGGCCGACGACGGACCGGTCAGCCTGGAACTGGGCAAAGGACGATTCCAGGATCTCGCGGGCGCGTACCCGGCCGAACTGGGCCAGCAGGTTGATGGACATGTTGTAGGTCGGCCGGAAGCTGGAATTGAGCGGATAGGTCCGGCGTGAGGCGAGGCCGGCGACGGCGGCCGGATCGGTTCCCGGCTGCCACAGCACGACGGCGTGGCCCTCGACGTCGATCCCGCGCCGGCCGGCCCGGCCGGTCAGCTGGGTATACTCCCCCGCCGTGATGTTGACGTGCGCCTCTCCGTTGAATTTGTCCAGTTTTTCGAGGACGACGCAGCGGGCGGGCATGTTGACGCCGAGCGCCAGCGTTTCGGTAGCGAAGACCGCCTTGACCAGGCCGTCGGCGAAGAGCTTTTCCACGACCTCCTTGAAGGTGGGCAGCATGCCCGCGTGGTGCGCCGCGAGGCCCCGCAACAAACCGTCGCGCCAGCTCCAGAACCCGAGGACGTCGAGGTCATCGGAGGGGATGTCCTGGGCGGCTTCGTCGACGCGGCTGGCGATGACGCGCTGCTCCTGCTCGGTGGTCAGCCACAGCCCTGCGGAGACGCACTGGGCCACCGCTGCGTCGCACCCGGCACGGGAGAAGATGAAGGTGATGGCGGGCAGCAGGTCCTGACGGTCCAGGCTGGCAATCACCTGCGGGCGGGTCGCCTTGCGGACCGGGCTGCGCGGAGCTCCCCGCGGCGCATCGTCGCGCTCGTGCTGCTGGCGCCGCTGATTGCGCCCGCCGTGGCCGAAGCGGCCGCGGAAGTTCATCTGGCTTTCCGCCCGCGCCATGGACAGGAGCGCAGGATTCACCTCGTACCCCAGGCGGGCGCCGGGCGCGAAGGCTCCCGTCGCGGCCGGGGCGTCCGCCTCCCCGGCGGGGGCGATTTCATCGAACCTCGTATCCCCGGCGAAGAGATCCACGATCTTCTTGCCCACCATGACGTGCTGCCAGAGGGGCACCGGGCGGTGCTCGGAGACGATCACGTCGGTCTGTCCGCGCACGGTGTCCAGCCAGGCGCCGAATTCTTCAGCGTTGGAGACAGTGGCGCTCAGCGAGGCCACCTGGACCTCGCTGGGCAGGTGGATGATGACCTCTTCCCAGACGGCGCCGCGGAAACGGTCCGCGAGGTAGTGGACCTCATCCATGACGACAAAGCCGAGGTCGAAGAGGGTGTCGGAGTCGGCGTAAAGCATGTTGCGGAGCACTTCGGTGGTCATCACCACCACGGGGGCGTCACCGTTAATGCTGGTGTCACCGGTCAGCAGGCCTACTTGCGAGGCGCCGTACTTCTCGGCGAGCTCGGAGTATTTCTGGTTGCTGAGGGCTTTGATCGGCGTGGTGTAGAACGCTTTGAGGCCTCGCTGCAGCGCCAGGTAGATGGCGAACTCCCCGACGATCGTCTTACCCGCACCCGTGGGCGCAGCGACGAGGACGCCGCGGCCGGCCTGCAGCGAGAGGCACGCCTCACGCTGGAAGTCATCCAGTTCGAATTCCAGCGACCGAATGAACCCGCCCAGATAGGTTTTGGCTTCTGCGGCCCGTTCGGCGCTGGCTCGGTAGCGGTCGGCCGGCGATTCAGGCCCGGGTAGTGAGGACATGCTTCCAGCCTAGTGCGCGAACGGCTACAGATTCTCCAGCTCCGAGCTCGGAGTTGCCTGGTCCGCTGTGGCTTCTGTCTCCGCATCCCGCTTGACAGCGCGCCGGTCCCGGCGGCGGTCATTGATCAGGCAGAGGCCGATGGCCGTGAAAAAGAGGACCAGCATGGGCCCGGCGAGGTAGAACATGCTCATCGCATCGGCCCCGGGAGCTGCCATCGCGGCGAACAGGCAGACGAGGAATACCGTGATGCGCCAGCTCTTGACCAGCTGCTGGCCCTTGACCAGGCCGGCGAGATTCAGGCCGACAAGGACCACCGGCAGGAGGAAGGCAATGCCGAAGGCGAGCAGCAGGCGGAGCACGAATGACAGGTAGACCTGGGCGCTGATGAAGTTCGATCCCCCCGACGGGGTGAAGTCGGTCAGCACGCGGACCGCGTTCGGCAGCACCAGCCAGGCCAGCAGCACGCCGCCGACAAAAAGCGGCACCGCGGCGGCGACAAAGGACAAGGCCAGCCGGCGTTCCTTTTTGTGCAGCCCGGGCACGATGAAAGCCCACAGCTGGTACAGCCATACAGGGCTGGCAACGATGAGCCCAAGGAAAACGGACACCTGGATCATCAGGTCGAAGGAGCTTGCCACGCCGTCGAAGTTCAGCGTGGCCTGCCTGCCCTGATGCTCGTTCAGGTCGCGGATCGGCTTGATCAGCGCCGCGAGCATCGGCTGGTAGACGAGGAAGCCGACGACTGTTCCCAGCACGACGGCGATCGCTGACTTGAAGAGCCGGTTCCGCAGCTCTTTCAGGTGGTCAAGGAGGGCCATCCGCCCTTCGGGATTAGACCGGCGGCCCATGGATACTGCCATGGGGAATTACGCGCGGTTGGGAGGCGGGACGTCGGTTCCTTCGCCCGGTCGGCCCTGGGTGCCAGGAGTCCGCGGGTGGTTCACGACCCGGCCCTCGACGGGGTCGGTTTCCGGCGTGGCGTCGGTTTTGCCGTCCTTTTTCATTTCACGGACCTCCGACTTGAAGATACGCATCGACTGGCCGAGGCTGCGGGCCATGCCGGGGAGCTTAGGAGCTGCGAAAAGCACCAGTGCCAGAACGATGATGATGATGAGATGCCAGCCTTCAAGCCTCATGACAAGAGGTCCTTTCGTTTAAACACAATCTTAGGTCTAACTGAATTCGATGTCGTGCAGCCGCTGGGGCTGGCCGCGGTCCGCCTTACGCTGGACGCGGCGCAGCCGGCGGGCCTCCCTGCGGGCCGCCTTAGCCGCCTCGTAGTCGTGCCGGACCCGGGCGGGCGGAGCGTAAACGGCGGACCCTGAGGCCAGAGCTGTCGGAGTTGCCGGAGTGCCGGGCTCGGCGGGCGCTGGAACCGGAGTGGCGGACGGCAAGTGGCCGAACCGGTCCCCCGCTTCGCCAAGTTCCTTCACCGTCGTCATGAACTTCCGGTACAAACGGACGCCGAGAACGACGAAGAACAACAGGGACAGCGCGACGAGCGCTATCCAGATTACAATCCAGGACCACCAAGGCATGCTGACCAGTCTAGCCGGGGCGCCCGCTAGTCTTCGTACTGGCCCCGGGCAGCCTCAACCCAGTCCCGCGCCGCGTCGGCGAGGTCCGCCGGCTCCAGGACCCGGACCGCGCCGCCGTGCTGTGCCGCGAACATCGGAAGCCAGCCCGGATTGCCGAAGCGGATTTCCGCGAGCAGCCCGCCCCCTGGCAGGGCCGCGGTGCGTTCCGCGTAGTAGTCATCGGCTAGCCCGATGCCCCGGGGGGCCAGTTCGACGACGACGACAGTGTCGTCGTCGTTCGGGGTGAACAGTTTCACGGGCTGGCTCTCGCCGGGAGCGGCCGTCGCCGACACCGGGTGGCCGGTGGGATGCAGCTCCTCAATCCGGTCCAGGCGGAAGTTGCGCAGGCCCTGCGCCGAGTGGCAGTAGGCCTCGAGGTACCAGGTGCTGTCCAGTGAATAAAGCCGCAGCGGGTCCACGTCGCGCTCCGAGACAGCGTCCCTCTGCGGGGAGAAATAGCGCAGGCGCAGCTGCGCGCCGTCGCGGATGGCTTCGCGGGCCACGTCAAGCGTCCGCGAGTCTTTCGGCCCGACCTCCGGGCCGGACAGGGAGGCTGCCTTCAGCCCCTCCTCCCCCGCGGCTGCCAGCAGCTTGAGCGTGACCGACTCCAGGGCGCCGCCGGCTGCGAGCTCGGGAAGGCCGTTGAGCGTTTCCAGGCCGGTCAGCAGGGCGCAGGCCTCCTCCACGGTGAAGCGCACGGGGCGGTTAAGGTCCAGGTCCTGGGTGATGAAGACGTGGTCATCGTCCCACTGGATGTCCAGCAGGTCATCCGGGTACCCCTCGGGAAGGCCCGAGCAGATCAGGATCCGGAGGTCGTCCTCGAGTTCCTTGCGGGTTATACCGAACCGTGCCGCGACCTCGCTGATGTGCAGGCCCTGGTTGTGGACCAGGAATGGGACCAGCTGGAGCATCCGTTTGAGCTGGTCCTCGGAAGTCCGTTTGTGCCGGCGTTTGGCCGGACCGGCCTCCGGAAAGGCGATCACCGGGGCTGGGGAGGACGCGAAGTCCGCCGCTGCGGCCAGCCGGCGCCGCACGGCCGTCACGAGCTCGGGCGGGGCCACAACCTTGACCCGCGGGCCGTAGGAGGCGAGTTCCTCCCCGAGGGTCTCGGCGTCACGGAACGGGACCGCCAGGCGGTCCCGGCCGGGTGCCGGTTCTCCACCGGGCTGCGCGGCAGGTTCTGCGCCGGGCTGGACCGGCCGGGCCCGCTTACGCAGCCCCAGCAGCCGGTCCGCCTCTACGTCAACCACTGCGGTCCGCAGGGGCAGCTCGGCCAGTTCTGCGAGCTCGGCGCGGACGTTGAAGCGGGCAGGCGGCGTGAATGTTTCCTTTTCGAGCACGGTCACGGCGGAGGTCAGGCGGGAAAGCCGGAAGAACCGGCGTTCCCCGCGCGTCTGGTCACGGCCGACGAGGTACCACTGGCCGAAGCGGCTGCCGAGGCCCCAGGGCTCGACGCGACGCTCCTCCTCCTTGCCGGTGCTGCTGGCGAGGTAGGAAAAGCTGACCGGGGTGCTGGGCGTGCATGGCGGTGACGAGGTCCTCAAACGCCTGTCCTGCCGGGCGGATGCGCGGCTGGACGCCGGCGGGAAGCTCGGCGTCGGACAGCCCGCCGGCAGCCTGGAGCTTGCGTACCGCGTCCAGCGCTGCGGAGCCGAGGGCGGCGTGTTCCCAGAGCTGCGCCGCCAGGATCAGGACCGTGCACTCTTCCGGGGTCAGGCTGACGTCCGGCAGTCGGTTGGAGTCCTTGCCGATCCGGTACCGCGTGGTGGCCGGGTCATCGGAGCCCCAGCCCTTGTCCGTCAGCGTCTCCACCTCGAAGCCGAACTGCCGCAGCTCCGTCTTGTCGCGCTCGAACATCCGGCCGAAGGAGACGTCGCTGCTCACCGAGTCGTGATACACCTTTTCCCGCAGCTCGCTGCGGCGCAGGCCGTACTTCGTGTTCAACAGCGCGATGAGCAGGTTCAGGAGGCGTTCAGTACGTGAGGCGGACACCTCGCTAGGGTACTTGCCCCGGGAAGAATGACAAAAGCGCGGCAACAGCCGGAAATGCTTTCCGGTTGTTGCCGCGCTTTACGTCGTGCGGGTGGGGACTAGCGGACGGCGACCAGGTCGACGACGAAGATCAGCGCCTCGTTCGGTCCGATCGCTCCGCCGGCGCCTCGGGAGCCGTAAGCGAGTTCGGAGGGGATTTCGAGTCGGCGGCGGCCGCCGACCTTCATGCCCAGCAGGCCCTGGTCCCAGCCCTGGATGACCTGGCCGACGCCGACGCGGAAGTCCAGCGGAGCGCCGCGGCCCCAGGAGGCGTCAAATTCTTCACCGGTGGACCAGGCCACACCGACGTAGTGGGTGGAGACGGTGTCGCCGGTCTTTGCTTCGGCGCCGTCACCCTCGATCAGGTCCGTGATGACCAGTTCTGTGGGAACGTCGCCTTCGGGGAAGTCGATTTCCGGCTTCTGGCGGTCGAGGTCGCGCTGTCCAAATGACATGGATGCTCCTTCTTGTGTGGCTTGGGGTGGGGTAAAGGTTACTTGACGCCGAGGATGTCGACGACGAAGACGAGGTCGCCCTTGGCGTCGCCCTGGCCTTCCTCACCGTAGGCGAGGTCCTTGGGGATGACCAGGAGGACGCGTGAGCCGACAGTCTTGCCGGTCAGGCCCTGGGTCCAGCCCTTGATGACGCCGGTGAGGGGGAACGTGGCCTTCTCGCCGCGGTCGAAGCTGGAATCGAAGACCTTGCCTTCGGTCAGCGTGGCACCGACGTAGTTGACGGTGAGGGTGTCGGACTCCTTGACCTCGGGCCCGGTGCCCTTGATCAGGTCCTGGGAGACGAGGGCAGTCGGCGCCGCAACGCCGGCAACGGAGATCTGGGGGATGCCCTTGTCGTTTTCCGTCACGGTCGGCAGGCCAGCCGGCGGCGTGACGGTTTCGCCGTCGGGCTTGTCCAGTACCTTCGGGGCTTCCTTGGCGGAGAGCACCTTGACGATGAGGAGCTGGCTGGGCTTCGCTTCGCTGCCTTCAGCGGCCGCCTGGCCGGGAACGGCCAGAGCCAGGTGGGAGCCGACCTTGGCGCCGACGAACGCGTTGTAGATGACGGCGCTGCTGGTCTTCAGTTCGTCGTTCAGTTCAAGCGGCTCAGGATCACCGGCAAAGGTGTCCTCCAGGGTGGTGCCGTCGGTGCCGTTCAGGGCGAGGATGGAGATTTCAGCGACCTGGTTGGCCTTGACCCGCTCGCCGCTGCCTTCCGTAATCACCTTGACCGTGGGTTCCGCGACGTCCAGGGGCTTGGTGAATTCCACACCCGGCGCCTCTTTTTCGCCCTTCTCGGTCAGCTTGACCGAGTCAAGCTTGGCGGTCTCGCCTGCGGACTGGCTGGTGGGCTCCGGCGCGGGCGCCTGCCCGCCGCCGCAAGCGGTCAGCAGCAGCAGTCCGGGGAGGAGAATTGCTAATATTCGGCGCACATTAAAACTTTCGTAGAGGCAGTGTGGGCACATTGCCGCGTCGTTTCCACGGCAAAAGAAGCGGTGGCCAGCAAACGGCCTCATTCAGAATAACGCGGAAAGCTGGGTGTCAGCCCATAGAGTCCAGGAGGGCGTCCACCCGTTCGTCGACGCTGCGGAACGGGTCCTTGCACAAAATGGTCTGGTGCGCACGGTCGTTGAGCTTCAGGTGTACCCAGTCCACGGTGTAGTCGCGGCCAAGTTCCTGGGCCCGACGGACGAAGTCGCCGCGCAGCTTGGCCCGGGTGGTCTGCGGCGGGGCGTCCACGGCGTCCTTGACGGCGGTGTCGTCCACGAGCCGCCGGACGCCGCCGCGGGCCTGCAGCAGGTAGAACAGCCCGCGGGTCCGCGAAATGTCGTGGTAGGTCAGGTCCAGCTGCGCGATCCGGGGGGCGTCCAGGCCCAGCCCGTGCCGCTCGCGGTAGCCATCCATCAGCTTTTTCTTGATCGCCCAGTCCACTTCGGTATCGATCGTGCTGGTGTTGCCGCTCTCAATGGCGTCAAGGGTCCGTTCCCACAGGTCCAGGATCATCGGAACGTGCGGATTGTGGGCGCCGTGTTCGGCCACGAACGCCGTGACCTTGCCCAGGTATTCCCGCTGGATCTCGAGGGCCGTGAGCTGCCGGCCGTTGGCGAGCCGGACGAGGGCGCGGCCGGACAGGTCGTGGGATATTTCGCGGATGCTGCGGATGGGGTTTTCCATCCGCATATCACGCATGATCACCCCGGCCTCGATCATCCGCAGGATCAGGTCCACGGTCCCGATCTTCAGCAGCGCCGTTGTCTCGGACATGTTCGAGTCACCCACGATGACGTGCAGCCGGCGGTAGAACTCGGCGTCGGCGTGCGGTTCGTCCCGGGTGTTGATGATGGGCCGGGACCGCGTGGTGGCCGAGGAGACACCCTCCCAGATGTGGTCTGCCCGCTGTGAGAATGCGAAGGTGGCGCCATGCGGGGTCTTGAGGATTTTGCCGGCGCCGGCAATGAGCTGGCGTGTGACCAGGAACGGGATCAGGATTTCCGCCAGCCGGGAGAACTCCCCCCGGCGCGGGATGAGATAGTTCTCGTGGCTCCCGTAGGAGTTCCCGGCCGAGTCGGTGTTGTTCTTGAACAGGTACACAGTGCCGTTGAAACCCTCGGCCGCCAGCCGCTCCTGCGCCTCGTCCACCAGGTCGTCGAGGATCAGTTCGCCGGCCCGGTCGTGCGCAATCAGCTGGGCCAGGTCGTCGCACTCGGCCGTGGCGTACTCCGGATGGGAGCCGACGTCGAGGTACAGGCGCGAGCCGTTGGTCAGGAAAACGTTGGAGGACCTCCCCCAGCTGACCACTTTGCGGAACAGGTAGCGGGCCACCTCCTCGGGGGCCAACGGACGGGATTCCGGGCTTGAATACGAAATCCCGAACTCGGTTTCGATGCCGAAAATTCGCTTGTCCATCTCAGTCCTCCTCAGCAAGCAATGCCACGATGTCGGCGTCCTCCAGCCGGCGGAACGCCCGGCGGGTGCCGCGCGAAGCCTCCGAACCGCGGTCCAGGACGGCAACCTCCACGGCCGACGCTGCCAGGGTGGTGGTTTCCTTGTCGGCCACGAGTCCCGCCTGCGCGAGGCGGATGGCGGCAGCAAAATCCAGCTCGCCCCGCCAGCCTGCCTCGACGGCCTCGGTCACCTTGTCCGCCTGGCCGCCCATCACGATGAATCCCTTTTCGTCGGCGATGGACCCGTCAAAGGTCAGCCGGTACAGGTGGTCCTCTTCCTGGCTGGAGCCGACCTCCGCCACGACAAGCTCGACTTCGAACGGCTTCTGTTCTGCCGTGAAGACGGCGCCGAGGCTCTGGGCATACACGCTGGCCAATCCCCGGGCTGTGACGTCCTCACGGTCGTACGAGTAGCCGCGGACATCCGCGTACCGCACCCCCGCCTGGCGGAGGCTCTCGAACTCGTTGTACTTGCCCACCGCCGCGAAGGCGATCTTGTCGTAGATCTCGCCGATCTTGTGCAGCGACGGCGAGGGATTTTCCGCCACAAGCGCGATCCCGTCCCGGCAGCTGACGACAACCACCGACCGGCCCCGGGAGATGCCCTTCCGTGCGAAGTCCGCACGGTCCTTCATCAGCTGCTCAGGCGAAACGTAGAACTGCTGGGTCATCTCAGGCCTCCCGCTGGGCGACGGCCCGGGATTCGATGATCGCGCCGGCGATGGCGGCGAGTTCGCCGTCGGGCACCCGGACGGCACCGGACCGGCTGACCGTATAGACGACAGGCCAGAGGCGCCGGACCGGGTCCGGGCCGCCGGTGGCGGTGTCGTCGTCGGCCGCGTCATAAAGCGCTTCGACGGCGACGGCGACGGCTTCCTCCTCCGGAAGGTTCGGCCGCCACAACTTCTTCAGCGCGCCGCGGGCGAACATCGAGCCGGATCCCACGGCGTGGTGCTCCTGCTCCTCGTAGCGTCCGCCTGTGACGTCGTAGGAAAAGAGCCGTCCGACGCCGGCCGGCCGGTCGAAGCCGGCGAAGAGCGGAACCACGGCGAGCCCCTGCATCGCCATCGGCAGGTTGGCGCGGATCATCGCACCGAGCCGGTTGGCTTTGCCTTCAAGGCTCAGGAGCGTCCCTTCAATTTTTTCGTAGTGCTCAAGCTCCACCTGGAACAGCCGCGTGATGTCGAGGGCTATTCCGGCCGTCCCGGCGATGCCGAGCACCGAGTACTGGTCTGCCGGGAAAACCTTCTCGATGTGGCGGCTGGCGATCACGTTGCCCATCGTGGCACGCCGGTCACCGGCCATCAGCACGCCTCCCGCGTAGCTGAGCGCAACGATCGTGGTCCCGTGCGGAACCTGCAGCGGCGCTGCGGTGTTCGCGGCCGCTGCGGGCAGGTGTTCGACGGAGCGCAGGCCGAAAGGCAGCAACCCGGGACGTTCGCGTTGGAGATGCTCGGTGAAGGAGGACGTCGCGCTGGCTGCTACCTGGTTGGCTGTTGTTTCCTGCACTCGTGCACTCCCTCAACGTGGTGGATCAACGACTTCCCTAGCCCGGTACCGCCCTGTCCGGCGGCCGGACGCGGTCCTATTGGCCGCCCTTTTGGACGAAGGCGCGGACGAACTCCTCGGCGTTGGATTCAAGCACGCCGTCGATCTCATCGAGAAGATCATCCACACCCTGCGTGGCGGCTGATGCCTGGCCCTCCGCGGGCGCCGGCGGGGCCGCGGGAACGTCCTCGTCGACCTCGGTGGTCCGCGACTGCGGCTTCTGCTGCTCCTGGCCTGCCATTGTTTTCTCCTTCTGTCCGTCCCCGATTTTCGTAAGGGACATCCTGTAGCAATACTGCCACGCCGGAGGCGTCGGCGGGGGCCTTTGTTCCTAGGAACCGGGGCTGAGTCCGAGGAGCTCGGCAAGGAACGATCCGGCCTCCCGATGCCGGGCGAACAGGCCTCCGGTGAGCGCCTCCGTTCCCCGCAGCGGCTCCCTCGTGGGCACCCGCTGGAGCCGGCCGCGGCCGGGAACATCGAAGATCACCGAGTCCCAGCTCGCCCCGACGACGTCGGAGCCGAACCGGCTGACGCAGCGTCCCCGGAAGTAGGCCCGGGTGTCCGACGGCGGCTCGGTCACGGCCCGCTGGATGGCGCTGTCCTCGACGATCCGCTTCATCCGGTCGCGGGCCAGCAGCCGGTAATAGAGTCCCTTTTCGGGCCGGATATCCGCCCACTGCAGGTCCACGAGCGCAAGCCGGGGGCTGTCCCAGTCCAGCCCGTCACGGTCCCGGTAGCCCTCCAGCAGGGAGAGCTTGGCGAGCCACTCCACGGAGGAAGCTGCGGCGGTCCGGTCGCTGCCCAGCTCGGTCAGGGTTGCGGCCCAGCGCTCCAGCACGGCGTGGGTATGCCCGTCTCCGTCAACGGCGTCGGCAACACCGGTGTCCTGGGCGTGCTTTGCGGCTGCCTCGTAATAGATCCACTGCAGGTCCAGGGCCGTGATCCGGCGGCCGTCGAGCAGCCGCAGGGTCGCCGTGAGGGACGTGTCGTGGCTGACCGCCTGGAGTGCAGCGACCGGTTCGTGGACTTCCACGCGCGGGGCCAGTCCGGCCTCGATCAGGCTCAGGACCATCGCGGTCGTGCCGAACTTGAGGTAGTTGGACGGCTGGCTCAGGTTGGCGTCGCCGATGATGACGTGGAGCCGGCGGTACTTGTCTGCGGTGGCGTGGGGTTCATCGCGGGTGTTGATGATGGGCCGCCGGATGGTGGTCTCCAGGCCCACCTCGGTTTCGAAGAAGTCGGCCCGCTGGCTGATCTGGAAGCCCTGCCGGGAGCTGTCCTGCCCCCGGCCGACCCTGCCGGAGCCACAGATGATCTGGCGGGTGATGAAGAAGGGCGTCAGGCCCCGAACGATGTCGCCAAAGGGTACGTTGCGGGGCATGAGGTAGTTCTCATGCGAGCCGTAGGACACGGATTTGTTGTCCGTGTTGTTTTTATAGAGGTTGATGGGCGGCAGTTCCGGATCGCCGGCGAGCCGGCGCACGGCGGCGAGAGCCACGAGGTCGCCGGCGGCATCCCAGGCGACCGCGTCGCGCGGATTCGTGACTTCGGGGCTGGAGTACTCGGGGTGGGCGTGGTCCACGTAGAGCCGGGCGCCGTTTCCGAGCACCATGTTCATCAGCAGCGTTCCGGATGCGTCCTCGCCGTCGTGATCCAGCTCGGCCCTCCCGTAGGCCAGGGCAACGGCCTCGGCATCCAGGACCGGCGGCTGGTCGGTCAGCTGCTCGGGGTCCGCTGCTGCGCGTTCCAGGGTCCAGCCCCGGGCGTCGTGCAGCGGCTCCTCATCGGTGTAGTCCCAGCGGGTTTCAGCGCCGCCCGCGGCACGCTGCCGCGTCACCTGGGCGTAGGCCTGGATGACACGCGCGGACATCATCGTGGCGTTGGCGCCGGGAGCGGAGGGCGCGTGGATGCCGTATTCCGTCTCCGAGCCCATCACCCTCATGGCGCCGCCGGCGGGCAGGCCCCCGGAGACCTCGGCCGGACGGCCGCCAGCAGCTGCCGTCATAGGTACTGACCTGTGCTGGGCATCGTCTCGATCGACTTGCCGGGCTCCTGTCCCGCCTTGCCCTGGACGATGGTGCGGATGTACGTGATGCGCTCGCCCTTCTTGCCCGAGATCCGTGCCCAGTCATCCGGGTTGGTGGTGTTCGGCATGTCCTCGTGCTCCCGGAACTCCTCGACGACGGCGCGGAGGAGGTGGTCGATGCGGATGCCCTTCTGGCCGACGGTCAGCAGGTCCTTGATCGCGTACTTCTTGGCCCGGTCCACCACGTTCTGCACCACGGCGCCGGAGTTGAAGTCCTTGAAGTACAGCATCTCGGTGTCGCCGTTGGCGTACGTCACCTCAAGGTATTCGTTGGACTTGTCGGTGGAGTACATGGCCTCGACCGTCCGCTGGACCATGGCGTCCACGGTGGCCTGGACATCGCCGTCGTGTTCGGCGAGGTCGGACTGGTGGAACGGGAGGTCGGCGGTGATGTACTTGTTGAAGATGTCCGCCGCGGCCTCGGCGTCGGGGCGCTGGATCTTCACTTTGACGTCCAGCCGGCCCGGCCGGAGGATGGCCGGATCAATCATGTCCTCCCGGTTGGACGCGCCGATCACGATCACGTTGTCCAGCCGCTCCACGCCGTCGATCTCGCTCAGGAGCTGCGGGACGATCGTGGTTTCGACGTCGGAGGAGATGCCGGTGCCGCGGGTGCGGAACAGCGAGTCCATCTCGTCGAAGAACACCACCACCGGGCTGCCCTCGGACGCCTTTTCCCGGGCGCGGGCGAAGATCAGCCGGATGTGCCGCTCGGTCTCGCCGACGTACTTGTCCAGCAGTTCCGGGCCCTTGATGTTCAGGAAGTAGCTCTTCATATCGGTCTTGCCGGTGCGTTCGGCCGCCCGGGCCGCCAGGGAGTTGGCGACCGCCTTGGCGATCAGCGTCTTTCCGCAGCCCGGAGGCCCGTACAGCAGGATGCCCTTCGGCGCCTTCAGCCCGTGCTCACGGTAGAGGTCCGGATGCAGGAACGGCAGTTCGACTGCGTCGCGGATCTGCTCGATCTGCGGTCCCAGGCCGCCGATGTCCTGATAGGTGATGTCCGGAACCTCTTCCAGGACCAGGTTCTCCACTTCCGAGCGCGGGATCTTCTCCAGCCCGTAACCCGTCCGGGTATCGATGGAGAGTGCGTCGCCGACCCGGAGGTTCTGGGCCATCAGGGCGCCCGACAGCCGGATGACACGTTCCTCGTCCGCGCGGCCCACTACGAGGGCGCGGTCCGAGCCCAGCATCTCCTTGAGCGTGACGAGGTCACCGGCACGCTCATAGCCCAGGCCCGCCACCACAAGCAGCGCCTCGTTGAGCAGCACTTCCTGGCCGACCGCGAGCTGGTTCATGTTGACCAGCGGGCTGATTCCCACCCGCATCTTGCGGCCGGCGTTGAAGATGTCCACGGATTCCTCGGTGGCCGCCTGCCCGCTGTTACCGGCCGTCGGCAGCCGCTTCGGGTTCAGCTGCAGCACGGTTCCGAAGCTGTACGGCGGCTGGCCCTCTTGGTCCAGGGCGTTCTTCAGGCGCATGATCTCGGCCTTGGCGGCCTCCAGTGTCGCCACGAGTTTCGCGTTGTTCTGCGTCGCGGCGGCAAGCTGCCGGTCAATGTGCCGGAGTTTATCCCGGAGGACATTGACCTGCCGTTCGGCAACGGACAGCTCGCTGGCGGCGTAGCGGTCCCCCTCGGCATCCTGTGCCGCTGATTGTGCCGCCGCCTTTGCTGCATCGTCCGCCGGTGTGCGGCCCGGGTCGGTGTTCGGAGTCCCCATCGTGCATCAGCCCCTTCCTGCGCTTCTATTAAGACATTAGCCCCAAGAAGCCGGTGGCGCGGAAGACTTCCGAAATCTGAACTAGTTCGTGACCTCCGGCCCGTCCTTGACGTTGGTTCCGGCGATGGCGTCGCGGGCCGCACGGCGCAGTTTCTTGTCGGAGACCGCCCGCTCCCCCACGGCGCCGGGCGTCCAGGCGTTGACGTCCTCCTCGTTGAAGTCGGTCTTGGAAGGGCGGCGCTTCACCGAGATCCCGGTGACGCCGTCGGCGAGCCGCCGGGTGACGAGCAGGAAACCCGTGTGCGCAACCATCCGGTGGTCCGGGCGGACAGCGAGGCCCTCGAGGTGCCAGCCCCTGACCATCGATTCCCAGGCATCAGGTTCGGTGAACCGGCCATCGGCGCGGATGGCTTCGGCGGTCCGGGACAGCTGCGTCACAGTCGCGACGTAGTTGATCCACACACCGCCCGGGGCGAGGACCGTGGCGACGGCATCAAGGCATTCCCACGGAGCAAGCATGTCCAGGACCACCCGGTCAACGGAGCCCGGTTCCTCGGTGCGGACGACTTCCTCCTGGAAGTCGCCCAGGGAGATCTTCCAGGCCGGGTGGGGACCGCCAAAGATCGTCTCGACGTTGCCCCGGGCGATGTCCGCGAATTCCTCGCGCCGTTCAAAGGAATGGAGGTACCCGTTGTCGCCCACGGCCCGCAACAGCGAGATGGACAGCGCGCCGGAGCCGACGCCGGCTTCCACCACCCGCGCGCCGGGAAAGATGTCAGCCATGGTGACGATCTGGCCGGCGTCCTTGGGGTAGACCACGGCAGCACCGCGGGGCATCGAGAGCACAAAGTCCGACAGCAGCGGCCGCAGGGTCTGGTACTGCTGTCCGACGTTGTTGACCACGACCGAGCCGTCCGGCTGGCCGATGATGTCGTCATGGTTCAGGAACCCGCGGTGCGTGTGGAACGCGCCACCTGCTTCGAGGCTGATGGTGTTCATGCGGCCGCGTTCGTCCGTCAGCTGCACGCGCTCCCCTTCACGGAAGGGGCCGCGACGCCGCGCCGCGCCGACCGGGGCGGTGGCGCCAACGGTGCCGGACAGCGGCTCGAAAGTGCTGGCCCCGGGAGTCCCGGCCGCGCCGGTGTCGGCGGCAGTGTCTGCGGCGGCGGTGTCGGGGGCAGTGCTGGCTGCGCTGGTGTTTGCGGCGGTGTCGCTGCTCATGAAGGTTTCCTTACTCCTGTGAAGCTGTGTGGCCGCTGATGTGCCGGCGGTCCGGCTGCTTGCGCCCAAGGCCTGGCGCGTCGGGCCGGGAATTTCACGGCCGGCAGGTAACTCTACCCGTTCCGGCCGTACATCCGCCTGCTCGGGCGGGGGCTCTTGCCGGTGATGGCCGCCAGGACGGTGGCTTGGCGCAGCAGCCCGATAACCGTCCCGTCCGCGCTGACGACCGCGTATGCCTGGCCTTCGAGCTGGGCCAGGTACTGGAGCAGCTCCTGGCCCTGCGAGGATTCCGGGACATACGCCCCGGGTGCCAAGGCGTAGGAAACGGCCGTTAGCGGTGTTGCGGCCACGGCCTCGGGCGGGACCGTGGCAGCCACTCCGGTGTCGACCACAGCGGCCGGCCGGCCGTCGGGACCGTACAGCACGACGGCGAGCGGAGAACCGGCGGCGGACCGCTGCAGCCGCTCCAGGTCGGCGACCGTGGCGGTTTGCGGGAGCCCGACCGCAGGCTCGGCGAGGGTAGCGGCGCGCACCAGATGCAGCCGCCCCCGCAGGCGCGCCTGCTGGATCGACGCCGTCGCACCCATCCAGAGGAAGCTGCCCACCAGGATGGTGATGAGCATGAGGGAAATGTCGGGGCGTTCCCCGCTGAGCAACGGCAGGGCGACGAACCAGAGCACCAGGGCGATTACGATCAGCCGGCCGCCCCAGCCGGCGGCGACGGTGCCTTTCTCCTGGCTGCCGGTCACCTTCCAGACGGCGGATTCGACGAGCCGGCCACCGTCCAGCGGTAGCCCGGGCAGGACGTTGAAGATGCCGATCAGCAGGTTGGCCCACACGAAGATGTTCGCCAGGATGTCCGCGACGCCGCCGAGGTCGCCGGCGGTCAGCAGCACCCAGCCCGCTGCGGCCAGGATGAAGTTGGCAGCAGGCCCGGCCATCGCCACCAGGACAGAGCGGCCCGGAGAGGCGGTGAAACTTTCGAACTGGGTGTGGCCGCCCCAGAGGTTGAGGACGATTTTCTCCGTGGGCCAGCGGTAGATCTTGGCGGTCAGGGCATGGGCGAGTTCGTGCACGAGCACCGAGATGAGCAACAGGACGGCATAGGCGAACGCCACGATAAAGGCGCCAAGGCCCAGGTCCGGGTTGTTGCGGAGCAGCACAGGACCATAGACGATCACGGTGAAGGCCGCGATGATGAACCAGGAGTACGCGAGGACCACGGGGATGCCCGCGATCCGGCCGAGGGGAATTCCGTCTTTGCGGCTGGCCACCGATCGTCCGGGCTGCCCGTGGGTGTGGGTGTCAGTCACGGGCGGGGCTCCCCGCACCGTCACGGTCCAGGGCGAACGCGGCGTCCGGGAATTCCTCGCGCAGGGCCACGAGTTCGTCGAGGTCGGCTACCGTGCGGCCGGCCAGGGTTTCCCAGATGGCATGGCGGGGATCGGGCGGAAGCGGCACGATGTGCGGGATCGCCACGGTTACCACGCCGGACGCCACGGCCGCCGCGACTCCGGGCGCGGAATCTTCCAGCGCGACGCAGTGCTGCAGGCCGAGCGCCGGATCTGCCTGCTGGAGGAGTTCGACGGCCTTCAGGTAGGCCTCCGGATGCGGCTTGCCGCGCGTCACGGTGTCCCCGGTGACGAGGAACTCGAAGTACGGCTTCGGAAGGCTGGCGACGATTTCGCGGGCCAGGGGCGCCTCGGACATCGTGACGAGCGCGCAGCGGATACCGGCGCCGTGCAGTTCATCGAGCAGTTCGCGGGCCCCTGGCCGCCAGGGCACAGAGGTCCGGACTCGGCTGATGACGTGTTCCGTGAGGATGTCGACGATTTCGCGGCGCCCCAGATTCACTCCGGCCTCCTGCAGGAGCCCGGCGGAGAACATTAAGGACTGGCCCACGAGCTGCATGGCCTTCTCGTGCGACCACTGCCCGCCGTGGGCGGAGACCAGTGCGTGTTCGGCTTCGATCCAGTACGGCTCGGTGTCCACTATGGTGCCGTCCATGTCCCACAGCGCGGCTTTGAGCAGGGGCTGGGAAGCTGAGGGTTGCATGCCCTCCAGTCTACGGTGCAACCCGAATCGGGTGGACGCCGCCCCAGTACCCTGCACGCCGGGCGGGCACGGGGGGGACGCCGACACATACGGGCCGCAGAAGTACGCCGAGGGCGAATATCCCGCCGCGGAGCGCCCGCAGCGGCCTATCGACCGGGCCCGAGCGGCCCGATTGACCGGACGCGCAACATTCCGGCCCTTCATTCCATGCGGGGGCCGGGTGCTTGGACGTAGGGTGAAGAAATGAATAGCTTCGAGGCAGACACCACGGAAGCGGGCGGCGTGCCCGAGCGGGAGCGGCTGCTGCAGCCGGTGCCCGAGGGTCAGCGCATCACGGTGATGCTGGCCGCCTTCGAGGGCTGGAACGACGCCGGCGAGGCGGCAAGTGACGCGTTGCGGTACCTGAACAAGGTTGTGGGGCGGCAAAAAAGTCGCATCCATCGATGCCGACGAATACTACGACTTCCAGTTCACGCGACCGACGATCCGCCGGACCTCCTCCGGGGAACGGAAGATCAAATGGCCCTCCACCCGGATTTTCAAGGCGAGCGTGCCGGGCTCCAACGTGGACGTGATCTTTGTGCAGGGTACTGAGCCGTCCTACAAGTGGCGCGCCTACACCGCTGAATTGCTGGTACACGCCGAGGCGCTCCACGTGGACTACGTGATCCTGGTTGGCGCGCTCCTCGCTGACGTGCCTCACAGCCGGCCGATCCCGGTCAGCGCGTCCACCGAGGACGCTGCGCTGCGCGAGCGGATGGACCTCGAGGCGTCCCAGTACGAGGGTCCGGTCGGGATTGTCGGAGTCCTGGGCGACGTGTCGCTGCTGGCCGGTCTGCCGACGGTGTCCTTGTGGGCGGCCGTGCCGCACTATGTGGCGCAGGCGCCCTCCCCGAAGGCGCAGTTGGCTTTGCTGCACAGGATCGAAGAGCTGCTCCAGGTGCCGCTGGACACCCAGGAGCTGGTCGAAGAGTCGGACGCGTGGGAACGGGGCGTGGACGAGCTCGCCACCGAGGATCCCGAGATCGCCGCCTACGTCCGCCAGCTGGAGGAGGCCAAGGACACCGCGGACCTCCCCGAGGCCAGCGGCGAGTCGATCGCCCGGGAGTTCGAGCGTTACCTCAAGCGCCGCGGCAAGGACAAGCCCTAGATCCAGAGCACGCGGACCCAGCAGGCCGGACAGCCGGTGTGGCCCCGCAGCCGGTCGGTCTTGGCCCGCAGCCGGCCCTGAGGGTCAGAGTTCGACGCCGAGAAGCGCGTCGACGGCGTCGGTCACCAGCGCAGCGTCCGCCGCGGCGCCGGCGCCTCCGCCGTTGAGGGCGGAACGGGCCCAGTCATCGACGGCGGCAAGGGCGCCCGGGGCGTTCAGGTCCTCCGAGAGTGCGGCGCGCATCCGGGCGACGAGCTGGCCGGCGGAGCCTTCCGGAGCCACGGCCACTGCTTCCCGCCAGCTGCGGAGCCGGTCCTTCGCCTCGGCGAAGCCAGCCTCAGTCCAGGACCAGTCGGTGCGGTAATGGTGGGCCAGAATGGCCAGGCGGATGGCCGGCGGCTCCTCGCCATCGGCCCGCAACCGGGACACCAGCACAAGGTTGCCGAGGGACTTGCTCATCTTTTCGCCGTCGAGGCCCACCATTCCGGCGTGGGCGAAGTGGCGTGCAAGCGGCACACCGGCGAGGGAGTAGGCGTGGCCGGCACCCATCTCATGATGCGGGAAAATCAGGTCGGAGCCGCCCCCCTGCACGGTGAACGGCGCCGGAAGGTACTTCTGGGCGATGACGGTACATTCGATGTGCCAGCCGGGGCGCCCCTCCCCCAGGCTGCCGCCGGGCCAGCTCGGTTCGCCGGCCCTGGCGACGCGCCACAGCAGCGGATCCAGGGACTGGCGCTTGCCGGCACGGCCGGGGTCGCCGCCCCGTTCGGCGAAAAGCTCCAGCATCTCGGCGTCCGAAAGGCCGGAGAGGGCGCCCAGCGTCCATGCGTCGTTGGCTTCCGGAGCGTGTTTGCCGGCTGCTTCAACGTCGTAGTAGACGTCACCGGCGGGTTCGCCGTCGCTGCCGGGCACGCGGTAGGCAAGGCCCCGCTCCACCAGCCGCTCGATGGCGGGAACAATAAAGGGAATGGCTTCCACGGCGCCCACGTAGTGGTCCGGTGCCAGCACGTTGAGGGCTTCCATGTCCGTCTGGAAAAGCTCGATCTGACTGGCCGCGAGGTCCCGCCAGTCCACGCCCGTCGCCGTCGCGCGCTCCAGCAGCGGATCGTCGACGTCGGTGACGTTCTGGACGTAGGAGACCTGCTGGCCGCCGTCGCGCCAGGCCCGGTTCAGGAGATCGAAGGCCACGTAGCTGGCTGCGTGCCCCATGTGCGTGGCGTCATACGGGGTGATCCCGCAGACGTACATCGATTGTTCGCCCTTGGCTTCCAGGGTGGCCAGGCCGCCCTTGGCGGTGTCGAAAAGGCGGAGGGCAGGCATGCTGCCCGGCAGCTGGGGAACAGGGCGGGAGATCCAGGACTTCACAGACCAAGCCTAGTGCTAGGCGCTGATGACATTGAAACCGACCAGCAGATACAGCGCCATGCCGAGGAAGATGCGGTACCAGACGAACAGGCGGTAGCTGCGGGTCGAGACGAACTTCAGGAACCACCCGATGATGACGTAGCCGACCACCAGGGCGATGGCGGTGGCGAGGGCCGTCTCGGGCAGGCCAAAGGGGCCCGTGATGCCTTCCTTGGACACTACTTTGTAGAGCTGGTAGAGGCCGCTGCCGAACACGGCGGGAATGGCCAGCAGGAAGGAATAGCGCGCCGCGGCCTCCCGTGTGTAGCCCATCAGGAGGCCCGCGGTGATGGTGCCGCCGGAACGGGAGACGCCCGGGATCAGCGCCATGGCCTGCGCCAGCCCGTACAGGAGACCGTGTTTATAGGTCAGCTGAGTGAGGTCGCGGTCCTGCCGGGCCACCGCATCCGCGACGGCAAGGATCAGGCCGAACACAATCAGCATGGTGGCAACAATCCAGAGGCTGCGGAGCACGGACTCAATCTGGTCCTGGAACAGCAGGCCGAGAACGATGATCGGCAGGCTGCCCAGGATCACCAGCCAGCCCATCCGGGCGTCGGGATCCTGCCGAGAAACCTTGCCACGGAGCGACCCGAACCAGGCCTTCACGATCCGGACGATGTCCCGCCAGAAGTAGATGATCACGGCGGTCTCGGTGCCCAGCTGGGTGATGGCGGTGAAGGCCGCACCGGGGTCGGCCGCATTGGGCAAAAAGGACCCGACAATCCGCAGGTGGGCACTTGAGGAAATCGGCAGGAATTCTGTCAAGCCTTGGACAAGGCCCAGCAGGGCCGCTTCAAACCAGTTCACGTTTATAGACCCTACGTCAGATATATGGCGAATCCCCGTAAGCTTGCTGACATGCAGCAGCGTTATGTCGGCAACAGTGGGTTGCGTGTGTCCGCCCTCGCCCTTGGCACCATGTCCTGGGCCAAGGAGACGGATGAGCAGGAGGCAACAGGCCTGCTCCGCGGGTTCGTGGACGCCGGCGGCACGCTGATCGACACGGCCGCCTCGTACGCCGACGGCCAAGCTGAAGCCACGCTCGGCGGCATGCTGGGCGACGTCGTGGCGCGTTCCGAGGTGGTCCTTTCCACGAAGGCGGGACTCTCGACGTCGGACGGGCGCCGGAGCGTGGACACATCACGGAACGGGATGCTCTCCGCATTGGACGCCAGCCTCGCCAGGCTGGGAACGGACTATGTGGACATCTGGTTCGCGCAGGCCTGGGATCCCAACGTCCCGCTCGAGGAAACCCTCTCCGCACTGGAATTCGCCCTGCGGTCCGGCCGTGCCCGGTATGCGGGTGTTTCCAACTTCAACGGCTGGCAGACGGCCAAGGCCGCAGCAGTGGCCGGCTTTCCCCTCGTCGCCAACCAGTCCGAGTACTCCCTGGTGCACCGCGCCCCGGAGGCCGAGCTCATTCCGGCCATCGAGGACGCAGGCCTCGGCCTGCTCGCATGGGGTCCGGTGGGCCGCGGCGTGCTGACCGGAAAGTACCGCGGCCACATTCCGGCGGACTCAAGGGCCGCAAATTCGCGGCTGGCCGGCTACGTCGAGCCCTACCTTGAGGGTTCCGCCTCCCGAGTGGTGGAAGCCGTGGCGATGGCAGCCAAGGGACTGGGCCGGACGGCGCTGGATGTCTCCCTCAGCTGGCTGTTGTCGCAGGATGGCGTGGCCGCCGCGATCGTGGGTGCGCGCACCACGGTGCAGCTAAAGGAAGCCCTGGATTCGGCACTGGCTCCGTTGCCGCCGGAGATTGCCCAGGCACTGGAAGACGTTTCCAACCCGGCCTGAGCAGTCCAGGCACCGCCGGATTATCCGAACATCAAAGACCCGTGCGGGTCTTGAGGACCTAGTCCTGAAGGATTTCCAGGTCTTCCTCGTCGTCGACGTCTTCTTCCTCGTCCTCGTCGCCGTCGTCGTCGATCACCTCAAGCGGGGTAACTTCGCCATACGCTTCATAGAGGGAATCGTCATAGACTTCAAAGGCGTCAGCGACGGCAAAAAACGCTGCCTCGACCGCGGGGTCCCCATCGCCGCGGCGCGCCGCAGCGGCAGCCAGGTGTTCTTCCAGGGCGGCGGTCAACGACTGCAGCGCGACACGCGGATCGATGCTCATGACTTCACGTTAGCGGGAAAAAGATGAAAATGGAGAGCAATGAAGGAACATTTTCTGAGCAGTTCGGTCCGGCGGGAGCGGGACTACCTGAAGCAGTACGAGTACCTCGTTCTGACGGTCAGCCCTGACGACTCCCTCGCCGAAGCCCGCCGCCGTCTCGTGGAGCATTCCGAGTACGGCAAGTGGGAACTGGAGCGCAGTGTCCTCTATCTGGGCGGCGGACGGCGCTTCTGGCTCCGGCGCAAGGTGATCCAGGTCCAGCGGACTGTCTAATCGGCAGGGTCCAGCGGACCCCTGCGCTAGGGCGTTTCCAGCGGCCCCAGCCACGCGTTTGCCACGGTGTTGTGCGCCGATTCGTCGTCGGAGGGGTGGAACATGCCGGCCAGCACGTCACGGTACAGGCGTTCCAGCTCCGAGCCGCGGAAGTAGCTTGAGCCGCCGGACACCCGGATGGCCAGGTCCACCACCGTCCGGGCTGTCTCCGTCGCCCGGACTTTGAGCCCCACCAGTTGCGGGAACCACTGGCTGCCATGCTCGGCGAGTTCATCGACGTCGGCCGCCACGCGGGAAAGCTGCGGATAGAGGCCGTCCATGGCCATCGCCGCCTCGGCGATCTTCCACCGGATGTCCGGGTCCTGGGCGTACGGGCGTCCGCCGTTCTTGAAGGACGTCCGGCGCTTGACCGCCTCGACCCCCAGCAGCAGCGCGCGTTCGCCGATGCCGGTGTAGACGGCGGCCAGCAGGGTCTCGAAGCAGGCGAAGATCGCGAAGATCAGGGGATCCGCGTTCGGGCCGACTGGCAGCTTCCGGAAGATCCGGTCCGCCGGCACGACGGCGCCGTCCAGCACCGTGGTCCCCGACTGGCTGGCCCGCATGCCCAGGGTGTCCCAGTCATCGAGGATCCTGTACCCGGGGGTGTCCCGGGTGATGAAGCCGTGCACCAGCTCCCCCTCGCCGTCGCGGGCCGCCGCATCCTTGCCGAAGATCCCGAGCCGGGTCCACGCCGGCGAGAGGCTCGTGAAGATCTTGCGGCCCGTGAAGGAGTAGCTCCCGTCCGGCCGCTGCACCGCGTCGGTGCGGGAGTCGAAGAGCACCGAGTCGTTTCCCGCTTCGGAGTTTCCGAAGGCGAAGATCTCCCCCTGCGCGGCTTCCCGGAGGACGAACCCGAGCGAGGAATCGCCGCGGCACGCGAGGACGTGCGCCACACCGGTCCACACCAGGTGCATGTTGATGGCCAGCGCCGTGGCCGGGGCGGCCGTGGCGAGCCGGCGCTGAAGTTGTGCCGCCTCGGCGAGACCGAGCCCCAGGCCGCCGTTGGAGACGGGAACAAAGATCTTCAGGTAGCCCGCCGAGGCAAGCTCGTCCAGGTCCTCCTGGAAGAACGCGTTGTCGCGGTCGTAGCCGGAGGCGCGGCTGCGGATCCGGTCCAGCAAAGGCTCGGGCAGGATGTCAGCGGGGTTCATCGTCGCCTTCCGGCTCTCGGTTCTCAAAGACAACAGTCAGTAGTTCGTTAGCAGCCTGTCCAGCACGCGTGCGCCGAACTTCAGGGAGTCCGCCGGGACGCGTTCGTCGACGCCGTGGAACATTCCGGTGAAGTCGAGCTCGTCCGGCAGCTGGAGCGGGGCGAAGCCGTAACCGGTGATGCCGAGACGGCTCAGGGACTTGTTGTCCGTGCCGCCGGAGAGCGTGTACGGCAGCACCTTGGCGCCGGGATCCTCGGCGTGCAGGGCATCGATCATCGAATCAACGAGATTACCGGCGAACGGGACCTCCAGGGACACGTCGTTGTGGACGTGGCTCACATCGACGCCGGTCCCGGCGAGTTCGCGGACGATCTCGAGGACGTGCTGCTCCTGGCCGGGCAGCGTCCGGCAATCCACGAGGGCCTCGGCCGATTCGGGGATCACGTTGTGCTTGTAGCCTCCCTTGAGCAGGGTGGGATTGGTGGTGTTCTGCAGTGTCGCCCCGACGAAGCGGGCCACCGTACCGAGCTCTTTGAGGATCTTGTCCGGGTCATCCGGATCGAACTCGACGCCCGTGAGTTCGGTCACCCCGTCCAGGAACTGTCGGGTTGTGGGGGTGAGTTCCACGGGCCACTTGTATTCGCCGATCCGCGATACGGCGCTGGCCAGTCGCGTGACGGCGTTGTCCGTGTTGATCTGCGAGCCGTGGCCGGCCCGGCCGTGGGCCACGAGGCGCAGCCAGGACAAGCCCTTCTCGGCGGTCTGCAGCAGGTACGTGCGCTGGCCGCCGATGGTGGCGGAGAAACCCCCGACTTCGGAGATCGCCTCCGTGGCGCCCTCAAACAGTTCCGGACGGTTGTCGACGGCGTAGCGGGCACCGTACTTGCCGCCGGCTTCCTCGTCGGCGAAGAATGCGAAGATCAGGTCTCGCTTGGGTTTGCGGCCGGTACGGGCGAAGTTGCGCAACACCGCCAGGATCATGGCGTCCATGTCCTTCATGTCGACGGCGCCCCGGCCCCAGATCAGCCCGTCCTTCAGTTCGGCTCCGAAGGGGTCCACGGACCACTGGTCGCGGAGCGCGGGGACCACGTCCAGGTGCCCGTGGACCACGAGGGCGCTGGCGGAAGGGTCCTCCCCCGCCAGCCGGGCCACCACGTTGGCCCGGCCCGGAGCCGACTCGAAGATTTCAGCGTCCAACCCCACCTCGGCCATCAGCCCTGCCGTGTACTCGGCCGCCGCGCGCTCCCCCGGACCGGTTCCGTCACCGTAGTTGGAGGTGTCGATCCGGATCAGTTCCTGGCAGATCCGGACAACTTCGTCCTCGGGCCGGATTTCAGTCATGGGGTACTCCTTGCGACGGCGGCTGGTTGCTGGCTTCAGCCTACCCATAAGCCCCGATTATTTGTTTCCGGAAACTTCGTGCTAGAGTCTTTCTCGCTGCTTCGGAGAAAAGCGAAACGCTGAAAGGCGGAAATCGCCTCCGGATTACCACCTGCGCGGGTGGCGGAATGGCAGACGCGCTAGCTTGAGGTGCTAGTCCTCGAAAGGGGGTGGGGGTTCAAGTCCCCCTCCGCGCACAAGGGAAAACCCCTGGAATCCACGGATTCCAGGGGTTTTTTTCTGTCCCCGCACACGCCAACTGTCAGCCTGCAGGCTTGATGTTCTGGTTGATGTGGAAGAGATTGCCGGGATCGTACTTGGCCTTGACTTCGGCGAGGCGGGCGTAGTTCCCCGCGTACGTGTCCTGGATGTGCGGCTGGTCGTCGGCGTCGAGGAAGTTGACGTAGCCTGCACCGGATCCGAGGGGGTGAAGCTCGTCATAGTACTCGCGCACCCACTTCGTATTGGCCTCGTTGTGGGCCGGATCCTCCCAATGGCAGGCGATGTCCACCGCGAAGTCGACGTCGCGGTAAGGGAACGCTGTCTCGTCCCGACCGACCCGCTGGACGGCACCGTTGACCGGGTAGAAGTGGTTGGCCGTCTGCACGCTCGGAATGCCTTCGCCGAACTTCTCGGCGACACGGACGACGTCGTCGGTCAGGCGGGGCAGGAACACGGACTTCCAATAGGCCTGCAGGCCCTTCGGATACATGGGGTCGAAGAGTGTGTTGAGGACCGTGTAGGGAAGAGGGCCCAGGAAGGAGCCGGCGACCGGCGCAACGTCAAGGAACGGCTGCCATTGACGCTCCCCCTCGTCGTGGGGGCCCGCCCAGCCGCCCACCAGCACCACCACTGGCTTCCCGTGATACTCCTCAGGCAGGAAGGGGACCGGCGGTCCCTGGTGGAAGCCCAGGAACACTCCCATTTCTTCCGGTGCCGTGGCGATGTAATCCCGGTAGAGCCGTGCCACCGCGTCGGCGTGCTCCAGAAGGTAAATGATCACTCCGCCGTAAAGGACATCCACGGGGTGAACGTTGAACTCAAAGGAAGTCACGACGCCGAAGTTGCCGGTCCCGCCGCGAAGCGCCCAGAAGAGGTCCTCATTTTCCGTGTTGCTGGCCACCAGGAACTTCCCTTCGGCGGTCACCACGTCCGCGGACTTCAGGTTGTCGCACGACAACCCGTACTTGCGGGCGAGGTAGCCGATTCCTCCGCCGAGGGTCAGCCCGGCAACGCCCGTTGATCCGATGATGCCTCCGGTGGTGGCGAGGCCGAATGCGCCCGTGGCGTGGTTGAAGTCTGCCCATGTCGCTCCGGCTTCAGCCCGTGCTGTCCTATTGGCAGGATCCACGCGCACACCCCGGCAGCCTGTGAAATCGATGACGAGGCCGCCGTCGCAGGTCCCGAACCCGGGAGCGCTGTGGCCTCCGCCGCGCAGCGCGAGGTCCAAGCCGGTGTCACGCGCGTAGTTCACGCCTGCAATGGCGTCCGCGACCTGCGACACGCGCAGAATGGCCGCGGGACGTTTGTCGATCATTCCGTTGAAGACGGCCCGCGCGGTGTCGTAGTCCGCCCGATCCCTCGTGATGACTTGGCCCCGCACCTTTTCCTGGAGGGCCTGGAAAGAGCTGTTGTCCACCGTGTACTCCGATTCACCCGAGCGGCGTGCCCGGGCAACTGGGCGCGGCCCCGGGGGTCGTGCCGGTTGATTGGTTAGCAGCCGATGGGCCCTGCATCTTGGAGGGCACGAGCCTATGCCGCAGGCTTCCACAGCGGCGGAGACCGGATGCACCTTGGCAATGCAGCAACGTCGCGCGGTTTGCCTTGGCGTGATTCAGAACCGGGCTTCGCCCCGTCTCGACGAGTTACAGCACGGCTAGTCGTAAATTACTCCGGCCCCAAACAGCGGTCAATATGCGAAGGCGCGGCTCCCAGGTCAGATCTGCGGCTGGATGCTGGGAACGGACCGGTGGAGAAGCTTGAACGCCCTCCAGTTTTCCTCGACCTCCGTCAGGCTGCGCCGCGTCCTCTCGGGGTCGATCGTGGCGAGTGTTGCCACAATGCCCTGCTGGACAGCCATGGCGGCAGTCAGTGACGGGAAAAAGGACGTTCCTTCGGCGGGTGTAATCACAATCTCGTCTGCGGACTGCTCGAGCACGGGCGACATGTTGTCGGCAAGGACCACGACCGTTGCCCCGCGCGAGTGGGCCTGGGCGGCGGCGATGACGGCGAGATCATAGAGCCGCCAGTAAGAACAGACGATCAAAACGTCCCGCGGGGTTATCCGCGCGATGTGGTTGGCCACCGACGCCGGCCGGTCGAGGAGCTCCCGCACCGGGTAGCCGGCGATCTGAATGTTATGGACAAGGGCATGGCCTACGGCCGAGAAACTTCCCTGCGCTGTGACATAGATACTGTCCGCCTCAGCAATCAGCTGAGCGATCCGCGCCACGCGGCCGTCGTCCGTCTTTCTGAGGGAGACGGACAGTGAATCCGCATCCTGGCGCAGCGAGGCCTGGAAGGGTGAACCGCCGTCCGCGTGAACGTCGGAGACCTCCAGCACGGACAGGTGAGCGAGATGCCTGGCCCGCAGGTCGCGCTGGAAGTCCGGCCAGCCCCCGTACCCAACCCGTTGCGCGGCCCTCGTCACGCTCGAAACGCTGGTCTGTGCCAGGTTGGCCAGCTCCGCGGCCGGCAGAAAGCTCGCTTTGGCCGGCTCCCTGACGATCAGGTTGAAGACCTGCTGGGCACTGGCCCCCAGGCCCTTCGCGGGCAGCAACGACCGCAGCCAGTCCTCCACCGAATCCGGATCCTTCGCATCCTCATCACGAGTCATACCTGTGGACACCGCCCCAACTCCCCTGCAAAGAATCTTGCACTTTCCTCTTGCTTGCATTCAGTTTTGCACATTAGTGTGATGTCCACCACCAGCCGTAGGTGGACCACCCTTTCCGCGAGCTCCAGAGGAGACCTGAGTGTCACTAAGCGCAAGGCTCGACCGGCTGCCACTGAGCAAGCCGCACTACGCATTACTTCTCATCGGCGGCCTCGGTTACACCTTTGACGGGATGGACGCCGCGGTTGTTGCTTTCCTCATGCCGGCAGTCAAAGGATTCTTTGCTTTGAGCAACAGCCAGCTTGGCCTGGTGGCTTCGGCAGCACCCTTCGGCTTCCTCTTTGGGGCCGCCTTTGCTGGTGTCCTGGGCGACAGGATAGGACGGAAAAAGGTCATGATGCTGGCTCTGGCGGTCTACGCCATCGCATCGCTGGTCGCTGCCGTCTCCTGGAACTTTGAAATATTCCTCATCGCCCGCGTCATTGCGGGAGCCGGGGCCGGGGCAGAGAGCGCCATCATCGCACCGTTCCTTTCAGAATTCGTCCCGAGCAGCCGCCGGGGCTGGTTTGTCGGCGCCCTGGCCGGTTTCTTCTCCTTCGGGTTCGTCTGTGCTGCCCTCATAGGCCTGATAGTCGTGCCCCTTCCGGAAGGCTGGCGATGGGCCCAGGTCATCACGTTCCTGCCCATCCTGCTTCTCTTGTGGTGGCGACGGTCGCTGCCGGAGTCACCGCGCTTCCTTATGAATGAGGGCAAGGTCGCCGAGGCCGAGCGCGTGGTGGTTAATTTCGAGCAGCGGGTTTTGCGGGCCACCGGGACCGATCTGCCGCCGGTCGACCCCAGCCACGCAGAAGAGCCGGAGCCGGTGAAATTCTCCCTGGGCAAGGCCCTTAAGTTCCTGTGGGGCCCCAAAATGTGGCGCATCACGGCCGTGACCTGGCTGATCTGGTTTGTCATCACCTTCTCGTACTACGGGTTTTTCTCCTGGATCCCCACGCTGCTGGTCAGCAAGGGGCTGACTGTCACCACCAGCTTCACGTTCTCGCTTTACATCTACCTGGCGCAGATCCCCGGGTATTTCAGTGCCGCCTGGCTGAACGAGAAGCTTGACCGCAAGAACACTATTGCCATCTACCTCGTCGGATCGGCCGTCAGCGCCTACTGGCTGAGCACCATGACTGACCCGGCGTGGATAACCGTCTCGGGCATGTTCCTGTCCTTCTTCCTCAACGGCACCTACGCCGGCCTCTACGCCTACACGCCGGAGGTCTTCCCGACGTGGCTGCGCGCCACCGGCGTCGGACTCAGTTCCTCCTTCGGCCGCATCGGCTCCATCACCGCACCTCTCATCATCGGCTTCTTCGCCACCCAGTGGGGCTTCGCGGGAGTCTTTGGCATGACGACGGCCGTCCTGGCGGTCGGCGTCGCCTGCACCCTGCTGTTCGCCGTCCGGACCGCGGGACGCTCGCTGGAGGACATCACCCTCGAGGAAACCGCCGTGCAACCCCTGGGAGCCCGCAATGAAGGAGCATGACATCGAATCCCTCGAATCGCTGTATCACGTGGTGCAGGAGCAACTGGGCGTGAAGCTCTTCACCGTCCTGGCCTTCCGGGATGAAGGTGCGGTGATGGAGCGGATCTTCTCCTCCCATCCCGCCGAATACCCCGTGGGCGGACGCAAGGTGGTCGCGCAGGACGTGGCCGCCGACTGGCTGGCCGCCTGCCTGACGGAACAGGTGCCGTTTTTCGGGCGAACACCCGAGGATGTGGAACGGATCTTCAAGGATGCGGAGTTGATCCGCAGCCTCGGCTGCGGCTCCATCATCAACGCCCCCATAGTCGACGGGGGCACCACCGTGGCGGCGCTGAACATACTCGATGCGGCAGGCACCTACACGGATGACGACGTCGCGACGGCGGTCGACATAGCACGCCGCAGCAAGAACATGATCCTGGAAGCGATGAAGGAAAAATGACCGAAACGAACCTGCTCATCAAGAACGCCACCTACCTCGACGTCGTCGAGGGCGCCTACCGGAAAGGCGACATAAAGGTCAATGACGGCATCATTTCCGAAATAGGCGAGAACCTCGCCAACGACGGTGCGGTCGAGGAGCTGGACGCCAAAGGAAGGTTTGTCCTGCCCGGGCTCATCGACTGCCACGTCCACGTGACGGCGGCCACCGCCGATCTGGGCCAGCTCGGGGAGTGGTCCCCCAACTACGTCGCACTCAACACCGCCAAAATCATGGGCGCCATGTTGGAACGGGGCTTCACCACGGTACGGGACGCAGCAGGCGCGGACTTCGGCCTTCACGATGCACAGGCCGAGGGGCTGCTGCGCGGGCCGAGGCTGTTCTTCGGCGGCAAGGCGTTGTCGCAGACCGGCGGGCACGGTGATCCCCGTGCCCGCGGCCGCCATTCACACGACGGGGACTACTGCGTGCCGCACATCGGCACCATTGCGGACGGAGTGGACGCCGTCCGCCTCGCGGTAAGGGACGAGCTGCGAAAGGGTGCGCACCACATCAAGATCATGGCCGGCGGCGGCGTAGCCTCACCCACCGACCGGATCGATTCCACCCAGTATTCGATCTCAGAAATCGAGGCGGCGGTGGAAGAAGCCGAAGCGGCGAACCGGTACGTCACGGCCCACGCGTACACCGGCCGTGCCATCAACCGCGCCCTGCGGGCAGGCGTCCGCGGAATTGAACACGGGAACCTCCTGGATGACGAGTCCCTTGAATTGTTCAAGGAACGCAACGCGTTCCTGACGATGACACTGGTGACCTACTGGGCCCTGGAGCGGGAAGGCCGGGATTTCGGGCTGTCCCAGGAGAACTGGGAGAAGGTCGCGGCTGTCCTCGACGGCGGCTACGAGGCTCTTGGCAGAGCCCACGAAGCCGGCATCAACCTGACGTACGGAACGGACCTCCTGGGCGGCATGCACCGCTACCAGGCGAAGGAGTTCGCAATCCGGGGCAAGGTCATTCCCGCCATAGAGGTCATCCGCAGTGCCACTGTCACCGCCGCCGCGCTGCTCCAGCGCGAGGGTGAACTCGGCGTCATCGCCCCGGGCGCGGCCGGGGACTTCATCATCACCAAGGAGGATCCGCTGAATGACCTCGAAATCCTGGCCGAGAGCCGGCTCGACTTTGTCATCCAGCAAGGGGACATCGTCAGCTCAACGAGCACCGGGCGCTAGCTGAACCCGGCTGCGGAAAGAGAGCGGTCCCGGACGTGTGTCCGGGACCGCTCTCTTTTCTGCGTGCCCACGGCAGGAATTGCGCCGGTCACATGAGGCGGCTGCGGACAATCTCGCTGACGGTCTTGCCGTCGAAACGGCCTGCGACCTTGGCCGTGACAGGCTTCATCACGAGGCCGATCGAGCGCGCCGACAGCTCCTGGCCATCGGCCTGCAACACCCCTATCGCCTCGTCAACGATGGCTTCAACCTCGCCCCGGGACAACGCCTTCGGCAGGTAGGCCTCGATGATCTCCGCTTCAGCAACTTCAGCCGAAGCACGCCCGGGCTCCCCCGCTTCGGTGTAGATGCGGGCCGTATCGCGGCGCTTCGCCGCCTCCTTCTGCAACAGCGACGTCACCTGGGCGTCGTCCAGCTCGACAGGGGTCTTGCCGGATTTTTCCCGCGTGCTGATCTCCCCCAGGACGTTGCGGACAGTGGTCAGCGCGGTCTTGTTGCCCGCCTTCATATGCGCGACGACGTCTTCCTTCAGGCGTTCTTTCAGTGACATGGTGTTCCTCGTTTCACTACTGGGCAGACATGACCTGCTCCGTCGACGCCCCGGAATGCAGGGCGGTACCGACGGTGCGGACAAGCGAACGGTAACCCGGATGCTCCGGCAGCCCATCGAGCAGCACCGGGCCGTCGGGACCGGCCAGGGGGATGCGCCAGTTCGGGTACTGCGCACTGCTGGTTCCGGGCTGGTTTTGGGTCCGGGTTTCGCCGACCGCATCCACCAGTGCCACGCCGAGCAGTGACGACGGCGCCAGGGCCGTGAACGCGTACAGGGCTTCAACGGTCGCCTGGACATCGGGGGCTGCACCCGGGGAGGCGGCAGCCGGCAGGAGCCCGCGCTCCCGGACGAGCGCCAGCACCGCCTCCTGTTCGGCCGTTGCTGCGGCGCGTTCCTCCTCCACAGGACGCTGCAGCAGCCCCAGGGACTCGCGGAGGGTGACGTGTTCGCCGGCCAGGTAACCGGCTGTGGGCGGCAGGTCGTGGGTGTTCACACTGGTCAGGCACTGCTGGCGGTACCGTTCGGGCGGAATCGGCCCGTCGGCGTCGTGCTCGAACCAGAGGATCGACGTTCCGAAAATCCCGCGTTCGGCGAGGTAGTCCCGCACCCACGGTTCGAACACGCCCAGGTCCTCGCCGATCACGATCGCTCCGGCCCGCTGCGCCTCGAGGGCGAGGATGCCGATCAGTGCCTCATGGTCGTAATAGACGTAGGTGCCCTCGCCGGGACCGGACCCGGCCGGGATCCACCAGAGCCGGAAGAGGCCCAGGATGTGGTCCACCCGGATACCGCCGGCGTGGCGCAGGACCGTGCGCAGCATGTCGCGGTAGGCGGCATAGCCGGACTCCGCGAGCCGGCCCGGATGCCAGGGCGGCTGGGACCAGTCCTGGCCCTGCTGGTTGAACGCGTCCGGCGGCGCGCCGACTGAAACGTCCCCGGCCAGCACTCCCGCAAGGGACCAGGCGTCGGCCCCGTCCTGCTTCACGCCGACGGCAAGATCATGGATGATCCCGACGTCCATGCCGGCATCCCGGGCGGAGCGCTGCGCCGCCTCCAGCTGCTGGTCGCAGCACCACTGCAACCACCGGTGGAAGTCGATCCGGTCCGCGAGCAGTCCCCGCTGCTCGCTGCAGTACGGGGTGTCGGGCGCAGAAGCCACCGTCGTCCACTCCCGCGCATCCGGGGACAGCTTCTCCGCCAGCGCGCACCAGAGCGCGAAGTCGTCGAGTCCCTGCCCCTGTTCCTTGCAGAAGTCCGTGAACGACCGCGCCCGGGCGGGACCCCGCGGGACGGCGTACACGAGCTCAAGGGCGGCCAGTTTGGCGGCGTAGGTCGAGTTCCGGTCCAGCAGGCCGGTTGAAGTGTTGGCGGAGCCCAGCTCCGCGGCCAGCCGCTGGACTTCCGCCCGCCCGGCCGGGTCCAGGTAACCGAACTCGTCAATCTCCTCCACGCGAAGGTACAGGGGATGAAAGAAGCGGCGGGTGGCGGGCAGGTACGGCGAGTCCTCGACCGGTGGCCGTGGCTCGGCGGCGTGCAGCGGATTGACCAGCAGAAAGCCCGCGCCGTCCTGCCCGGAGACGGTGGCGAGGTCCGCGAGATCGGCAAAGTCGCCGATTCCCCAGGACCGGGAGGAGCGGACCGAGTAGAGCTGGGCCGTCAGCCCCCAGTCCCGCCGGTCCGCGAGCGCCGCTGTGGTCTGGAGCTGTTGCGGGGTGACCACGAGGGTGCACCGGGCCGGGGCGCCTCCGGCGTCCGCGAGCAGGGTGTGCCAGCCAAGGGGAAGGTCTTCCGGGATCGCGAAAACCCTGCGGGCGGTCAGGACGCCGTCGACGTCGACGGGCTGGTCCCCGGTGTCCCGCGGCGCGGGCTCGTGCCGGCTGCCGTCCTCGGCTTCGATCCAGACGCGAACCTGTTGTCCCTGCGGGGCGTGGACGAACACCTGGGTTTCCTGACCCTGCCGGGCCACCACGACCGGCGGCAGCAGGCGCCGCCAGGGCGCCAGAATCGTCTCACGCAGGGATTGCTGCAGCTGGTCCGGGTCCGCGGCAGGGACGCCCAGTGCCGCCAGGACACTGTGCAGGGTGCCGTCCGGGACCGAGCGTTCGACGCCGTCCCAGCCCCGGAACATGGTCCCGACGCCGTGGGCGGCCGCGAGTTCCCGCAGCAGCCCGCTTGCGGTGGTTGTGTTGTCGTTGAGTGCAATGTCCGCCATGGGGACACTCTAGACGCTGCCACCGGTCCCCGCCGCGCTCTTGCCCCACTTTGGGCGCTGCCGCACGTTCCGCGCTAGCCTTGCTGCCTATGGTCGACGTCGAACGCTTCCGGATTCTCCTCGAGGAGGAGCGCCTCCGGAAACTAGCCCTCCTTCCCTCCCTCCGCCGGGACATCACCTCGGTGAATGCCGCCCGGCAGGATTCGAACGTGGATGATGAACACGATCCGGAGGGGGCCACCATCGCGTTCGAACTCTCCCAGGCCTCGGCGCTGCTGCAGCAGAGCACCGCAGGGCTGGCCCAGATCGAGTCAGCCCTGGAGCGCATTGCCGCCGGCCGTTACGGCCTCTGCGCGGTCTGTGGACAGGAAATTCCGGAGGGGCGCCTCGAGGCGAGGCCCTGGACGCCGTACTGCATCCGTCACAGCTCAGGCAGGGCATGACGGCTCCCCTCGCGGACAACCTGGCCGGGACCTGGTGGGACCGGACCGTCGCCGGCTTCACCCAGTCCCCGCTCCCCCACGTCACCGGCACCGAACTCGTCCTTGTGGTGCTCCTGGCCGTCGCCCTGTCGCTCCCGCGCGCTACCTGGCGTTACTTCGGCCTGCTTGCCACCGTCATCCACGAACTCGGCCACGCCTTCGCGGCTCTTCTGACCGGCCAGCGCCTTGGCGGAATCCGCCTGAGCCTGGATCACTCGGGCACCACCACGACATATGGCCGGGGCGGACTCCCCGCGGCCTGGTCCACGTTCTGGGGCTACCCCGCGCCGGCCGTCGTCGGGGCGGCCATGGTCTGGTGCGGGTTCAACGGGTGGGGGCCGGCCGCGATGTCCGTGGGAACCCTGGTGCTGCTGGCTTCGTTCGTGTTCATCCGGAACGGGATGGGGCTGCTGATCACCGCGGCAGCCGTACTGGCCGCCGCGCTCCTCGTCCTGTTCGTACCGCCCGGCTTCAACGGCCACGTGATGATCGTGCTCGGGCTGGCACTGCTGGTGGCCGCCGTCCGCGACCTGACAAAGCTGGTTAACGTCCACCTGCGGCGCCGGGACCGCCTGCCGACGTCGGACGCGTACCTGCTCTTCCGTGCCACGTCCGTTCCCGCCATCGTGTGGATTGTGCTCTTCGCCGCTGTTGTCGGGGGCGCCTGGTGGTTTGCGTGGCAGCCGATGGTGCAGGTCCTCGCCACCCTGCTGGGTCCGGGCGATCCGGGGACATAGGCTGGGACCATGAGCCAGACATCCACGAGCAAGAGCCCCTCCCGTGCGGACCAGTGCGGCGCCAGCCACACCGAGGGCAGCGGGTTCAGCACCCGTGGCGCCTACGTCACGGGCGGGGCCGAGTTCACGCGGGACACCAACTACATCGAGGACCGGATTACCAGGGACGGGGTCCCGGGCAGCAACGGCGAACCCGGCTGGCCGGTGGAACCGGGACGGTACCGACTGATCGCGGCGCGCGCCTGCCCCTGGGCCAACCGGACCGTTATTGTGCGCCGGTTGCTGGGTTTGGAGGATGTCATCTCGCTCGGACAGCCGGGCCCCACCCACGACGCCCGCTCCTGGACCTTTGACCTGGACCCCGGCGGCAAGGACCCCGTCCTGGGCATCGAGCGGATCCAGGACGCCTACTTCGCCCGGTTCCCCAACTATCCGCGCGGGATCACGGTACCGGCCATCGTCGACGTGCCGACGGGGCAGGTGGTGACCAACAACTTCCCTCAGATCACGCTGGATTTTTCCACCGAGTGGACCGCCTACCACCGGCCCGGCGCCCCGGAGTTGTACCCTGAGCACCTGCGGGACGAGATCGACGCGGTCAACAAGCGGGTCTTTACCGAGGTCAACAACGGAGTGTACCGTTGCGGCTTCGCGGGATCGCAGGAAGCCTACGACGCAGCCTACGACCGCCTGTGGACCGCCCTGGACTGGCTGGAGGAGCGGCTGGCCGGGCAGCGGTACCTCGTAGGCGACACGATCACCGAGGCGGACGTCCGGCTTTTCACCACCCTCGCCCGCTTCGATGCGGTCTACCACGGCCACTTCAAGTGCAACCGGCAAAAGCTCAGCGAGATGCCGGTGCTCTGGGCATATGCCCGGGACCTCTTCCAGACGCCGGGGTTCGGCGACACCACGGACTTCGTGCAGATCAAGCAGCACTACTACATCGTGCACGAGGACATCAACCCCACCGGAATTGTCCCGAAGGGCCCCGACCTGGCCAACTGGCTCAGCGCCCACGGCCGTGAATCACTCGGCGGCCGGCCCTTCGGCAACGGCACACCGCCGGGGCCGGTCCGGAAAGGCGAAGAGGTCGCCCCCGGGCACGGGGCGGCCTGAGGAATGCCGCCGCTGACCTCGCGCTCCATCGGCCTGGCCGCGACGGACTTTGCGGGCGTCCGGGAGCTGTTCGACTCGTTCCCCGCGGAGGACCCGGACTACAGTGCCCAGCTGGCGGTCTACTGCGGCGGGGCCAAGGTAGTCGATCTCAGCGGCGGGCCCCACCTGGCCCCCGGCGACATCACCGGGATGTACTCCTGCTCTAAGGGCGTGGGGGCCATGGTGGTCGCCCTGCTCGTCCAGGACGGGAGCCTCGACCTTGACCGGGCCGTGTCTTCCTACTGGCCCGAGTTCGGCGCCCACGGCAAGGACCGGCTCAGCGTCCGGCAGGCCCTCTCCCACCAGGCGGGTGTTCCCGGCGTCGCCGGCGGGTTCGCCCTGGCGGAGTTCACGACGGCGGAAGCGGCCGCCAGGCTGGCGCAGGCAGTGCCGTTGTGGAGGCCGGGCTCGGCGTTCGGGTACCACGCCGTCACTATGGGGATCCTGATGGAGGAGCTGTGCCGCAGGGTGGCCGGCGCCACCCTGCAGGAGATGTACGACACCCGCATCCGCCGGCCCTACGGGATCGACTTTTTCCTGGGCCTGCCCGAGGACCAGGAACCGCGCTTCCGGGAGGTTCTCTACGAGGACGACCCGGACCAGCCGTGGCTTGATCCGCTCAGCCTCGAAGGACTGAGCAGCAACGCACCGGTGAGTACCATCCTGGAACTCCCTAACCACCGCGTCGTCCGCGGCCTGGGGATGAGCAGCGCCGGCGGTGTGGGATCCGCGGACGGCCTTGCCCGGCTCTATGCCGCCGCGACGACGGGGGTTGAGGGGACCGCGCCGTTCCTGACGCCCGGCACCGTCCAAGCCATGTCCGAGGAACAGGTCTGGGGGCGCGACCGGGCGTCCGGCCAGGACGACGCGTTCGCCGTCGTGTTCATGAAACCGCAGCCGGGACGCGACTTTGGCAGCTATCAGGCCTTCGGGCACGAGGGGGCGAACGCGGCGCTCGGCTTCGCCGACCCCTGCTACGGCCTCGCTTTCGGATATGTTCCCCGCCGGGCTGAAGAGGGCCGCAGCCTCGGACGAGCCCACCGCCTCTCTGCTGCCGTCCGGGAAGCCGCGGCCACGGCCCCCTGAGGGTTCGTCCATTTGTAGCAACAATGCCGCCAACCTAGGGTGAACCGGAATGACTACTCCACAGAAGGCACCTGAAACCGGACACCCGCCGCTGCTTCGTCGACTCTGGCGGCGCCTGGGAGCCAGCGTAAACTCGGCACTGCTGTGGCCCCGGTTGCAGCTGGCGTTGAAGGCGGCACTGGCTGCAGGCCTTGCGTTCTATATCGCCCCTTACATGCCGGGCTCGGCAGCCGACTACCCCTACTACGCCCCGCTCGGGGCCCTGGTGGCCATGTACGAGAACGTTTCCGGCTCCATGCGCCAGGGCGTGCAGACGCTGGTGGGCCTCGCGATAGGAATCGGGCTGGCCTTCATGCTGTTCAGCCTGGGCGATCCGAGTCCGGTCACGGTGGCCGTTGTGATGGGACTGGGCGTCATCCTCGCCGGCCTGCCCAGGATCGGCTCGGGCAGCGACTGGATTCCGACGGCGGCGCTCCTGGTCCTGCTGGTCGGCGGCCATGACCCGGACCGGTTCTCCTTCGGTTACCTCGTCCAGATGGGTGCCGGCGTGAGCGTAGGCATCATCGTGAACCTCCTCGTGTTCCCGCCGCTGCATTTCAAAGCCGCAGCCCTCAGCATCGCGGAACACCGCCTGGCACTGTCCCGGCAGCTGGCGGACATGGCCACGGCCCTGAAGGAGAACTGGCCGCCGGAGCACGAGGAATGGTCACGACGCTCGGATGCGCTCGCCGCGTCGGCGAGCTCGGTGCGGCTGGCCGTGGAAAAAGCGGACGCCAGCCGCCGGGCCAACCCGCGCCGGCGCCTCCACCCCCGGGACCTGGACGAGGATTACCGCGAACTCCGGAACCTGGAGCGGGTCACGTTCCATGTCCAGGATGTGACACAGGTGCTCTCCGATGTCATCTGGGCCGACGACACGCCCTTCGTCGTCCCGGACGAGTACGCCGCCCCGCTGTCCGAGGCCATGGCCGCGGTAGGCGATGTGCTGATCCCCGCCGAGGAAGAGGGGCCGGAGCGGCAGGACGAGATGACACGGACGGCCGAGGATGCCGTGCAGCAACTCAGCCGGCGCCTGGCCGTGGAGGGGGCCGCAACGGAGGAGCCGAGCGCGGTGCAGTCGATCCTGTTGAGCCTGCACCGGATGCTCCGCGTGGTACGGACGTCGGAGGCGTAGGGGCGGGTGCGCACTGCCTACAGTGCGCTCACCGTACCGCTGAAGTGCTTGCGTCCGGACCGCGGGTTCCACGCGACGTAGTCGGAGCGCTGCCAGCCGCCGTCGCCGTCCTGGACAGTGCTGATGTCCAGGGTCACCCGGGCGGGCAGGAAGACCGGAGCGTCAAACGACACGTCCCAGCGGAACGATTCCCCTTTGGCCGCACCCACATCGGCCAGCGCCCGCGAGGCGAGGTACATGCCGTGCGCGATGGAACGCCGCATCCCCAGCGCCTTGGCCGACAGGACGCTCAGGTGGATGGGGTTGAAGTCCCCCGATACCGCGGCGTAGGCGCGTCCCGTGTCGACCCCCAGCTGCCAGAGCGCGGTCGGGTCCGGTGCCTGGAAGTCCAGCCGCTCCGGCGGGGCGGACGGCTTGTCGATGCCGGGCAGGAACACACCCTTGGCGAGGTAAGGTGGATACGCCGCGCCAGCGGAGGGCGTCGTCGCCCGCCCCGCGCAACTCGGCCACCAGATCCAGCTGTGTGCCGGAGCGGTGGCCCCGCAGGTTTTCCGCCACCGCCCGGATGTCCACGGCTTCCGTGAAGCGCACCGGCGCCGACTGCACCACCTTGTTCCCCAGGTGGATCATGCCGAGCAGGGGCAGCGGGAAGTCGTCCCGGTTCATCACGCTCATGGCCACCGGGAACGCCAGCGCATGGATGAACCCGGCCGGCAGGATGTCACTGGCGGTCTCGCCGACCAGGTGCTGGTAGGCGGTGAGGTTCCCGACGTCGGGCCGCACTCCGCGGACCTCATGGCTTCCGTCCGGCAGTGTTGTGGCCGTGTGCGTGCCCAGCACCCGGCGCCGGGCAGCTGTGGCGGCAGCGTTCAGGTACAGCTTCGAGAGTGACGGCATCTCGCCCAGGACCACGGGCTGGGGGCCGGTCATGCTCCGACCAGGTTCTGGCCGCAGACCCTCAGCACCTCCCCGGAGATTCCGCCGGCCGCGTCGCTCGCCAGGAAGGCGATGGCTTCCGCAACGTCGGTGGGCTGGCCGCCCTGCTGCAGGGAGTTCAGCCGGCGGGCCACCTCCCGGGTGGCGAACGGCATCCTGGCTGTCATCTCGGTTTCGATGAAGCCAGGCGCCACAGCGTTGATTGAGCCGCCGTGCGCGCCGAGCAGCGGCGCGGTGGCCCGGACCATGCCCATCACGCCGCCCTTGGAGGCCGCGTAGTTCGTCTGGCCCCGGTTTCCCGCGATACCGCTCGTGGAGGCCACGGACACGATCCGCGGAGTGGTCCGGAAATGCTCGGATCCGAGCAGCGTTTCGTTAATGCGCAGCTGCGCGGCGATGTTGACGCCGATGACGGACTCCCAGCGGGCCGGGTCCATGTTGACGAGCAGCTTGTCCCGGGTGATCCCGGCATTGTGGACCATGATGTCCAGCCGGCCGTGGCGTTGCACCGCGTGGTCGATGATCCGTTGCCCGGCGTCCTCGCGGCTGATGTCCAGCTGCAGGGCGGTGCCGCGCACGCCGTTTGCCACCTCGGCGAGGTGGTCCCCCGCGGAGGGAAGGTCGACGACGACCACGACGGCTCCGTCGCGGTGCAGGGTGCGGGCGATCGCCGCGCCGATGCCGCGGGCGGCTCCGGTCACCACGGCAACCTTGCCCGCCAGCGGCTTCTCGACGTCGTCCGGCAACTCCCCGCCGTCGGAAGTCACGGTCAGGAACTGTCCGTCTACGAACGCCGACCGTCCGGAGAGGAAGAACCGCACGGCCCCCAGCGTGCTCGGGCTGGTGGTGCCGGTTCCGTCGGCCAGCAGGATGCCGTTGGCGGTGGCACCTGCGCGCAGTTCCTTGGCGAGCGACCGCAGCAGGCCGTCGACACCCTGCCGGGCCGCCGCCACAGCCGGGCCGGTGGCGTTCTTCGCCGCCCGGGAGACGGTGATGACCCGGGCGTTCGGTGCCAGATCCCGCAGGGAAGGTGCTGCCGTGAGCACCGGCTGGGCCAGATCCTCCGGGCGGCACAGCTCATCCAGAACCAGGATGACGGCACTCAGTTTTTCCTTCGGCACGGCATGCCGCCGGACGTCGAGGTTCCAGGAAAGGAGCTGGGATGCCAGTTTATCGGCACCGGTGCCGGTCCCCTGGACCAGCACCGGCCCCTCCGCGAGCGGTTCTCCCGGCTGGTGCCGGCGCAGCCGAACCGGTTGCGGCAGGCCCAGTCTCTTGGCGATGTCCCTGCCGAAGCCCCGGCTGACCAGTTCGGTGTACTTGTCCGTCATCGGATCCCCCTCAGAGTGCTTCCAGAATTGCGACGACGCCCTGGCCGCCGGCGGCGCAGATCGAGATCAGGCCACGTGCGGGGCGCCCGTCCTCCCGGCCTTTGGCGTGCAGCATCTTGGCCAGTGAGGCGACGATCCGCCCGCCGGTGGCGGCGAAGGGATGGCCGGCGGCAAGCGAGGAACCGTTGACGTTGAGCCTGGACCGGTCGATGCTGCCGAAGGCGCCGTCGAGGCCGAGCCGGGTGCGGCCGAATTCCTCGTCCTCCCAGGCCGCGAGGGTGCTCAGCACTGTTCCGGCGAAGGCCTCGTGGATCTCGAAGAAGTCGATGTCGTCAAGGGTGAGGCCGTTGCGGGCAAGCAGCCGCGGCACCGCGAAGGCGGGGGCCATCAGGAGTCCGTCCTTGCCGTGCACAAAGTCCACGGCCGCGGCTTCACCATCGACGACGGCGGCCAGCTTGGGCAGGTCATGGTCGTCGGCCCACTGCTCGGAGGCGAGCAGGACGGTGGAGGCGCCGTCCGTGAGCGGCGTGGAGTTGCCGGCGGTCATGGTCGCCGCAGCACCCAGGTTCTTGCCAAAGACCGGCTTGAGCGTGGCCAGCTTCTCGATGCTGGTGTCCGCGCGCAGGTTGGAGTCCCTGCTGAGCCCGCGGTAGGGAGTGATCAGGTCATCGAAAAAGCCGGCGTCGTAGGCGGCCGCGAGGTTCCGGTGGCTGTTGTAGGCCAGTTCGTCCTGCGCTTCCCGGGTGATTTTCCACTGGGCGGTGGTCAGCGCCTGGTGTTCGCCCATCGACAAGCCGGTGCGCGGCTCACCCGTGTTCGGGGCATCGGGGGCGAGATCCTTGGGCCGGAGGCGGCTGAGGATCCGGAGCCGCTGGGGCATGGTTTTGGCCCGGTTCAGGTCGAGCAGGACCTCGCGGAGTCCTTCACTGACGGCGATGGGCGCGTCCGAGGCCGAATCGACGCCGCCGGCAATGGCGGAATCGATCTGGCCGAGCTTGATCTTGTTCGCGAGGCCGAGGACCGTCTCCAGCCCTGTGGCGCAGGCTTGCTGCAGATCGTAGGCGGGGGTTTCAGCGGACAGCGGCGACCCCAGAACGGCTTCGCGGGTCAGGTTGAAGTCACGGGAGTGCTTGAGGACCGCGCCGGCGGCGACTTCGCCGATCCGTTCGTCCTGCAGGCCGAACCGGGCGATCAGGCCGTCGAGGGCTGCGGTGAGCATGTCCTGGTTCGAGGACTTGGTGTAGGCGCCGCCGGTCCGGGCGAAGGGAATACGGTTACCGCCGACCACCACTGCTTTGCGCAGCTGCGGCGCTGCCGCGGATGGGACGGAGGCGGTTGAATCCGTAAGTCCGGTTGCGGATTGTCCTGACACGGACATGGCTGTCTCCTTAGCTGGAAGCGGGTTACCGATACCAAGCGTACCTGATACGCTGGGTATCGTGAACAACCCCGCCGACCTCCCCGATACCGGTGCTGCCCGGGACGAGTCTTCGTCCGTTGATGGCCGCGCCTCACGCTGGCAGCAGCACCGTGAGGACCGGCGTCGTGAGCTGATCAAATCCGCCCGCAAGGCGGTCCATGCCCTGGGCAGCGATGCCTCCATGGAGGAGATCGCCGCGGCTGCGGGAACCTCCAAATCGGTGTTCTACCGCTACTTCGGGGACAAGGCGGGGCTCCAGCAGGCGGTGGGCGAAGTGGTGCTCAGCCAGATGCAGCGGCGCATCCAGGAAGCCGCGCAAAGTGCCCAGACCCCCCGCCAGGGCCTCTTCGCCATGGTCTCCGCCTACCTGCAGATGGCCGAAACGAGCCCCCACGTCTACACCTTCGTCACCCGCCCCGCCGCGGGGGACGGGGAAGCGGCCAGCGGCCCGCTTGCCACAGCCGGCGCCCTCGGCCACTTTTTTGCAGCCATCAGCGACATGATCGCCCGGCCCATGCGCAGCCACCTCGCCCCCTCCGCGGGACGGGAAGCCGTCATCGGGTACTGGCCCAACGCTGCGATCGGGCTTGTCCGGAACGCCGGCGAACAATGGCTTGCCAGTCCGGCCTCCCCCGGCAAACCGGATCAGGAAACCATGGCCCGGCAGATCACCGACTGGCTCTGCATCGGCATAGCCCCGGAGCTCCGGAACCTCGAACCGCAGGGATCGGAACCGACCCTGACAGAACAAACGAAGGAAGCGACATGACCGAACTAGCGGACCGCACCACCGGTCCCGTCGACGCCACCGAGCGCCCGTCAAAGGCGGGCACGGCGGACCCCGCCAAGGCATCCGGCGCGTCGGCGCCGGCCGTTCCCTACGCCGTCGACGTGGCCGCGCTCGGCGAACTGCTGCTCGGAGAATGGGCCGATGCCCGGCGGGCGTCCCGGGACTTGGCTGCCCGGCCCGAGCTGCACAAGACGGAGGGCCTGACCCACACGGAACACCGCCGGCGCGTGTCCGCGCAGCTGCAGATCCTGGTCGAGAACGGCGCCGTCCACCGCGCATTCCCGCGGTCCGTGGGCGGCATGGACGAACACGGCTCCAACGTGGCCGGTTTCCAGGAGCTGGTCATCGCCGACCCCTCGCTGCAGATCAAGGCCGGCGTGCAGTGGGGCCTCTTCGGCTCGGCCGTGAACCACCTGGGCACCGAGGCGCACCACAAAAAGTGGCTGCCCGGCATCATGAGCCTGGAGATTCCGGGCTGCTTCGCCATGACGGAAACCGGCCACGGCTCCGATGTGGCCAGCATCGCCACTACCGCCACCTATGACCCCGACACCGAAGAATTCGTGGTCCACACGCCGTTCCGGGCAGCGTGGAAAGACTACATCGGCAACGCCGCCCTCGACGGGCTCGGCGCAGTCGTCTTCGCCCAGCTCATCACGCGCGGAGTCAACCACGGCGTCCACGCGTTCTACATGGACCTCCGGGACCCCGTGACCAAGGAATTCCTGCCCGGCATCGGCGGCGAGGACGACGGCATCAAGGGCGGACTCAACGGCATCGACAACGGCCGGCTCCACTTCACGCACGTGCGGATACCGCGCACCAACCTGCTCAACCGCTACGGAAACGTCGACGCCGACGGCAGCTACAGCTCCCCCATCGCCAGCCCGGGCCGCCGGTTCTTCACGATGCTCGGAACCCTGGTCCAGGGCCGCGTGTCGCTCGACGGCGCCGCCGTGACGGCGTCGAAGCTGGCCCTGAAGACGGCCATCCAGTATGCCACCGAACGCCGCCAGTTCAACGCCTCCTCCAGCACGGATGAGGAGGTCCTGATGGACTACCAGCGGCACCAGCGCAGGCTGCTCACCCGGCTTGCCACCACCTACGCCGCAGGCTTCGCCAGCGAACAGCTGCTGCAGAAGTTCGACGACGTCTTCTCCGGCCGGACCGACAGCGACGAAGACCGCCAGGACCTTGAGACCCTCGCCGCCGCACTGAAGCCGCTCAGCACCTGGCATGCGTTGGACACCCTGCAGGAATGCCGTGAGGCCTGCGGCGGTGCCGGCTTCCTGATCGAGAACCGCTTCGCCTCCCTGCGTGCCGACCTGGACGTCTATGCCACCTTCGAGGGCGACAATACGGTCCTGCTGCAGCTTGTGGCCAAGCGCCTGCTGGCGGACTACGCCAAGGAGTTCCGCAACGTGAAGTTCGGCGTGCTGGCCCGTTACGTGGTCGGCCAGGCCACCGGCGTCGCCCTGCACCGCAGCGGCCTGCGCGGCGTGGCCCAGTTCGTGGCGGACTCCGGCTCGGTGCAGAAGGCGGCTCTGGCGATCAAGGACGAGACCGGCCAGCGGACCCTGCTGACCGACCGCGTCCAGACCATGGTGGCCGAGGTCGCGGCCGCCCTCAAGGGCGCAAGCAAGCTTCCGCAGCAGCAGGGTGCGGCGCTGTTCAACCGGCACCAGCACGAACTCATCGAAGCCGCCCAGGCCCACGCCGAACTGCTCCAGTGGGAAGCCTTCACCGAAGCCCTCGGCAAAATCGAGGATCCCGGCACCAAGGCGGTCCTGACCTGGCTCCGCGACCTCTTCGGGCTGTCCCTGATCGAGAAGAACCTCGCCTGGTACCTGATGAACGGCCGGCTCTCGATGCAGCGCGGCCGGACCGTGGGCGAGTACATCAACCGGCTACTGGTGAAACTCCGCCCGCACGCCCTCGATCTGGTGGACGCCTTCGGCTTCGGCCCGGAGCATCTCCGCGCCGCGATCTCCACGGGCGCCGAAAAGGCCCGCCAGGACGAGGCGCGGGACCACTTCCGCAAGCAACGCGCCAGCGGCCAGGCGCCCGTGGACGAGAAGCTCCTCCTCGCCCGCACAGCCGCCGGGCTGAAGCGGCGCTGACCCTCCGCCGGCACCGGAGCCGGATTGTCGAGCCCGGTCTTCCGGCCGGGTTTTCCAGCCGGAGACAGCGACGGCGCCGCCCCCTCAACCGGGGCGGCGCCGTCGTCGTTCGTCTTCGACGTCGTTTCTCTTCGCTGTCGTTGGTCTTCCGTTGTCAGGAACCCTTCGGAAGCACCGAGCGGTACACCTCAAGGGTGGTTTCCGTAATGGACTCCCAGGAGAAGTGCTCCTCTGCCCGGCGCCGGCCGGCCTCGCCCATAGCGCGGGCACGCTCGGGGTCAGTGACCACCTCGGTCAGGGCCGCGGCGAATTCCGTCACGAACTTTTCCGGATCCAGCGGGGTGCCGGTGCCGTCCGAAACCTGCTCGATCGGCACAAGCAGGCCGGTCTCGCCATGCGCCACCACTTCGGGGATGCCACCGGTGGCGCTGGCCACAACGGCCGCACCGCACGCCATGGCTTCAAGGTTCACGATGCCGAGCGGTTCGTAGATCGACGGGCACGCGAAAGCGGTGGCGTGGCTGAGGACCTGGACCAGTTCGTGGCGCGGCAGCATCCGCTCCACCACGACGACGCCGTCGCGCTGGCTCTGCAGGTCCTCGATCAGCCGCGCCGTCTCGGCCGCGAGCTCAGGGGTGTCCGCGGCGCCGAGGCAAAGGACCACCTGGACGTCGGCCGGGAGTTTGGCGGCGGCGCGCAGCAGGTACGGCACACCCTTCTGCCGGGTGTTGCGGCCTACAAAGACCACACTGGGCCGGGTGGGATCGATCCCGAGGGCGCGGATGGCGTCGTCGCCTTCGTCCCGGGTCCAGAGGCTGACGTCGATGCCGTTGTGCACGACGCGCACTTTAGCCGGATCCACGTCCGGGTAGCTGCGCAGGATGTCCTGGCGCATCCCCTCGGAGACGGCGATGATGGCGGCGGCGGACTCATAGGCGGTCTTTTCCACCCACGAGGACACGGCGTAGCCGCCGCCGAGCTGCTCGGCTTTCCACGGGCGCAGCGGTTCGAGGCTGTGTGCGCTGAGGACATGCGGGATCCCATGCAGCAGCGCCGCGATGTGTCCGGCCATGTTGGCATACCAGGTGTGCGAGTGCACGAGGTCCGCTCCGGCAATATCCGGAACGATGCGCAAGTCCACCCCCAGGGTCTGCACGGCGGCATTCACCCCGGCCAGGTCCTCGGGCACCGGGTAGGACGTGACGGCCGCTCCGTGGTACTCCGGGTCCCGGGGCGCGCCGAAGGCACGCACCTGCAGATCCACGTGCTGGGCAAGCACCCTGCTGAGCTCAGCCACGTGCACTCCGGCGCCGCCATAGATTTCGGGCGGGAATTCTTTGGTCACAATGTCTATTCGCACAAAGCCCAAGGTAGTCGTTACGGTCGAACTGATCTAGTGTAAAGACGTCCGGGCGTGCCGGATATTTATTGGGGAGCAACAAAGGCGTTCAGGAGCGATCATTATGCCGCATACAAAAAGGGTCCTGGCGATTGTCCTCGCCGGTGGCGAAGGAAACCGGCTCATGCCGCTGACGGCGGACAGGGCCAAGCCTGCCGTCCCGTTTGCGGGCAGCTACCGGCTCATCGACTTTGCCTTATCGAATCTGGTCAATTCCCACTACCTGCAGATCGTCGTCCTGACGCAATATAAATCCCACAGCCTCGACCGCCACATTTCCGAGACGTGGCGGATGTCCACCCAGCTGGGCAACTACGTCGCCTCGGTCCCCGCCCAGCAGCGGGTGGGCAAGAGCTGGTTCCTCGGCAGCGCCAACGCCATCTACCAGTCCCTCAACCTGATCCACGACGCCAACCCGGACATCGTCGTCGTCGTGGGCGCCGACCACGTCTACCGGATGGACTTTGCGCAGATGGTCGCCCAGCACGTGCACAGCGGTGCCCGGGCCAGCGTCGCCGCCGTCCGGCAGCCCCTGCACATGGCCGACCAGTTCGGCGTCATCGAGGTGGACCAGAACGATCCGCAGAAGATTGCTGCATTCGTCGAAAAGCCGTCCTCCACGCCCGGACTGGCTGCCGACCCCACGCAGTTCCTCGCCTCCATGGGAAACTACGTGTTCGACGCCGACGCCCTCGTCGAGGCCCTGCACGTCGATGCCGAACGTCTCGACACGAAGCACGACATGGGCGGGGACATCATTCCCTACTTCGTCAACAAGGGAGAGGCCGGGGTCTACGACTTCACCCTCAACGACATCCCCGGCTCCACCGAACGCGACCGCACCTACTGGCGCGACGTCGGCACCATCGACTCGTTCTACGACGCGCACATGGACCTCATCTCCCCCGTGCCGGTGTTCAACCTGTACAACTCGGAATGGCCGATCTACACGCGGCAGACCATTTCCCCGCCCGCGAAGTTCGTCCGCGGCAGGGGCAACACCGTCGGCACGGCGCTGGACTCAATCGTTGCGAACGGCGTAGTGATCTCCGGCGGCATAGTTGAGGGCTCCGTGCTGTCCAACGACGTCTACGTCGATACATCCAGCCGGGTGATCGACTCCGTCCTCATGGACAAGGTCAGCATCGGCGAGGGCGCGGTCGTCCGGCGCGCCATCATCGACAAGAACGTCCGGGTTCCGGCCGGTGCCGCCATCGGCCTGGATCCTGAACTGGACCGCGCCCGCGGCTTCAAGGTCACGGACTCCGGCATCACCGTGCTGTCCAAGGGCCAGGAGGTTCCGGAGCCCGGAGACGCGGAGCGCTCCCTCTCGGCCGCCAACCTGCACCTCGTTCCTGACGCGGTGAAGGCGGCCTCGGAGAACCTTCCGGAATGGCAGGAATCAACCGCGAAGGCCGGACAGGCCCACGCGGCCGCCGTCGGCGTGGAAGTTCCGGCACAGCAGTCGAGCACGTCCTGACACCTGTGGGGAGCCCGGCCGCCCGGGCTCCCCGCAGGCTGTAAAATTGGGGCAATGAGCTCCCCCGATTTGTCCTCCGAACCGAACACTGCCGATCCGGCCCCCGCTGCGCTCCCTGTTGAGCTCACGGCGGAGGAAATCCAGGCGTGCCTGAAGGTCCTGGACAGCATCCACGTCTACGACGAGGAACACCCGGATTACGTCTCGGTCCGCCGCGCCACCGGCAAGATGTTCAAGGCCGTGAAGCGGCACCGGCGGGTCACCAAGCGCGACCTCATTGCCGAGGCGGACCGGGCGGTTCTGGCCCAGACCGCGACGGCGGCTCCAGACCGGATCGATGATGAGACCCGGGGCAACAAACTGGCCCCCTCCGCCACAGGCGAGATCGCCGGCCACCTGATCCGGTCCAGGCCGTGCTACATCTGCAAGCGTCACTTCACGCAGGTTGACGCTTTTTACCATCAGCTCTGCCCCGAATGCGCGGCCTTCAGCCACAGCAAGCGGGACGCACGCACTGATCTGACCGGACGCCAGGCGCTCCTCACCGGCGGCCGGGCGAAGATCGGCATGTACATCGCCCTCCGGCTTCTCCGCGACGGCGCCCACACCACCATCACCACCCGCTTCCCCAAGGACGCCGCCCGCCGCTTTGCCGCGATGGAGGACAGCGCCGAGTGGCTGCACCGGCTCCGGATCGTCGGCATCGACCTCCGCGACCCCTCCCAGGTGATCGCCCTGGCGGATTCCTTGGACGCTGCCGGGCCGCTGGACATCATCATCAACAACGCGGCGCAGACTGTCCGCCGCTCCGGCAATGCCTACAAGCCGCTGGTGGACGCGGAGGACGAGCCGCTGCCCGCTGCCCTTCAGGCCGCCAACGGCGGTCCCGAACTCGTCACCTTCGGCCACGCCCACGACAAGCACCCGCTTGCGCTGGCGAGCACCGTCCTCGAACACCCTGTGCTCGCCGGCGATGCCGTCACCTCGCTGGCATTGTCCACCGGGTCCGCCTCGCTGGAGCGCATCCAGTCCGGCACCGCGATCGACGCCGGCGGGCTGGTGCCGGACCTCGCCACGATCAACAGCTGGACGCAAGTGGTGGACGAAGTGGATCCGCTCGAGATGCTCGAAGTGCAGCTGTGCAACGTGACCGCTCCGTTCCTGCTGGTCAGCCGGCTGCGCGGGGCCATGAAGCGGTCCACCGCGAGGCGGAAGTACATCGTCAATGTCAGTGCGATGGAAGGCCAGTTCTCCCGCGCCTACAAGGGCCCCGGCCACCCGCACACCAACATGGCCAAAGCCGCGCTGAACATGATGACGCGCACCAGCGCCCAGGAAATGCTCGACGCCGACGGCATCCTGATGACCGCCGTCGACACCGGCTGGATCACCGATGAACGCCCGCACTACACCAAGGTCCGGCTTATGGAGGAGGGCTTCCACGCTCCCCTGGACCTCGTGGACGGCGCTGCGCGGGTCTATGACCCCATCGTCATGGGTGAAGCGGGCGAGGACCAGTACGGCGTCTTCCTGAAGGATTACAAGCCCAGCCCCTGGTGACCGGCCTGTCCCGGGCTAGGTTTTCCCGGGAGGGGTTTTCTCGGGAGAGTGGACCACGAGCACCGGGCAGTGCGCATGGGCCACCAGGGCCGAGCTGACCGAACCGAGCAACAGCCCGCCGAAACCGCCATGCCCGCGGCGACCCAGGACCAGCATGTCGGCGGACCGGCTGGCCTCGATCAGAATGTGCCGCGGGTGACCTTGAGTCAGCCGGGTTTCCACGACGCCGGCCGGCTCCGGTCCGAGGGCCCTTTCGACAGCTTCCTGGAGGATCTCCCCGGCCCGGACATCGAAACGGTCGATGCCCATGGCCACATAGCCGTCATAAATCGGCGGGGCATCCCAGCATGCCAGGGCGACCACCTTGGCGGCGAGCGGGACGGCAAGAGCATGCGCATACCGGAGCGCTTCGATGGAGGCCTCCGAGCCGTCGACACCAACGACGATCACTTCCACGGCCCTCGCGGCGCTCATGGGCTGTCCCTTCCCGGAGCTGTTGGCCCGTTTTCTCCAGTATCACGCCGCCTCCGCCGGTGGCCTAGGGCCGAAGGTCACCGCACCCGGCCCCGCTGCGGCCCTGTGGGTCCAAGGGCCCTTGTTCCTGGGCCGGTCGTAGAGAAGAATTGCAGAGCACTCTGACGGAACATCGCTGACGCAACGCACTGCCGGCACCGGCAGTAGGCGGACGGGAGAATCATGATTGCCTGGGCAGACGCGGGCCCCACTGCGCACGACGGCCACTCCGGCCTCATCCGCGTCTTCATTTTGGATGACCACGAACTCGTCCGGCGGGGGCTGCAGGAGCTCCTCGAGGGCGAGGGCTTCCTCGTCGTCGGCAGTTCCGGCTCCGCCGTGGAGGCAACACGGCGCATCCCCGCGCTGCATCCGGACGTTTGCGTACTCGATGCCCGGCTGCCCGACGGGACCGGAATCGAGGTCTGCCGCGACGTCAGGTCCGTGGACCCGGCGCTCAACTGCATCATCCTGACGAGTTTCGACGACGAACAGGCGCTCCGCGGCGCGGTGCTGGCCGGTGCCAGCGGCTACGTGCTGAAGGAAATCGGCGGCATGGACCTGATCGGCGCGCTGCGGAGGGCCGCGCGGGGGGAATCGCTTTTCGAGGACGGCGTCGCGGCGGGGATTGTCGACAGCATGGTCGGGGCCGAAGAAGTGGACCCGCGGACGTCCTCCCTCACCCCGCAGGAACGCCGTGTGCTTGAACTCGTCGGCGGCGGCCTCACCAACCGGCAGATAGCGGCCGAGATGTTCCTCGCCGAGAAGACGGTCAAGAACTACGTCTCCTCGTTGCTGGCCAAGCTTGGCTTTGAGCGCCGCACCCAGGCGGCCGTGTTCATCGCCAGCCCGGCGGCGTCCGTGCCTGCCGGCAGCCACTCCGCAGGTGAGGGCAGCCGGCCGCACAGCGTCCGCTGAACCCGCACAGCGTCCGGCAGGACCACAGCGTCCGTAGGACCGCGTTCCCGCCCGTTAGGCCGGCCTTTCCGCCCGGCTATAGCGGGACAGACCACTCGAGGCTGGTGCCGGCGTCGGGCGCGCTGGTGATGGTGCACTCCCCGTCCAGCATCCGCGCCCGGTCTTCCAGGTTGGCGAGGCCGTTGCGCTTCTCGGGCTGGGTGAAGCCCTGTCCGTTGTCCGTGATCACCACGGTGACGCGCCCCTTGATGACGGCCACGGATACGGAAATGGCGTCAGCGCCGGAATGCCGGATGGCGTTGCTGAGCCCCTCTGAGACCACAGCCACGACGTTGTCGGCCTTCTCCGGGGTCACAGCGTCAACCGGGCCGGTGATCGTAAGCCGTGGCGTGAAGGGCATGGACTTGGCGGAACTCCTTGCCACCCGTCGGATGCGTCCGCTCAGCAATTCGATGTCGCCGCTGTTGCTGCGGAGGGAGTAGATGGTGTCACGGAGGCTGCGGATGGCTTCATCAAGTTCCCCGGTGATGGTCCGGATCCGCTCCAGGGCCAGCTCGTCCTTGGTGAAGCGGGTCAGGCTCTGCACACTCAGTCCGGCCGCGAACAGCCGCTGGATGACGAGGTCGTGCAGGTCGCGGGCAATCCGGTCACGGTCCGTGAACACCAGCAGTTCCTCGCGGAGCCGATGGACGCGGGCCAGTTCCAGTGCGAGGGCGACATGGGATCCGAAGACCGCGCCCATTTCAATGTCTGTCCGGGCGAAGTGGACCTCCCCGGGACCGCGGAACAGCAGCAGCAGGCCGTGGTGTGCTCCCTGGGTGCTTAACGCGACCGCCAGGAGCGGACCCGAGATCCCCGCGTCGGACTCCCCAAGGAGGGTTCCGCCGTCGTCGAGCAATATAGGCTCCCCGCCATCCAGGACATCCAGGAGTTCGGGAGCATCCAGGATCAGCGAGCGGCCGGCAAACAAGGAGCTGAGGTCGCCGGGCTGCTCCGGCCACCGTGTAGCCCGGCCCGGCGGCGGCCGGCGCCACAATCAGGGCCAGTTGCGAGCCGGACTCCTGCAGCGCCCGGCTGGCAATCGGGTCCAGGCCACCTGTGGTGTAGTCGCGGTCAATGCTGAGCATGAGCCCGGAGACGTCCATGCAGGCCTCGAGCCAACGTGCCCGGCGGCGGGCATCGTCGTAGAGGCGGGCGTTTTCAATGGCCACGCCCGCGGCTGCGGCAAGCGCGACGGCCAGCCCCTCGTCTTCGGCGGTGAAGTCGCTGCCGTCCTCCTTCTCGGTGAGGTAGAGGTTGCCGAACACCACGTCGCGGACCCGGATCGGAACGCCCAGGAAGGACTCCATGGCCGGGTCGTCATCGGGGAACCCGAAATCTTCGGGATGTGTCCGCAGATCTTGCAGGCGCATCGGCCGCGGATCGGATGTCAACACGCCGTGGCCGATGGGCAACGAGCCGATGCGGTGCGCGAGCTGGTCATCGACGCCGACGGTGACAAAGTGGTCCATCACCCGGTCGTCCGCGACCACGCGCAAGGCGCCGTAGCGCGCGTGCAGCAGCTGGCAGGCCGATTCGACGACACGCTCCAGGACGGCGTCAAGGCTGAGGTCCTCCGCCACGGCAACGACGGCTTCGAGCAGGCCGGCCATACGCTCCTGCGACTGCAGCAACTCCTCGGCCCGCGAAACAAAGCCCTTCAGCACACCGTCGATTCTGGGTTGAGGCTCGGCTGTAACCTGCTCCGGAGTTTCACCTAATGAATGCATGTTCCTCGCCCCAATTCACTACCGCGCCATCGACGCTGACGACGTGCTGCCAGAATACGCCTGATATCTTTCGAAATCCTTGGAAGCGGCTGGTTGTAGGCGTTCTGTGACTTAAATCCGCGATGCGCTATCGGATTGGGCTGCTAACCGGGCCGGATAGGAGTTGGATCTGATAGCGCATCGGGTGCTGGGCGCATCGGAGTGCGGGGCGCATCGGTGCGGGCGCCGAGGAAGCGCCTGCCGCCTCCCTAGGCGACGCGGGTGATTTCCACGGTCACGTTGAGGGCCGAGCCGCCGCCGCCGGAGAGGATGCCCTTCAGCGGCGGCACGTCACGGTAGTCGCGGCCGCGTGCCACGGTGACGTGGAAGTCGCCGGCCGGCTTGTGGTTCGTGGGGTCCCAGCTCCGCCACTCGCCGTCCCACCACTCCAGCCAGGCGTGCGACTGCCCGGCCACCGTCTCGCCGAGGTCCGCCGTCGACCTCGGGTGGAGGTAGCCGGAAACGTAACGGGCGGGGATCCCGCAGCTGCGCAGGGCTCCGATCGCGAGGTGCGCAAGGTCCTGGCAGACGCCCTGCCGCTGGCTCCAGGCTTCCTCAGCGTTAGTGGTAACGCCGGTGGAGCCCTTCATGTAGGTCATTTCGCCGCGCATCCACTCGAACACGGCGAGGGTGGCCTCGTGCGGGTTGCGGCCCTCGACGACGCCGGGAATGATGCCGAGCACCTCCGTGCCGGGGCCGGTCAGCTGGGACTGCGGGATCCAGTCGCTGAACTGGTTCAGCGTGTCGGGCGCCGCCAGAACGTCCCAGCCCACGATGTCCGCCTCGGACGGGATCTTCTCCACCCGGTGCACCTCAACGGTGGTCGTGGCGAGGACTTCCAGGTGCTCGTGCGGCATCTGCATGTCGAAGGCCGTCACCCGGGTGCCCCAGTAATCGCGGTAGCTGCTCAGCGCGGCCTGCGACGGCGACACCTTCATCGAGGACTCCAGCACCACCTGCTGGGGGTCGGTCAACGGCGTCATCCGCGCCTCGTTGTAGGACAGCGTGACGCGCTTGTTGTACTTGTAGGCGGTCCGGTGGATGATCTTCAGCCGGGTCATGAAACTTCTCCCACCCAGGCCAGTTCGTCTGCCTGATTGAAGTACTTACGGGAAATGGCGTCGGAGGCCTGCGAGACGGCTTTCTGCACACGTTCCATGTGCTCCGGCAGTTCCGACATGAGGTCGTCCGTGCGGTGGAACTCCAGGAAGGTGCGGGCCTGGCCCACGATCCGCCGTGCGTCGTTGATGAATCCGACGCGCTGGGCCGAGGGGTCGAGCTTGGCGAGGCACTCATCGGCGTCGCTGAGGGCGTAGACGATGGAGCGCGGGAAGAGCCGGTCCAGGAGCAGGAATTCCGCGGCGTGCTGGTCGCCGAAGGCCGCGCGCCGGGTCCGCAGGAAGGACTCATAGGCGCCGGCACAGCGGAGCATATTGACCCAGGACATGCCGGCGGAGAGCACATCGCGGGTGGAGAGCATCCGCGCGGTCATGTCTGCCCGTTCCAGCGAACGGCCCAGGACCAGGAACAGCCAGCTTTCATCATGGCTGACCGTGGTGTCTGCGAGACCGCTGACCATGGCGGTGCGCTCCAGCACCCAGTTGCAGAAGCGGTACGTTCCGACGACGTCCTTGCGGTGCTGGTTCAGCCCGTAGTACGTCGTGTTCAGGCTTTCCCAGAGCCCGGAGGAGACAGTTTCCCGGGCGCGGCGCGCGTTCTCGCGCGCGGCCCCCAGTGAACCGGCGATCGAGGTGGCGCTGGTCTTGTCGTACGCCAGCGCGTGCAGGAGTTCGTTGAGGCCGAACTCGTCATTTTGCGGGCGGGCGCCCATCACCGCGAGAAGCTCCCGCGCGACGCTGCGCTGTTCTTCCATGGGCAGATGGTTCAGCCGCTCCAGGTGCACGTCCAGGATGCGGGCCGTGCCGTCGGCCCGTTCCACATAGCGGCCGATCCAAAAGAGCGACTCGGCGATACGGCTAAGCATTCGCGGCTACCTCCTGCATATCCGAAACCTGTTGTTGTTGTTGCTCGGTCTGGCGGTCGCGCCAGTTGCTTTCCACCGGCCAGACGGAGACACGCTCGCGGACCGCGACCGCCGGGCCCGGAACGGTTTCCACCGGGACCTGCGGGGAATCGGCCAGAACCCAGGTGTCCTTGGAGCCGCCGCCCTGGCTAGAATTCACAATCAGGGACCCTTCCTTGAGCGCCACGCGTGTGAGCCCGCCGGGCAGGACCCAGACGTCGTCGCCGTCGTTCACTGCGAAGGGCCGCAGGTCCACGTGGCGGGGGCCGAACTTGTCCCCGCTGAGGGTGGGCACGGTGGAAAGCTGCAGCACAGGCTGGGCGATCCAGCCGCGGGGGTCGGCGACCACGCGCTTGCGCAGCGCCTCGAGTTCGTCCTTGGACGCGTCCGGGCCGATCACGAGGCCCTTGCCGCCGGAACCGTCGACGGGTTTGACCACGAGCTCGTCGAGCCGGTCCAGCACTTCTTCGCGGGCTTCCTTTTCTTCCAGCCGGAAGGTGTCCACGTTGGCGATGACCGGTTCTTCGTTCAGGTAGTACCGGATCAGGTCCGGCACGTAGCTGTAGACGAGCTTGTCGTCTGCGACCCCGTTGCCGACGGCGTTGGCGATGGTCACGCCGCCGGCGCGGGCGGCATTGACCAGCCCGGGGCAGCCGAGCATGGAGTCCGCCCGGAACTGCAGCGGGTCCAGGAATTCGTCGTCGATCCGCTTGTAGATGACATCCACGCGTTGCTCGCCGGCCGTGGTGCGCATGTAGACGCGGTTGCCGCGGCAGATGAGGTCCCGGCCCTCGACGAGCTCAACGCCCATCAGTCCGGCGAGCAGCGTGTGCTCGAAGTAGGCGCTGTTGAAGACGCCGGGGGTCAGGACCACCACGGTGGGATCGTCGACGCCGGCCGGAGCCGTTTTCCGCAGGGCGGACAGCAGCCGGCGGGGATACTCCTCGACGGGGCGGATCAGCTGCTGGCCGAACGCTTCGGGCAGGCCCTTGGCCATCGCACGGCGGTTCTCCAGGACGTAGCTGACACCCGAGGGGACACGCACGTTGTCCTCCAGGACGCGGAAGGTCCCCGCGGCGTCACGGACGACGTCGATGCCGGAGATGTGCACCCGGACTCCGCCGGCAGGTTCGAAGCCGTGCACCTGGCGGTGGAAGTGTGCGCTGGTGGTGACGAGCTGCCGCGGGATGACACCGTCGGCCACTACCGTCATCTTGTCGTAGACGTCATTGAGGAAGGCCTCGAGGGCCCGGACGCGCTGCGCGACGCCCTGCTCCAGGACCGTCCATTCGTCCACGGGGATCACCCGGGGAACGATGTCCAGCGGGAAGGGCCGCTCCTCCCCCGCGAAGTCGAACGTGACACCGCGGTCCAGGAAGGTCCGGGCCATGGAATCGGCGCGCGCCGTGACGTCGGCCAGCGAGAGTTCGCGCAGCGCACCGGCGACCTGCCCGTAGGACTTCCGGGCCAGCTGGCCGGGGGTAAACATCTCGTCGTAGGCGCCCGTGCGCAGGGCGGCCTCGGAGTAATCCTCGAAAAGGTCAGACATGGGTCCTAGCCAATCACCTTTTCGTTTCGAAATCATTTCTGGCGGCGTGTTCGCGCGCGGGTCGGAACGGACACGGGACGCGGAACGGAACCGCCACAGGACGCGGAACGGAACCGCGGCCGGGGCAGGCGGGGAAGTTGCGGGTTTCCGCGGGGAGTACGGCAAGGTAGGGACGTGCCCTCGTTCAGCCCCAAACCCGCGCCGGCGACAGCCCGGCGGAACCGCTTCGCCGCCGCCCTCCCCCGCAGCATGCCGGGCCTGCTGTCCGCCGCGGCCGCCGTCGTGCTGTCCCTCGCCATCCACGCCCTCGTCCCGGTGCTCCCGGCAATGACCCTGGCGGTGGTGCTGGGGCTCCTGGCAGCAAACGTGCCGGGCCTGGCGGCCTGGAGTGCCGGACGGGCCCGCCCCGGGCTGGACTTCGCGGGCAAGCACCTGATGCGCAGCGGAATCGTGGTGCTGGGCCTGAAGGTCAGCCTTGTCGACGTGATGGGCCTCGGCGGACCCGCCCTTCTCCTGATCACCGGTGTTGTCCTGGCCGCGTTTGCCGGGACATACGGCATCAGCAGGCTGTTCCGGCTGACGCCGCCTGTGTCGCTGCTCATCGCGACCGGCTTCTCCATCTGCGGCGCATCGGCGATCGGGGCCATGGCCGCGGTGCGCCGGATCCGGCAGCAGGACACTGTGCTGCCCATTGCCCTCGTGACGCTGTGCGGCACACTGGCCATCGGGGTGCTCCCGCTGCTGGTGCAGCCGCTGGGACTGGGACCGGAACGCTTCGGGGCGTGGGCCGGGGCGTCGGTGCACGACGTCGGCCAGGTGGTCGCGACGGCGCAGACGGCCGGGGCCGCGGCGCTCGCCGTCGCCGTCGTCGTCAAACTCACCCGCGTGGTGCTCCTGGCGCCCCTGGTGGCCGTCGCCGGACTTCAGCACCGCCACGCTCTACATCGCCGCAACAGGGCGGGCACCGTTGCCGGCGGCTCTGCCGGGGACTCTGCCGGAGCCGGGACCACCGGCGGCCGCCCGCCGGTGGTCCCGTTGTTCGTGGTCGGCTTCCTGGCGCTCGCCGCGCTGCGCTCCACCGGCTGGCTGTCCCCGGCAGTACTGGACGCCGCCGCCATGCTGCAGGACCTGCTGCTGGGCATGGCCCTGTTCGGGCTCGGCTCGGCCGTGCGGATCGGGCAGCTGCTCCACACCGGAATCCGGCCCCTGCTGGCTGCGCTGGCTTCGTGGTTGCTGATCGCCGTGCTGGGACTGGGCGCCGCCGTCATCATGATTAGATAGCTGGGTGTCGAACCAGAACCTGCGCCGCGATGAGGCTGCCACCCGTTCAGCCCTGATCAGCACGCACCGCTACGACGTCACCCTCGACGTCAGGCATGCTGCCGATCCGGATGTAGCAGGCTACCCGAGCCGCAGCGTGCTCACCTTCTCCGCCACGGAACCGGGTGCCTCGACCTTCCTGGATTTCATCAGCGGCGACGTGCAGAGCGTTGTCCTGAACGGCGAGGAACTTCCGGTTCCCGAGATCGCGGACGGCGCCCGGATCCGGCTGGACAACCTGCAGGCCGAAAACGAGGTCACCGTCATCGGCACGGCGCTGTACAGCACCTCGGGCGAGGGCATGCACCGCTTCTTCGACCCCGCCGACGGGCAGTGCTACCTGTACACCCAGTACGAGCCGGCCGACGCCCGCCGCGTCTTCGCGAACTTCGAACAGCCCGACCTCAAGGCCGAATTCACGTTCCATGTGGTGGCGCCCTCGGATTGGCAGGTGGCCTCGAACGGCAGCGAAACCGCGCGGACCCGGCTGGCCGGCGAGCCGGCCGGGAGCCGCTGGGACTTCGCCTCGACCAAACCGATGTCCACGTATATCACCACCGTGCTGGCCGGCCCTTACTTCAAGGCGGATGACGTCTGGTACGGGACTGTAGGCGGGGCTGTCGGCGACGGGGCCGCGGGCGGGGCTGCCGGCGACGGGACTGTGCTGGAGGTGCCGCTGACGCTGTACTGCCGCGCGTCGATGGCCGCCTCCTTCGACGCCCCCGCGCTCTTCGCCCTGACAAAAAACGGCCTCGATTTCTTCAATGGCCTCTTCGACTTCCCGTACCCCTGGGGCAAGTACGACCAGGCCTTTGTGCCGGAGTACAACCTCGGCGCGATGGAAAACCCCGGGCTCGTGACCTTCACGGAAAGCTACGTCTTCACCTCGCGGGCCGCCGATTCGCAGTACCAGGGCCGCGCCAACACCCTGCTGCACGAGATGGCGCACATGTGGTTCGGCGACCTGGTGACCATGCAGTGGTGGGACGACCTGTGGCTCAAGGAGTCCTTCGCGGACTACATGGGCACCCTCGGCGTGGACCGGACGACGGACTGGACCACGGCATGGGTGAACTTCGCCAACAACCGCAAGGCATGGGCCTACGTGCAGGACCAGCTGCCCACAACCCACCCGATCGTCGCCGACATCCCGGACCTTGAGGCCGCCAAGCAGAACTTCGACGGGATCACCTACGCCAAGGGCGCATCCGTGCTCAAGCAGCTCGTCGCCTACGTGGGGTTCGAGGCCTTCGTCGCCGGTTCCCGCCGGTACTTCAAAGACCACGCCTACGGCAACACCACCCTCTCCGACCTGCTGGCCGCGCTGGGAGCCGCCTCCGGCCGGAACCTCGGGGAATGGGCCCGGCAATGGCTGCAGACCTCGGGGATCTCGACCCTCAGCAGCGAGATCGACGAACACGACGGCGTCCTGTCCGCCGTGACCCTCGCCCAGGACGCCCGCGATCCCATCACCGGCAAACAGGAGCCGCGGCCGCACCGCCTGCGGGTCGGCTTCTACGACTTCGACGACGCCGGCGCCCTGGTCCGCCACGACAGCGTGGAGACCGACATCAGTGGCCCGCGCACCGCCGTGGCCGGGCTGGCGGGCAAACCGCGGCCGGCCCTGCTGCTGGTGAACGACGAGGATCTCAGCTACGCCAAGGTACGCCTGGACGCACGCTCCGAAGGCACCGTCCGGAGCTCCCTGGACCGGCTCAGCGACCCGATGGCCCGGGCGCTGTGCTGGACGGCCCTGTGGGATTCCGCCCGCGACGCGGTCACGCCGGCTTCCCTGTACATCGACGCCGTGACGGCCTTCGGGCCCTCGGAAACAGGCATCGGCGTGCTGCTGAACGTGCTGGGCAACGCCTCCACCGCGATCGAACGCTACGTGCCGAGGGCGCAGCGGGATGCCCTGCGCTCGGGGTTCCTCACCGTGGCCGCCTCCCAGCTGCTAGGCGCCGAACCCGGCTCCGACCAGCAGCTGGCCTGGGCCCGCACCGTCGCGTCGACAAGCCGTTACGACGCCGGCCGGCTGGACCTGGTCCGCGGCGTGCTGGACGGCAGCACCGTCATCGAAGGGCTGGCCGTCGACGCCGAACTCCGCTGGAACTTCTGGCATGCCCTGGCCGCGCACGGCCAGGCAACCCCCGAGGAGCTCGACGCCGAGCTTGTCCGGGACAACACCGCCGCCGGCAAGTCCGGCCACGCCACCGCCATGGCGGCGCGCCCCGACCCGGCCGTCAAGGAAGCGGCCTGGAACGCCGCGGTGCACGGGACCTCGCTGTCCAACCAGCTGCTGAGCGCAACCATTGCCGGCTTCAACACCGGCCCGGCAGCCCTGCTCGGCGGCTTCATCGACCGGTACTTTGAGTGCCTCGCGCCGGTGTGGTCCGGGCGGAGCATCGAGATCGCCAGCAGGATCGTCCGCGGCCTCTACCCGTCAGCCCAGGACCTGGACGGCTCCGGCGGGACCCCGGAAACCCACGCGGTGATTGTCCGGACGGACAACTGGCTGGCCGCGAACGGGGACGCGCCCCACGCGCTCCGGCGCATCATCATAGAACAGCGCAGCCACCTGCTGCGTGCCCTCACGGCCCAGGCCCTGGCCATCGATTGCTCCGTAACGGCCCTTTAGGCGGCCCATAACGGCCGTTACGGAGCAGTCGTTGAGTCGTTGGAGGGTCAGGGCACCCGGTGCAGCCACTCCGCGGTGCCGAACTTCTCGTCCACCCTGCGGCGGGCGGCGTCGAGCTCTGCGTCGGTGAGTTTCGACGGCGTCGCGGCGTAGCGTTCGGTGAAGACCTCCATCATCGCCGCAACGATCTCGCCGCGAGCCAGGCCGGTCTGCCGGCGCAGCGGGTCCACCCGTTTCTTGGCGCTCGTGGTGCCCTTGTCCGAGAGCTTCTCCTTGCCGACCCGCAGCACCTGGACCATCTTGTCGGCGTCGATGTCGTAGCTCATCGTGACGTGGTGGAGCATGCCGCCGTTGGACAGCCGCTTCTGCGCCGCGCCGCCGATCTTGCCCTGGTCCGTGGCGATGTCGTTCAGGGGGACGTAGAAGGCACTGATGCCCAGTTTCTTGAGGGCCGCCATCACCCAGGCGTCCAGGAAAGCGTACGAGTCGGCGAAGCTGATGCCGTCCACGAGCGTCTGCGGGAGGTACAGCGAATAGGTGATGCAGTTGCCGGCCTCCATGAACATCGCTCCGCCGCCGCTGATCCGGCGGACCACGCTGATGCCGTGCCGGGCGACGCCGGCGGGATCGAGTTCGTTGCGGACCGACTGGAAGCTGCCGATCACCACGGACGGTTCCTCCCAGTCCCAGAAACGCAGCGTGGGGTTCCGGCGGCCCGCGCCGACCTCTTCGGTGAGGACCTCGTCCAGGGCGACGTTCAGGTGGGTAGGCAGCACCGACGGGGCGATGATGTTCCAGTGGTGGTCCGCCCAGCCGGTGGCCCGGGCGAGGGCGCGGCGGACAGTAACGGCCACCGCTCCTGCTGAAAAGCCGAACAGCACGGCGTCCGGCGGCAGGGCGGCCTCCACGGCGTCGGAGATGTCCGCGGCGGTGGCGTCCACGGAAAGGCCGGTCAGGGCCCGGTTGATCTCGAGCAGCGCCTCATCGGGTTCCAGGAAGAAGTCACCGCTGAGCGAGACGTTGGCAAGGGCCCCGTCGACGACGTCGAAGTCCGCCACCACGAGCTTGCCGCCCGGCACCTTGTACTCCCCGTGGTGACGGGCGCCGCCGTCGTCAGCGTTGCCGGGACCGGGAGCCAAAGGAAGGGTTGTCATGTCCCCAATCCTGCCATGCCGTGCGCCGCCACCGCGGAGACGCAAAAAGCCCGCACCGTAAACGGTGCGGGCTTTTCCGGAAGACCTTGGGGGCGAAGTTGTTACTTCTTGCCGCCGAAGCCCTTGAAGCGAGCGTTGAAGCGCTCGACGCGGCCGGCAGAGTCCATGATGCGCTGCTTGCCCGTGTAGAACGGGTGGGACTCAGAAGAGATTTCGACGTCGATGACCGGGTAGGTGTTTCCGTCTTCCCACTCGATGGTCTTCTTGGAAGACACGGTGGAGCGGGTCAGGAACTTGGTGCCGGAAGCCAGGTCGTTGAAAACAACAGCTTCGTACTTCGGGTGGGTTTCAGACTTCATAATTGGACCTTTGTTCGCACAACTGGATTTTGCCAGTTGCCAGGTATGAGTGGGATGGCTGGTTGGCACCTGCGGGCGCAGCACAGCCAGCTACCAATTGTAGCGGAAAACCATCCGGTGGACGAACAGCGCACCCCTCAGTCGCGGGGCCGGAGCTCCCAGAAGGCGACGGCGGACGCCGCGGCGACGTTGAGCGAGTCGACGCCGGCGCGCATCGGGATCTTCACGGCGAGGTCGACGGCGGCAAGGGTCCCCGCGCTCATGCCGGCACCCTCGGTGCCGAGCACAAGCGCCAGCCGTTCGGGGTTCCGGGCGGCGAGTTCGTCCAGTGAGACGGCGTCGTCGGTCAACTCCATCGCCGCCACCGTGAAGCCCAGGTCCTGCAGCATCGCCAGATCCCCCGGCCAGTCCTCCAGCCGGGCCCAGGGCACCTGGAACACCGTCCCCATGCTGACCCGGACACTTCGCCGGTACAACGGGTCACCGCAGCGCGGCGAGACGAGCACCGCGTCCACCCCCAGCGCGGCGGCGGAGCGGAAGATCGCGCCGACGTTGGTGTGGTCCACGATGTCCTCCAGCACCGCCACCCTGCGGGCACCGGCCAGCAGCTCGGGCAGCGGGACCGGGGCCGGCCGGTGCATGGCCGCCATGGCGCCGCGGTGCAGGTGGAAGCCGGTGATCTCCTCGAGGAGCCCGGCTGAACCGATGTAGGCGGGCACGTCCGGGTACTGCGCGAAGACGTCGGCCAGATCCTGGACCCATTTCTCGGCGAGGAAGAAGGAACGCGGCCGGTGGCCCGCGGCGAGTGCCCGGCGCAGCACGCGGGACGACTCGGCGATATACATGCCTTCGGCGGGTTCGCGGAGCTTCCGCAGGTGGACGTCGGTCAGCTGGGTGTAGTCGGAGACGCGCGGGTCGTCAGCTGAATCGAGGTGGTGGAAGGTCATCGGGTCATTTCAGAAGGTTGGCGATCATGAAGCCGAGGGCAACCAGCCCCAGGGTGAAGATGACGCCGCGCAGCACCGTCGGGGACAGCCTGCGGCCGACCTTGGAGCCGATCACGCCTCCGATCAGCGAGCTGGCGGCGATCAGCCCGACCACGGGCCAGTCGATCCGGCCGAAGGCGAAGAGCACGTAGGAGGTAGCGGCGACGAGGTTCACGGCCAGGGACAGGATGTTCTTCATGGCGTTGGCGTTCTGGATGGTCCCGGACATGAAGACGCCGAGGATGCCGACCAGGAGAATGCCCTGGGCCGCGACAAAGTAGCCGCCGTAGACGCCGGCCAGATACACCAGGAGGATCAGGAGGAAGCTGTGGCCGCGGTCCCGGAGCGCGTGTTCGGGGTTCTCTTCACGGTTCCGGACCCACTGCTGGAGCTTGGGCTGGAAGACCACCATCAGCAGGGCCAGCACGATCAGCACGGGGGCGGCGTAGTGGAAGACCATTTCCGGCAGGTGCAGCAGCAGGAACGCGCCGGTGATTCCGCCCAGCAGCGAGGCGGGCAGGAGCCGGAGCAGCTGCCTGCCGCGGCCTTCCAGTTCCTTGCGGTAACCCCATGCTCCGGCGGCGCCTCCTGCCACGAGGCCCATCGCGTTGCTGATGGATGCCGTCACGGGCACGTAGCCGAGGGCGATCAGCACCGGGAAGGTGACGAGGGTGCCCGAACCGACGACGCTGTTGATGGTGCCCGCCCAGAGCCCGGCGATAAAGATGAAAACGCTATTGAGGAACTCCACGCGCTGTCAGCGCCTGTCAGCGGCGGGCGGTGGCGGTGTAACGGCCCGCGGCGACGCTGACGTCCAGCGGCAGCCCGAAGGTCTCACTCAGGTTCTCCGAGGTGAGGATCTCAGCCACCGGGCCCTGGGCGACCACGCCGCCGTCGCGCATCAGCATGGCGTGCGTGAATCCCGGCGGGACCTCTTCAAGGTGATGGGTGACCAGGACGATGGCCGGGGCGGCCTCGTCGCGGGCGAGCTGGCTCAGCCGGTATACGAGGTCCTCGCGGCCGCCCAGATCAAGTCCGGCGCCGGGCTCGTCCAGGAGAAGCAGCTCGGGGTCCGTCATGAGGGCCCGGGCGATCTGCACCCGCTTCCGCTCCCCCTCGGACAGCGACGCGAAGGAACGGTTGAGCAGCGGGCCCATGCCCCAGTCATTCAGCAGGCCGAAGGCGCGGCGCTCGTCGTCCTTCTCGTAGCCCTCCCGCCACCGGCCGGTGACGCCGTAGGCGGCGGTCACGACGACGTTGAGGACCTTTTCGTGCTCCGGGATCTGGTTGGCCAGGGCGGCCGAGGACAGGCCGATCCGGGGCCGCAGCTCAAAGACGTCGACGGCGCCGAGGATTTCCTCGAGGATGCCGGCCATGCCGCTGGTGGGATGCATCCGTGCCGCGGCGATCTGCAGCAGTGTGGTCTTGCCGGCGCCGTTGGGGCCCAGGATCACCCAACGCTCACCTTCCTTGACCTGCCAGTCCACCTTGTCCAGGAGCGTCTTCGCCCCGCGTACAACGCTGACGGCGGCCATTTCAAGAACATCACTCATAGGAGTAGACACTAGGACAAAACGCCGGCCTACTGATAACCGGGCCGGGGCGCCAGGGCCGGGTCAGTGCGGGACGTCACAACGGCAGTGTCGCCCGGATGGGGCCAGGATGTCGCCGGGATGCCGCCGGGGCAACGCCGCCGGGATGTCGGCGGGATGCCGCCCCGGCGTTCCGGTGTCGCCGGGGCGAAACGAATTCGGGCGCGGCACGGGCGCTGGCTAGGATTGCAGCCATGAGTTCGAACGTGACCGCGGTCAGCTACGGCCCCACATTGACCCTTCCCGACATGCAGCGGCTCCGGGGAGTCCTCACTGCAGCGGGTGCGAACGTGCTGGCGGAAAACCGCACAGGTGACTCCCGTTTCGAGGTGTACACGGCCGATTGCGGGCTGGAGTCCGGGGCCGCCGCGGAGGTGACGGAGCTTCGGCAGGCGTCCGCCGGCGCCGTCGAGGGCGTGGACACGGCGATCGTGCCGGCGTCGCTCCGCGAAGCCCGGCGGAAGTTCCTGATCATGGACGTGGATTCCACCCTGATCCAGCAGGAGGTCATTGAGCTCCTGGCCGCCTACGCCGGCAAACGCGAGGAAGTCACGGCCGTGACGGAAGCGGCCATGCGCGGCGAACTGGACTTTGCCCAGAGCCTGCACGCCCGGGTGGCGGTGCTCGCCGGACTCAAAGCGGATGTGGTCGATGCCGTCCGCGGAGAGGTGAAGCTCAGCGACGGCGCCGCCGAACTGGTGGCGGCGTTCAAGGCGGCAGGCCATGTGGTCGCCGTCGTCTCCGGTGGGTTCAACCAGATCCTCCAGCCGATTGCGGAGGGCCTGGGGCTGGACTACTGGATCGCCAACGAACTGGAAATTGTGGACGGCGCGCTGACCGGAAAGGTCCTTGGCGACGTCATCGACCGTGCCGCAAAGGAGAAGTACCTGCGCGAGTGGGCGGCCGCGGAAGGCATCCCGATGGAGCACACCATCGCAGTGGGAGACGGCGCCAACGACCTGGACATGCTCGGGGCCGCGGGAATCGGCGTGGCCTTCAACGCGAAGCCCGCCGTCAGGGCCGCGGCGGACGCCGTCGTAAGCATGCCCTATCTCGACGCGGTGCGGCACATCGCCGGGGTCTGACAGGGCCTGCCGCCTGCCGGCCGGCGCCCGATGGCACCGCAAACAAGTGGGCACTTGACGGCAGTGTTGTTCAAACACACTGCCGTCAAGTGCCCACTCGGCGGTCGCTAGTTGCTGCCGCCCTTGCCGAAGTAGTCGGCGCCGCCGACGTACTCGGTGTGGCCCGTCTCGACGTCGGCCGTTGCCATCTTGGCGACCTCGGCGGCGAACTCGGAGACCGAGTACAGCCTGCCGGCCTCGGCGCGGCGGGCCTCGATGGCACCTGGGCTGGAGCGGTTCAGCATGGTGGCCGTGACGGTGCCTTCGATCATGTCACCGGATACGACGACGAGGCTGATGCCCTTGTCGGCGAGGCTGGGGATGAGTTCGCGGAGGGCTTCCTCGCCGGCGCGCTTGCTGCGGGCCACCGGCTCGTACTCCGGCATGGTGGGCACCGTGTCGATGAAGTGCGCCTGGTGGCTGGTCACAAAGACCACCCGTGAGCCCTCCGGCATGAGCGGCACGGCGGCGTTGAGCATGTTCACTTGCGCGTCGCGGTTGAGCTTGAGGGCGTAGTCCTCTTCCATGCCCGTCTCCATGCCGCCGGACGCGTTGAGGACCAGGACATCGAGCGAGCCGAAGTTCTCCATTGCCGCGCTGGCCAGGCTCTGCACGCCTTCCTGCGTCGTCAGGTCAGCGCCTACGGCCGCTGCCCGGCCGCCTGCCGCCTCGATCTCCGCGACCACTTTATTGGCGCGGGGCGCCTTCTGCCGGTAGTTGACCACCACGCTGGCGCCCTCGGCAGCAAGGTACTTGGCGACGTCTGCGCCAATTCCCCGCGATGAACCGGTCACAATTGCGGTCTTGTTGTCCAGCAGTCCCATTCGAGCTCCTTTGTTCCAAACGTCCAAAAACGGTGGGTCTGCACTCCATCATGCCAGCGCCGCGGGGCATTTCCGTTGTCCGGGCTCCACAAAGAAGCCGCAGCGGGCTAGTCCTGAGGAACTGTTCGAGTGACACTTTCCGCCGTCGCCGCCGGTGGCCTGCCTGGTGCGGTGACCGACGACGACGGCGGCCCGAACCGCCGTCGTACGTCTCCGCCGTCGTCCACCGGAAAGCAGGCCCTAGTGACCCATGCCGAGGCCGCCGTCAACCGGGATGACGGCGCCGGAAATGTACGCCGCCTCCGCGCTGGCCACCCAGCGGACGACGTCCGCGACCTCGGACGCCTCGGCGAACCGGCCGGCGGGGACCTTGGACAGGTAGTCCTTCTGGGTCGCCTCGGGCAGCTCGGCCGTCATGTCCGTGTTGATGAAACCGGGCGCCACAACGTTGGCGGTGATGCCGCGGCCGCCGAGTTCGCGGGTCAGCGACCTGGCGATGCCCACGAGGCCCGCCTTGGAGGCGGAGTAGTTGATCTGGCCGGGCGCGCCGTAAAGGCCGGAAACGGAGGAGATCAGGACCACACGTCCCTTGCGCGCGCGGATCATGCCCTTGGACGCCCGCTTGATGACCCGGAAGGCGCCCGTGAGGTTGGTGTCGATCACCGAGGTGAAGTCGTCCTCGCTCATGCGCATCAGCAGGGTGTCCTTGGTGATGCCGGCGTTGGCCACCAGCACCTCGACAGGCCCGTGCGCGGCTTCAACCTCAGCGAAGGCGGCGTCCACCGAAGCCTCATCCGTCACGTCGGCCTTCACGCCGAGGATGCCCTCGGGCAGCTGGGACTCGCTACGGTAGGTGACCGCCACCTTGTCGCCGTTGGCAAGGAAGGATTCCGCGATCGCAAGGCCGATTCCGCGGTTCCCGCCGGTGATCAGGACGCTGCGGCCGGGAGTTGCTGCTTCAGACATAGTGGGCTCCGGAATTCTGCGGCTGGCGGCGCCGCGCTGGGGGCTGGATTTTCCTGCCTCCGATCTTAGCGCCCGGCCGGTCCACGTTTGGGCGGCTCCTCCGATGGTGCGAGAATTGAAGTAAGCCTTGGAGCGTGATCTGACAGCCTTGACACTCAAAAACCGACCCGGTGAAGCGATGCCGGGGGACCCTGATGCGCTTTCCGGCGACAACGAGGTCCACAGCATCACAGACGCCGCGACGCCACACTCGGAAGAGATGCGCCAGCGGATGATCAAGTATGCCGTCGCCATGGGCATCCGTATGGTGTGCCTCATCCTGATCTTTGCGGTGGACGGCTGGTTCAAGCTTGTCCCCGCGCTCGGCGCCGTGTTCCTGCCGTGGGTTGCCGTGATCATCGCCAACGGCGGCGACAAGGCGGAGATCCACAGCGACGCCCTGCTGGACTACGTTCCGGTGGGCGAACTGGAGGCGCCGGAGGCTGCCGCCGGAGCAGCCGGGGACGCCGGACCGGCAGCCGAGGGCACTGAAGACGCAGGCATGACATTGTTGCAGGGCGAACTGATCGACGAAGAGGATGGACTTGCAGACGATGATGGCGACCACGGGCGGGCTGCTTCATGAGCCTGTTTGACCTTGCCGGGAGCGGGGGCCCGGAGGCGGGGCCGGCCGAAGCGGTGTGTTCGCGGAAGGCGTGCCGGGCGGGAGCCGAATGGCAGCTGCTCTGGAACAACCCGAAAATCCATACGCCGGAGCGGCGGAAGATCTGGCTTGCCTGTGGCGAGCACCGCTCCTGGCTCGAGGACTACCTGCAGACCCGCGGCTTGTGGAAAGAAACCCTGGCCCTGCCCTTCGCGCATGCGCCTGTCGCGCCTGCGCCTGTCACACCTGAGGCCAGCTGAATGTACCGCTTCCTTTTTTCCAGCAAATGGCTGGGATATCTGTTGCTGGCCGCCATTTTCGCCACAGGCTGCGTCTTCCTCGGCCGCTGGCAGATGGACCGCCGCGCCGAGACCCTGGCCGAGATCAACCGCATCACCAGCAACTACTCCGCCGCGCCGGTTCCCTTTGCCCAGGTGAAGGACCAGTTCAGCAGGCTGGACCCGCAGCGCGAGTGGACCCAGGTGGAGCTGAAGGGCAGCTACGACACCGCGGGCCAGCGCGTGGTGCGCAACCGCCCGCTCAACGGACAGCCCGGATACGAGGTCGTGGTCCCCTTCCGGCTGGACACAGGTGAGACCGTTGTCATTGACCGCGGCTGGCTGCCGATCGGTAACGACAACCCCGGCCGGCCGGACTCGGTTCCGGCGCCGCCGGCGGGCAACGTGACCGTCGTCGCGAGGCTCAAGCACGCAGAGCCCGAACTGCAGCGTGGAGCGCCGGACGGGCAGCTCGCCTCCATCGACCTTGCCGCCTACTCGTCGCAGCTCGGCTACCCGTTGCTCACCGGCGCCTACGGCCAGCTGGCGTCGGAAAGCCCTGCGGTGCCGGAGATGCCATTGCCCTTCCCCAAGCCGTCCACGGATGAAGGCACCCACCTGTCCTACTCGCTGCAGTGGTTCGCCTTCGGGGTGCTGATGTTCATCGGCTTCGGGTATGCGGCGCGGCAGCAGGCCCGCAATGCGGCCATCGATGCGGAGGATGCGGAAGAGTTCGGCGACGCCGGGTTCCAGCACTCGAGCGCACCGGCGGCCCGCCGTCGGGCGTCTCCGCGGAAGCGGAAGAATGCCACCGCGGAGGAAGAGGAAGACGCCATCCTGGACGCGCAGGGCTACTGAGGGAGGCGGCATGTATCCGGAACCGGTAGCGCACGTGAAGCAGGCATTGACCGCGGCGGGCGCCCAGGACACCGTCACCGTGTTCGAGACCAAGGTCCCGACGGCAGCCGCGGCGGCAACCGCCCTCGGCTGCGAGCTCGCTGCGATCGCCAACTCCCTGGTCTTCGACCTGGAAGGCACTCCCCTGCTGATCCTGGCCAGCGGCGCCGCCAGGGTGGACGTCCGGAAGGTTGCAGCGCAGCTTGGCGCCAGCAAGATCCGGCGCGCCACGCCGGACTTCGTCCTGGCCCACACCGGCCAGGAAGTCGGAGGCGTGGCCCCGCTGGGGCATCCGGAAAAGATCCGCACCGTCCTGGACGAGTCGCTGGCGGCCCACCCCCTGCTCTGGGCCGGGGCCGGCGACCACAACTCGATGTTCTCCATCAGCTACGAGGACCTGCGGCGGATCACCGAAGCGGAAGAAATGCCCGTCCGCTAACCCAACTGAGTCGCAGCTGGTGTCGGTTTGGGCGCTGAAAACGACACCAGCTGCGAGGTAGTTGGGTGGCCTACGCCAGGGTGATGAGGTCCAGGTAGTCGTCGTTCCAGAGGTCCTCGACGCCGTCGGGCAGGAGGACGACGCGCTCCGGGTTCAGCGCCTCGACGGCACCTTCGTCGTGGCTGACCAGTACGACGGCGCCGGTGTAGTTGCTCAGGGCCCCCAGGATCTCGGCGCGGCTGGCGGGGTCGAGGTTGTTGGTGGGCTCGTCGAGGAGCAGCACGTTGGCGCTCGAGGCAACGATGGTGGCCAGGGCCAGACGGGTCTTCTCGCCGCCGGACAGCACGCCGGCCGGCTTGTCGACGTCGTCACCGGAGAAAAGGAACGACCCGAGGATGCCGCGTACTTCGGCGTCGTTCATGTCCGGGGCGGAGGAACGCATGTTCTGCAGGACGGTGCGGTCGACGTCGAGCGTCTCGTGCTCCTGGGCGTAGTAGCCCACCTTCAGTCCGTGGCCCGGGATGACCTCGCCGGTGTCCGGCTTGTCGACGCCGGCGAGCATCCGCAGCAGGGTGGTCTTGCCGGCGCCGTTGAGGCCCAGGATGACCACCTTGGAGCCGCGGTCGATCGCGAGGTCGACGTCGGTGAAGATCTCGAGCGAGCCGTAGGACTTGCTCAGGCCGTCAGCGGTGAGCGGGGTCTTGCCGCAGGGCGAGGGATCCGGGAAGCGCAGGGCTGCCACGCGGTCGGTCTCGCGGACCGCCTCGAGGCCGCCGAGGAGGCGTTCGGCACGCTTGGCCATGTTCTGCGCCGCGACGGCCTTGGTGGCCTTGGCGCGCATCTTGTTGGCCTGGTCCATGAGGACCTGGGCCTTCTTTTCCGCGTTGGCACGCTCACGTTTGCGGGCCCGCTCGTCGGTTTCGCGCTGGGTCAGGTAGCGCTTCCAGTCCATGTTGTACACATCGATCTGCGCCCGGTTGGCATCCAGCAGGAAGACCTTGTTCACCGTCGCCTCAAGCAGTTCGGTGTCGTGGCTGATCACGATGAGGCCGCCCTGGTGGTTCTTGAGGAACTCACGGAGCCAGGCGATGGAGTCGGCGTCGAGGTGGTTGGTGGGCTCATCGAGGAGCATGGTCTCGGCGTCGGAATACAGGATCCTGGCGAGCTCCACGCGGCGCCGCTGGCCACCGGAAAGGGTCTTGAGCGGCTGGTTCAGCAGCCGGTCCGGCAGGGCCAGGTTGGAGCAGATGGCCGCGGCCTCGGCCTCGGCCGCGTAGCCGCCGGCGGCCAGGAACTCCGACTCCAGCCGGTCATAGCGGTTCATCGCCTTGCGCTGGACGTTGGCGTCCTCGCTGGCCATCTCTTCGTGCGCGACGCGGAGCTTGCCGACGGCGATGTCCAGGCCGCGGGCGGAGAGGATGCGGTCACGGGCCAGCTGCTCCATGTCCGGGGTGCGGGGGTCCTGCGGCAGGTAGCCGATCTCCCCGCTGCGCGTGACTTTGCCGCCGGCGGGCAGTCCCTCGCCGGCCAGCACGCGGGTGAGTGTGGTCTTGCCTGCACCGTTACGGCCAACCAGGCCGATCTTGTCTCCCTTGTCGATACGGAAGCTCACCTGGTCCATGAGGAGGCGGGCACCGGCGCGCAGTTCGAGATCCTGGACGGTAATCAATGCAGCTAAGGCCTTTCACAACAGGGAACGCCGCGGCGCAACGGAGGAATCTGGAGGGCGCCGGGGCAGTGCGGCCGAGAGCACGGCCTTTCCTATCCTACCGGCCCGGGCCCGGCCGGATGACACGGCCCCCGCTCCGGGAGGCCGGGCCTTTGGCGGCGGTCTCCAGCATCTTGCGCCCCGCTTAGTGGGGCACCTACAAAAAACCGGGCGCGGGGGCCGCCGTATCGTCGGATGCAAGAACTGACGCCCTTCAACCTGACAGGACAGCAATGACGCAGACCGGCGGCCCCGCACGCATCCCCGTCCGTACCCCCGCTTCGGGCGGCCCCTCTACGGGCGGCCTGAAGCCAGCGCGCCGCGGGCCGGCCGCGCGCCGCGGCCGGAACCGGTGGGACGCCACCGACCTCGGGCTGATCGCCGTCTTCGCGGCGCTCGTGGCCGGTTCGGCTCTCATCGCAGCAATCCCCGTGGGCGGACTCGGGGTTCCCATCACACTGCAGACCCTGGCTGTCATGCTCACAGGGCTGGCCCTCGGCCCCGGTCGGGCTTTCGCCGCCGTCGGGCTGTACGTCCTCCTGGGACTGGCCGGGCTGCCGATCTTCAGCGGGGGCCGCGGCGGCCTCGGGGTCCTGGCCGGGCCGTCCGCCGGCTACATCGTGGCCTTCCCCCTGGCCGCCGCGGCAGCGGGCTGGCTGACTGCCGTGGTGCTCCGGCGGACCGCAGGCCGGGCCGGCCGGCTCCGCGCTGTGCTGTTGTTTCTTGGCGCCATGGTGAGCAGCATCATCTTCGTGCATGGTCTCGGCGTGCTTGGCATGATGGTGAACGCCAAGCTGGACTTCTCAAAAGCCTTCCTCACCGATCTCGCCTTCTACCCCGGAGATGTGATCAAGAACGCCCTGGCCGTGACCATCGCGCTGTCCCTGCACAAGGCCTTCCCGGACCTGTTGCTCCGCCGTGTCCGGCCGGTTGGCAGCTTTCCCGGGGACGCTGCTCCAGGGGACGATGTTCGTGGCGACGATGTTCGTGGCGACGATCTTGCTGGGAACGACCACGCGTGAAGATTCTCCTGGACCGGGTGGCGGTGCGGGTCGGGGCTGACGGCCGCGCGGCACCCAAGACCCTGCTCGAAGGGTTGTCACTGGAGCTGGTGGAGCGGCGGATCGGCATCATCGGCGCCAACGGTTCCGGGAAGTCCACCCTCCTGCGGCTCCTGAACGGTCTGGTGGCACCCAGCAGCGGCAGGGTGCTCGTGGGTGGTTCGGATACTGTCCGTGCGGTGCGGGAAGTCCGTCGCCGGGTCGGCTTCGTCTTCACCGATCCGCTGTCCCAGCTGGTGATGCCCACCGGCCGCGAGGACGTGGATCTTTCCCTCCGGCGCTCGGTCCGGAATGCTGCGGAGCGGCGGCGGCAGGCTGAGGCCACCCTGGACCGCTTCGGGTTGCTGCCGCTGGCGGACCAGAGCATTTATGAGCTTTCCGGCGGGGAGCGCCAGCTGATGGCCCTCGCCGCCGTCCTCGCGGTGGACCCGGAGCTGCTGGTCCTGGACGAGCCCTCCACGCTGCTGGACCTGCGCAACCGGGAACTGCTCCGCCGGACCCTGGCAGGCCTCAGCCAGCAGGTCATTCTGTCCACGCACGATCTCGAGCTCGCCCAGGACATGGACCGCGTCCTCGTAGTCGACGCCGGCCGGGTCGTGTTCGACGGCGATCCCGCGCCCGCCGTCGAGCATTACCGCGCGCTGAGCGCGTCAGGGTCTAAGCCGCCAGTCGGGCACGCGCTGCAAAGGGAGCAGCGGTGAGCGGTTCGGGGTTCCTGTTCGCAAACTATGTGCCAGGCGGGTCCGTGGTGCACCGGGCGCCGCTGTGGCTGAAGTTCCTGCTGGTTCTGGGCTGCGGCATGGCGTCCTTCCTGATCGCGGACTGGACCGTGGCAGCCGGGATGCTGGCGCTGATGTGCGGACTGTTTCTGCTCAGTGGGGCGGGGCCGGCACGCCTGCTGCGCGCCGTCCGGCCGGTGCTGCCGGTGCTCGCGGTGCTCGGCCTCTTCCAGTGGTGGCAGCTGGGCGGCCCCACCGCAGCCCGCATCGTGCTGAACGTGCTGGTCTGCATCGTGGCGGCATCCATCCTGACGGCGACGACGCCCGTCCAGGCGCTGCTGGACGGGGTAGCGTCCTTGGCCATGCCGTTCCGGGGCTTGGGTGCGGATCCCGAACGCTTCACCCTGACAATCGCCGTCATGCTGCGGAGTATCCCGTTCGTCGCAGGTGCCTATTCCAACGTCCGGGATTCCGCGCGCGCCCGCGGCCTGGAACGAAACCCCCGGGCCCTGGTGCTCCCGGTCTTCATCACCACCGTGGCCTTCGCCCGGCAGACCGGCGAAGCCCTGGCGGCGCGAGGTTTGGGCGAGGCCGAGGACCGGGAAGGCTGAGACCGGTCTGCGGTGTTCTTCCACGGGAAGGGACATGCCCTCCCCTGCCCGCGGACAATGAGCATAGTGCCGCTATGCCCACTGCTCGGGCCCAGGAATGAGCATGTTCCCCGGGGCGAAGCGCCAGGAATGAGCATGTCCCGTGGGTCGTCGGCGCAGGACATACTCTCCCCCTTGGTGCCCCACGGGACATGCCCTCCCTTGCCCGCGGACATTGGACATAGTGGCATCGTGTCCGTGGCTCAGGCCTAAGAATGAGCATGTCCTCCCGGCCAAGGGCCCAAGAATGAGCATGCCCGTTGCTCAGACTGAAGAATGAGCATGTCCCCTGGGCGCGGACTGAAAAATGAGCAAGTCCCGTGGGCGCGAACTCCGCAAATGGGCATGTCCCGCGCTCCCCGCACCGGAAAAACGGGCATGTCCCTTCGCCGCGCCCCACGAATGAGCATGTCCCTAAGGGAAGGTCAGGGGAACCTGCGGTATTCCAGCAGCGCGGCCGTGCCCATGCCCCCGGCGCTGCTGATCAGGGCCAGGGCCAGCTGGCCTTGCACCCCGGCGCGGCGGGCCTGGGCCAGCACCCGGGTGACGAGGACCGCTCCCGAGGCGCCGTAGGCGTGGCCGAGGGCCAGCGCTCCGCCGTCAACGTTGGCCCGTGCCGGGTCGATGCCGAGCCGTTCGAGGCAGGCGATCGTCTGGGACGCGAACGCCTCGTTGAACTCGACCAGGCCGAGGTCCGCTCCGGTCATGCCGTGCGCGGCGAGCAGGCGTTCCCCCGCGGCGGCCGCGCCGATGCCGAGCAGCCGGGGGTCCACGCCGGCTGTGTCCGTCCCCAGCACCAGCAGGCCGTCGCGGGGCCCCAGCTCGCGGGCACGCCCCATCGAAGTGACCACGACGGCGGAGGCAGCGTCCGCGTCGAAGCAGGAGTTCCCGGCCGTGACGGAACCCCCGGAAACGAACGCCGGCGGGAACCGTGCCAGAACGTGCGCGGTCAGTCCGCGGCGGGGTCCGTCGTCGGCCGTCACGGTGTGGGAACCGCCCGGCCCGGAGGACATGTCCAGCGGAACGATTTCCGCGTCGAACGTGCCGGAGGCGGCTGCGGCGAGGGCCCGTTGGTGGCTGCGCAACGCCAATTCATCCTGCCGCTCCCTGCCCACTCGGAAATGTTCGGCCACGTTTTCGGCAGCGGCACCCATGTCCGGATCACCGAAGGCGGCCGGCACGAACTGTGCGCGCGAAAAGAATTCCGGCTCACCTGCACTGTTCCGGTGCGCGCGGAGCGGCGCGGTGCTGACGCTTTCCACCCCGCCGGCCAGGTACACCGCGCCGCCCCCGGCAGCCACCAGCCGCGAGGCGAGTGCGATCGCGTCCAGCCCGGAGCCGCACTGCCGGTCCACAGTCAGGCCGGGAACGCCGACCGGCAGGCCCGCCTCGAGCGCGGCGAGGCGGGCCACGTTCCCGCCGCCGCCCACGGCATTGCCAATCACGACGTCGGCCACCGCATCCGCGGGCACGCCCGTCTCGACCAGGAGGCTGCGCAGGACCGGGGCCAGCAGTTCATGGGCGCGCAGCGAGGCCAGAGCGCCGTTGGCGCGGCAGACCGGGGTCCGGCGGGCCGCGATGATGACGGGCTGCCGGTCCTCCGGAAGGTCCTCCGCAAGGACCGCCGTGCGGGGCTCAGCCAAGCCGGCGGACCCTAGGATCGGCGCGGGTGATCCAGTCCGCCAGAAGCTGGCGGCTGAGCTTGCCCCGGTCGGTCAGCGGGAGCTCGGTCAGGGCGAAATACTCCATCGGGCGCTTGGTCCTGACCAGCACCTCTTCCACGCCGGCCCTCAGCTGGGTGGCGGTGACTCCCCCGTGGGACGGCACCACGCCGGCCACCACGCGCTGTCCGCGAAGGTCATCGGCCAACCCGGCGGCCACCGCGGAGGCGACGCCCGGAACGGAGGCCAGTGCCAGTTCCACTTCATGGGGGTACACGTTCGTGCCGGCCGTGATGATCATGTCCGAGCGGCGCCCCAGCAGGTGCAGGGTTCCTGCCGAGAGGTACCCCTGGTCTCCCACTGTGTACCAGCCGCCCAGGGACTGGAGTGCCTGGCCGTCGTCGCCCCAGAGGTAGCCGTCGCTGACCATCCCGCTCCGGACGCAGATGTTGCCGACACCGCCCTCCGGCAGTTCCGCGCCCGCGGCGTCCAGGATCCGGATCTGCACTCCCGGGAATGGCCGTCCGATCCCGGTGCCGCCCAGCTGGGGTTGCTGGCCGGGAGGAAGGCCGGCGCCCGCGACAAAGCTGAGTTCGGACGCACCGTAGTACTCGAAGATGGTGGCGTTGGGGGCCCAGCGGCGGGCCGCTTCCAAGGTCCGCGCGTCCAGCTTGGAACCGGCGCAGACAATGCTGCGGATACCGGCGGCGTCGACGCCGCCAGCGAGGCCCCGCTCGCTCAGCAGCCTCAGCATGCTGGGCACCAGGACCAGTCGGGTGATCCCGTCATGGCTGACGGCGGCGTGCGCGTCGCCGACGTCGAACTGCTTCAAGGTGTGGAACTCCGAGCCCGCGTACAGGCATTCGGCGAGGGCATAGAGGTTCAGGCTCGCGGCCAAAGGCCCGGGCGCCAGCGTCACGTCCTCCGCGGTCAGGCCGAAGAATTCGATGGACGCGTCGAAAGACGTCCGCCAGGACTCCCGGCTGCGGGTAAAGGCCTTCGGAATGGAAGTGGTGCCGGCGGTCAGCCCGATCAGGAACGGCGACCCCGGCGGCCCGTCAGTGAGCCCGTCAGTAACCCCGTCGATGCGCCGCCCGCCGGGACGCGGCACGGCGCTCGGATCCGGTGGGAACTTTGCCGTGATCCGTGCGGCGATCGTGTCCAGCAGCTGCTGCGGCCACGACGGATCCAGGACCGCGCACAGCCGCTCCCCTGCCACCGCGGCAGCGAAACCGACGGCGGAGGCCAGAGAATTGTCCGCCGGGAGCACCGTGACGGCGGGAACCACCGGCACCAGGCCCGCAGCGTCCCGAAACTCCGCCCAGCTGAGCCGCTTTTCGGCGACGACGACGGCGGTACCGTCGGGGCGCTCGTCGGCCCAACGCTGGAGTCTGTCGAGAAAAGGCATCGGATCAACTTTACCGGCAGCCGCCGCCCGGACCAGCGGGAAGGGATATTGTGACAGCATGAGTTTCAATGACAACGTCCAGCTGGACCCGTCCGAAGTTCAGAGCCGTGGCGGCATGGGCCGCGGCACGAAAATCGGCGGCGGCATTGGCGGCGGCATTGTGCTGCTCCTGGCCGCATTGTTCGGCATCAATCCACAAATGCTCGAGGGCCTGGGCGGCACCACCCAGGACCAAACGCAGAGCCAGAGCACCGCGCCGGCGTGCAGGACCGGCGCCGATGCCGATGCCCGGCTCGAGTGCCGGATCGTGGGCACCGTCAACAGCCTGAACGCGTTCTGGCCGCAGTATCTTGCGCAATACAACCAGAAGTACCCGCGGCCGGAGACGGTGTTGTTCAACGGCGGTACCAGCACGGGCTGCGGCAGCGCGACCTCCGAGGTAGGACCGTTCTACTGCCCCGCCGACCAGACCGCATACTTCGACCCCGGCTTCTTCCAGGAACTCGTGGACCGCTTCGGCTCCTCCGGCGGCCCGCTGGCGCAGGAGTACGTGGTGGCGCACGAATTCGGACACCACATCCAGAACCTGCTCGGCACGATCGACCGCGCGCAGCAGGATCCGCAGGGGCCTCAATCCGGAGCGGTGCGCGTTGAGCTGCAGGCAGACTGCTACGCAGGGCTGTGGGCCCGCTACGCCACCACCACCAAGGACCCCAACACCGGCCAGCCCTTCCTGGAACCGCTCAAGACGCAGGACCTGCAGGACGCCCTGTCCGCGGCGTCGTCGGTGGGCGATGACCGGATCCAGAAGGCCGCCACCGGCCGCGTCTCACCGGAGTCATGGACCCACGGCTCCAGCGCTCAGCGGCAGAAGTGGTTCTATCAGGGCTACCAGACCGGCGACATCAACCAGTGCGACACGTTCGCCGTCGCAACCCCCTGACTCCTCTATCGATTGCTCCGTAACGGCCCTTATGACGCGCCTAAAGGGCCGTTACGGAGCAATCGATGACACGACGACGGCGGCCGGTCACCTTCGAGGGAAGGTGACCGGCCGCCGTCGTACTTCGAGCTTTTAGATGTTGAAGCCGAGCGCCCGCATCTGGTCGCGGCCGTCTTCGGTGATCCGTTCCGGACCCCACGGCGGCATCCAGACCCAGTTCAGGCGCCATTCATCGACGATCCCGTCTAGGGCCTGGCCGACCTGCTCCTCGATGACATCGGTGAGCGGGCAGGCGGCGGTGGTGAGCGTCATGTCGATCAGCAGGGCGCCGTCGTCGTCTGAGTACTTCAGACCGTAGAGCAGGCCCAGATCAACGATGTTGACCCCGAGTTCCGGGTCAATGACATCCTTGAGTGCCTCTTCGACATCCTCGAGGCCCGTGCGGGCCACATTGAGTTCGGTCATTGCGGAGTCCTAACTACGCCTGGGTTGCTGCCGGAGCGGCAGCGATGGCGGCCGCCCCTGCGCCGTTGGCGTAGCGGTCGTAGCCTTCTTCTTCGAGACGGTCCGCGAGCTCCGGGCCGCCCTCTTCCACAACCTGGCCATCAACGAACACGTGCACGAAGTCCGGCTTGATGTAGCGCAGGATCCGCGTGTAGTGGGTGATGAGCAGGGTCCCCATGTTGCCTTCGGCGTGGGCGCGGTTGACGCCCTCGGAGACGACCTTCAGGGCGTCAACGTCCAGGCCGGAGTCGGTCTCGTCCAGGATGGCGAACTTCGGCTTGAACAGCTCGAGCTGGAGGATCTCGACGCGCTTCTTCTCGCCGCCGGAGAAGCCTTCGTTGACGTTGCGCTGGGTGAAGTCGGCGTCGATCCGCAGCTGCTCCATGGCGGCCTTGACTTCCTTGGTCCACGTGCGGAGCTTCGGGGCTTCGCCGTCGATGGCCGTCTTGGCGGTGCGCAGGAAGTTCGTCATGCTCACGCCGGGGACCTCCACCGGGTACTGCATGGCCAGGAACACGCCGGCGCGGGCGCGCTCGTCAACGCTCATCGCCAGGACGTCTTCGCCGTCGAGGGTGATCGTGCCGGAGGTGACGTTATAGCGCGGGTGTCCGGCGATGGTGGACGCCAGGGTGGACTTGCCGGAGCCGTTCGGGCCCATGATGGCGTGGGTCTCGCCGGTCCGGATGGTCAGGCTGACGCCCTTCAGGATTTCCTTGGTGCCCTGCTCGGTGTCAATGCTGACGTGCAGGTCCTTGATCTCAAGAGTCGACATATGTCTTGTTCTCCTCTGCACCGTGCCCTCCGGCCTGGTGCGGTTTCTCGTCGAAAAGGTAGCTTGTGCGGGTGCCGGCTGCGGGCAGCTAGCTGAAGTTCGGAGCTTCGGCGCCGTTCAGGACGTTGCTGACGTCCACGTACACCTCATCGCCCTGGATGGTCACGGCGAAAACAGGAACAGGATCGTAGGCCGGCAGCTGGAGCGGCTCGCCGCTGCGCAGGTCGAACTGGGAGCCGTGCCCCCAGCATTCGATCAGGCAGCCTTCCACCTCGCCTTCGGAGAGCGAGATGTCCGCGTGCGAGCAGGTGTCGCCGATGGCGTGGATTTCTCCCATCGAGTCCTTCACGATCGCTACCGGGTAGTCGTCGATCAGGATCCGCAGCGCCTGCTTGGGTTGGATCTCGCTGGCGTTGCAGACGAGCTCGCCCTTTGGCTGGTCAGTCATCTGATTCTTTTCCTGTGTCCTTTAGTGCTGTGCTTGTCCTCTAGTGCCGGGCACTAGTTGTCCGTTGCCGCGAGTTCGCGCTCGACGGCGGCCGTGAGGCGTTCCTCGATGGCCGGAACCTTGATCTTCTGGATGATCTCGTTCAGGAAGCCGCGGACCACCAGGCGGCGGGCCACCTCTTCCGGAATGCCGCGGGCCATCAGGTAGAACAGGTGCTGGTCGTCGAACCGTCCGGTGGCGCTGGCGTGGCCGGCGCCGGCGATCAGGCCGGTCTCGATTTCCAGGTTCGGCACGGAGTCCGCGCGGGCGCCGTCGGTGAGGACCAGGTTGCGGTTGGCCTCGTAGGTGTCGGTGCCTTCTGCCTCCTTGCGGATCAGGACGTCACCTACCCAGACGGTGTGCGCGCCGCGGCCCTGCAGGGCGCCCTTGTAGAGGACGTTGGACTTGCAGTTGGCGACCGCGTGGTCAACGAACAGGCGCTGCTCAAGGTGCTGGCCGGCGTCGGCGAAGTACAGGCCGAACAGTTCCGCTTCGGCGCCGGGGGCGGTGAAGCGGGCCGAGGGCGTGATGCGCACCAGGTCGCCGCCGAGGCTGACGACGATGTGCTTGAACTTCGCGTCGCGGCCGAGCTTCGCCTGCTGGGAGGAGACGTGCACGGCGTCGTCGTTCCATTCCTGGAGCGAGATGACGGTCAGCTGCGCGCCGTCCTCAACGAGGATCTCGATGTTTTCCGACACGACGGCGCTGCCCTGGTGGTCCACCACGACGACGGCCTTGGAGAACTTTTCCGCCACGATGACGATGTGCTGCGCCGAGGCCTCGGCGCCGTTGCCGGTCAGCACAACGCTGATCTCGCCGTCGGCCTGGACCTCGGCGGGCACGGTGATGACGGTGGCCTCGGTGAAGTTCTCCCAGGCATTGGCGGAGACGCGGTCCTCGGGGATGGCTGCGGAGCCGATCCGGGAGTCGTCGCGGCCGACGCTCTCGACGTGCACGCCGTGCGGGGCGGTGACGCTGACGGTGGGAGCAGTGCCGCCCAGGACCTCGCTGTGCAGCCCGCGGAGGCGCTTGAGCGGGGTGAACCGCCAGTCTTCCTCCAGGCCGGTCAGCGGCTTGAAGTCCGCCAGCTTGTAGGACGTCAGGCGGCCGGCGCGGGAGCTGTCCGGGATGCCGACGCCGCCGCCGTGGGAGTGGCGCTTGACGGCGTCCCCGGCGAGCGGTGCCTTGGAGTCCGCAGCATTGAGCGGGGACAGGCTTTCGCCTTCCTCGGTGAATCCGTTGATGAACGGCTGGGCTGACGGCGCGCCGATGCGGGCCTTTTCCGTAGTGATGTCAGTCATTAACCGACCGATCCTTCCATCTGCAGTTCAATCAGGCGGTTCAACTCAAGGGCGTACTCCATCGGAAGCTCCCGGGCAATGGGCTCGATGAAGCCGCGGACGATCATCGCCATGGCCTCGTCTTCGCGCATGCCGCGGGACATCAGGTAGAACAGCTGCTCTTCGCTCACGCGGGACACCGTGGCCTCGTGGCCCATGGTGACGTCGTCTTCGCGGATGTCGATGTACGGGTAGGTGTCCGAACGGCTGATGGTGTCCACCAGCAGCGCGTCGCAGCGCACCGTGTTGGCCGAGTGCTTCGCGCCTTCACGGACCTGGACCAGGCCGCGGTAGGCGGCACGGCCGCCGCCACGGGCCACCGACTTGGACACGATCGAGCTCTTGGTGTTCGGCGCGATGTGGACCATCTTCGAGCCGGTGTCCTGGTGCTGGCCTTCGCCGGCAAATGCGATGGACAGGGTCTCGCCCTTGGCGCCCTCGCCCACCAGGTAGACGGCCGGGTACTTCATGGTGACCTTGGAGCCGATGTTGCCGTCGACCCACTCCATCGTGGCGCCCTCTTCGCAGATGGCGCGCTTGGTGACCAGGTTGTACACGTTGGTGGACCAGTTCTGGATGGTCGTGTAGCGGACGCGGGCGCCCTTCTTCACGACGATCTCGACGACGGCAGAGTGCAGCGAGTCCGAGGTGTAGATCGGCGCGGTGCAGCCTTCGATGTAGTGGACGTAGGAGTCCTCGTCGGCGATGATCAGCGTGCGCTCGAACTGGCCCATGTTTTCCGTGTTGATGCGGAAGTAGGCCTGCAGCGGGATGTCCACGTGGACGCCCTTGGGAACGTACACGAAGGAACCGCCGGACCAGACGGCCGTGTTCAGCGAGGCGAACTTGTTGTCGCCCACCGGGATGATGGTGCCGAAGTACTCCTGGAAGATCTCCGGGTGTTCGCGCAGCGCGGTGTCGGTGTCCAGGAAGATGACGCCCTGTGCTTCGAGGTCCTCGCGGATCTGGTGGTAGACCACCTCGGACTCGTACTGTGCCGCGACTCCGGAGACGAGGCGGCTGCGCTCGGCTTCCGGGATGCCCAGCTTCTCGTACGTGTTCCGGATGTCCTCGGGGAGGTCTTCCCAGGTGGCGGCCTGCTTCTCGGTGGAGCGCACGAAGTACTTGATGTTGTCGAAGTCGATGCCGGAGAGGTCCGCGCCCCAGGTGGGCATGGGCTTGCGGTCGAAGTACTTCAGGCCCTTGAGGCGGAGATCGAGCATCCATTCCGGCTCATTCTTCTTGGCCGAGATGTCACGGACAACGTCCTCGTCGATGCCACGGCGCGCGTTGGCGCCGGCGTCGTTCTTGTCGGCCCAGCCGTACTCGTAGGTGCCGATGCCGTGGAGCTCGGGATTCTTTTCCAGAATCTCCGATATCACAGTAGTTTCGGCAACCTTCTTCTCTGATAGTTGGTCCGTCATCACGGCCTTTCTTGCAGATGGTTGGATACTTCGTCCGGACCGGCCGGAGAGCTGCCGGGGCTGGAAAGCCTCGTGGCAGCCGGACGGCCCGTGGGTATGTGGGTGGTGCAGACGTGGCCGCCGCGGGCCAGGGTGGACAGCCGGCGGACGTCAACGCCGACCAGCCGGGAGAACACTTCGGTTTCCGCCTCGCAGAACACCGGGAACTGCGCGGCGAGCTGCTGGATGGGGCAGTGACCCTGGCAGAGCTGGACGCTGGAGAGCGCCGCCGGCAGGGGTGCCTTGGCTTCGATCGAGGCTGCCGAGGCGACGAAGCCGTCGCGGCTCAGCAGTTCGGACAGTACCCGGGCGCGGGCCGGAATGTCCGCACCGGCCTGTTCGATCTCAGGAGCGTAGCGGCGTTCCATGTCGGCAAAGCGCTCGACGGCGAACTGCCGCACCGCTTCGGGTCCGGCCATCTCGCCAAGGCGCTGCAGCGCAACGGTGGCGATGTCGAGGTAGTCGTTGCCGAGGAAAGACTGCCCCTGCGAGCTGAGGACGTAACGGCGCGCGGGGCGGCCCGCCCTGGCACCTGCGCGGGCAACGCGCTTTACCTCGATAACGCCGTCGCGGGAAAGGCGGTCAAGGTGGCGGCGGACGGCGGCAGGTGTGAAGCCGAGCAGGTCGCCGAGCTCCGCGGCACTGATGGGCCCGTGCTCCAGGACGGCGTTACGCACGCGGTCCCGCGTGCGATCATCGGCGTCGGCCGCATGCACCGCTGCGAGAGGCGCGGCAGGCGCCTGCGGCACGCGCGTCGCGCCATGCCCGGAAAGGGCAGCAGAAGAGAATGGGCTCACGGAATACACAACACAATCATGTCGTAATTTAGTCCCGCCTTCCAGTAAGGCATGGCTTGCATGTCGCTCCCGCGGCAGGACCGGGCCGTGCCCTACTACATCGCGTAGAATGTTTTGGTGCGATCTCCCGAATCCCCCGTCCTGTCCATCAGCGGGCTCGTCAAGGATGTAGGTCCACTGCCCACCCTGGACGGCAAGATGCTGCGGGTGGTCAGCGGCCTTTCCCTCATCGCCGAACGCGGGCAGGTCACGGCACTGCTGGGAGCCAACGGAGCCGGCAAGACAACCACCATCGAATGCGCGCAGGGCCTGCAAAAGCGCACCGCCGGCTCGATCAGTCTGCTCGGCCAGGACCCGGATACGGCCGGGGCGGCGCTGCGCGCGAGGGTCGGCGTGATGCTGCAGGACGGCGGACTGCCGCCGTCGGCCCGGCCCATTCCGCTGCTGAAGCACGTCGCCGGCATGTACCAGGACCCCTGGCCCGTCGAGGACCTGATCGGCCGCCTCGGGATCGACAGCTTCAGCCGCAGCTCAGTGCGCAGGCTTTCGGGCGGCCAGAAGCAGCGCCTCGCCCTCGCCGCAGCCCTCGCCGGAAATCCGGAGGTGCTGTTCCTGGATGAGCCGAGCGCCGGCCTGGACCCACAGTCCCGGCAACTGGTCTTCGAGCTCATCTCCGAACTCCGCGACCGCGGAATGGGGATCATTCTCACCACGCACCTGATGGACGACGCCCAGCGCCTGGCCGACTACGTGTACATCATGGACGCCGGCCGCAACGTCGCCGAGGGCACCGTAACCCAGCTGCTGCAGCACCGGCTCCCGTCCGCCGACGAACGCCACATCCGGACCCTCCTGTTCGAGGCCGAACCGGGACTGGACTTCACCGGAGTGCTGCCCGATACGGTCACCGTCACGGAGTCGCGCGCGGGCAGCTACGCCGCCACCGGCGCCCTCACGCCCGCCGACCTGGCCGCCATCACCGCCTGGTGGGCCGCGCACGGGATCATGCCCGGCTCCCTGAGCCTTGAGGCACGCAGCCTCGAGGACGTTTTCCTGGACATCTCCGGAAGGGAGATCCGATGACCCGCGTATCCAGCCGCAGGCCCCTCGCCGGCGCACCCCGGGCCGGGGCGCCCCTCGGCAGCCCGGCCGGCAGCCCGGCCGGCAACAGCCCGCTGGGCAGCGACCCGGCTCCGCTGTTGCGGCGGATCGCCCAGCAGGGCAGGTACGAAACTGTCACCATGCTTCGGAACGGCGAGCAACTGATCCTCGCGGTGGTACTCCCCCTGCTGGCAATGGTCGGGCTCACCGTCACCCCACTGCTGGACGGGCTGGGTTCAAGCCGGATCAACGTCGCCGTCCCGGGCATCCTGGCGCTGTGCGCCATGTCCACGGCCTTCACCGGCCAGGGGATCTCCACCGGCTTCGACCGCCGCTACGGCGTCCTGCGGTTCCTCTCCACGACGCCCCTGGGCCGTACCGGCCTGATCGCCGGCAAGGTCCTCGCCGTGCTGGCCGTCCTGTGCCTGCAGGTGCTCGTGGTGACGGCAGTGGCCCTGCCCCTGGGCTGGCAGCCCGAACCGGCGGGCTGGCTGCCGGGCCTGGCCGTACTGGTACTGGGCGCCGCGTCCTTCACGGCGCTGGGCCTGCTGGTCGCCGGGACGGTCCGGCCGGAGGCAACCCTGGCCATCACGAACCTGCTGTGGATCCTGCTCGGCGCCCTGGGCGGGATCGTGATCCCGTCGGAACGGCTCCCGGCATTGTCACAGGCCGTGGTGCATTTCCTTCCCTCCGGCGCGCTCGGCCAGGCCCTGAGGGACGCCTTCCTGCACGGCAGCGTCAACTCCGCCGCCGTGCTTGTCCTGCTGTTCTGGACGGCCCTCGCCGGCGGAGCAGCAACCCGTTGGTTCAAATGGAATTGAGAAAACTGTGAGTACGGTGTCCCGCCCGCCCCGGATCGTTTCCGGCATCATCTCCCGGCTGCCCGTCGCCGTCGACAGGACGGTCAGGCGGCTGGCAGTTCTGTCGCTCGTCGGGCAGACGGTCCTGGTGGTGACGGGCGGTGCCGTCCGGCTCACCGCCTCGGGCCTCGGCTGCCCCACCTGGCCGCGGTGCTCGGAGGCCTCCCTCGTGAACACCCCGGAAGCGGGAATCCACGGCGTCATTGAGTTCGGCAACCGGCTCCTGACCTTCGCCCTGGCCGCCGTCGCCGTTCTGATGCTCGTGTACTTGTGGAACCTCCGCAAGGAACGCCGTGACCTCTTCCTGCTGGCCGTGGGCCTGCTCGCCAGCATCCCGGCGCAGGCCGTCATCGGCGGCATCAGCGTCCTGACCCAGCTGAACCCGTGGGTGGTGGGGCTGCACTTCCTCGTCTCGATGGGGCTAGTGGTCCTCGCGACCCTGTTGGTCAACCGCGCCTACGGCCGTTCCGGGAGGTTCCGGACAGCGGAACTGCCGGCACTGCCGGGCGCCGCGCGTCCGGTGATGACCGCGGTGGCGCTGTTCTCCGCCATCGCCGTCTGCCTCGGCGTCGTGGTCACCGGCGCCGGGCCCCACGCCGGGGACGCCGATGCCCCGCGGAACGACCTCGACTGGGACCTGTTTTCGCACATCCACGCCGTCCCGGCGTACCTGGTCACCGCGGGAGCGCTTTTCGCGTTGTTCCTGGTGGTCGGCGGGCGGATCCGCGGGCCGTTCCGCAGCGCCGTCTTCCTGCTCCTGGGCGTCACGGTGCTCCAGGCGGTCATCGGCTTCACGCAGTACTACAACGGCATCCCGGCACTGCTGGTCGGGTTCCACATGCTGGGCGCGGCCCTGCTGATGAGCGCGGCGACCAACAGCGCGGATCTGGCCCGTCACAGCCCGGTGAAGTAGCCTCGAGACCTGGCTGCTGGCTGGCAGCAGCCTAAAGCACGAATGCCAGGTCTCAACTACTGTAAGGACTGCTTCCATGCTGGACTTCACCACGCGCCGACTCGTTACCGCTGCCGCCGTCGCCGGGGCACTCTCCTTGTCGGCCTGCTCGGCTCCTGCCCCCGCGCCGGACGGCTCAAGCAGCGCGGCCCCCTCGTCCCCGGCATCATCGGATGCCCCGGCCCCGGCGCCGGATTCGGCAGCACCGGAATCCGCAGCACCGGGTTCCGCGTCACCCGACTCGGCACCGGACGCCTCGGCAGCAACCTCCGAAACGGAGCCGGCTTCTGCGCCGGCGGCCGGGCCCGCGGCGGTGCCCTACATCCCGCCGCAGGGCGGCTTCGACGTCAGCGACCCCTCTGCCGCCCAGGCCGTCCTGGCGCAGAGCTTCATCTACGAACTGGTGACCAACAGGTACAGCCTTTCCGGCCAGTGGAAGGCGGACGGCGCGGTGCACGCCAACACCGCCAAACTCTGGGACAAACGGCTCAGTGAAAGCCTCAAAGCCAAGCTGACGGCCGCGGGCAAGGACGGCGACGTTTCCGGATTCGGCACCTGGGCTGTCCTGGCGCTGCCGGGTCCGGACAGCACGGAAGCGGTGAAGGCCTCGCCCACCTGCGCCGAGGCGCCGGAGCCGCACTGCCTTATCCTGCAGGAAACGGGCGGCGACCAGGGCGCCATGAAGCAGGCAGGAGGGCCTCAGCTCGCCACGATGGACCAGTCCGTACCGAACCGCGTGGCCTTCGACTACGACGTCGTCGTCCCGGTTTCCCTGACGGAGAAGGGGAACGCGGAGGGAGTGCGGAAGGGGGTCCTGAAAGTCGATCTGAGCTTCGTCCCCAACCCGAATCCCGGCGCAGGCGGACCGGAATTCCTCATCGACTCGATCAAGAACCAACTGACCGGCACCAGCACAGCAGAGCTGGCGGCCAGCCCCGGCCTGTCATTCGATTCGTACTAGGCCGGCATCGTTCCGCCTGCCGGTACAACGAAAAGACGCTCCCCGCACATCTGGGCTCAAACGTGCGGGGAAGCGTCTTCCGAAGCGGTGGGGCTAGCCGCCCACGATGGCGGCACCCACGAACGGGTCCACGGCCACGGCAATAAACAGCAGGGTCAGGTAGCTGATGGAGCCGTGGAAGACTTTCATGGCGCCCTTGTTGGACACGTCCCCGCGCTGCGCGCGCTGATACAGAGCATGTGACTCATACAGGAACCAGGCACCCGCAACGACGGCGGTGACGGTGTAGACCCAGCCGGCGCCGCCGACCGGAACCATCAGCAGCGAGCACGCCACCATGGCCCAGGCGTACAGGACAACCTGCACCGAGACGACCTTCGCCCCGGCGATGGCCCCGAGCATCGGCACGTTGGCGTTCCGGTAATCCTCGCCGTAGCGCATGGAGAGCGGCCAGTAGTGCGGCGGAGTCCAGAGGAAGATCACCATGAAAAGCACGACGGCGGGCCACTCCACCGTGTTGGTCACGGCAGCCCAGGCGATCAGGACCGGGAAACAGCCCGCGGCTCCGCCCCAGACAATGTTCTGCGCGGTGCGGCGCTTGAGGATCATGGTGTAGATGACGACGTAGAAGACAATCGCGCCGAGGCCCAGCCAGGCCGAGAGCGGGTTGGCCCCGAACCACAGGATCGCGATCGCCGCGGCACCCAGCAGCCAGGAGAAGACGAGCGCCTCGCGGGGCGTTACTTCCCCTGTCACCAGCGGCCGGTTCTCGGTGCGGTGCATGAGCTTGTCGATGTCGCGGTCGATGTAGCAGTTGAAGGCCCCGGCGCTGCCGGCGGCGAAGGCGCCGCCCACGAGGGTTGCCAGGATCAGGCCGACCGACGGAAACCCGCGCTCGGCGTAGATCATGGTCGGCAGCGTGCTCACGAGCAGCAGCTCAATCACCCGGGGCTTCGTGAGCGCCAGGTAGGCCTTGGCTTTGCGGGAGAAGCCGATCTTCCCAGAGATCGGAGAGGCGTTCAGCGGCGTATCGGTTGTGCTCACGGTGGCAGTCACTCTGTTCTGTCTGGCTGTTCAGTCCGGCTGTTGTCGCAACGTAGGATGCACGTCGCAGGGGACCACACGCGCTGCGCACGGGCGTGCCTTCGCCCCCGTAGGTAGCCACCAACCATCATACCGTGGCCCTGCCGCCTCCAAGTCCGGACGGGTCCAGACGGAGGGCCGCATGTTTCCGGCAGGTTTTGGGGCTCTCACCGGCGCAGCGGCCGGCGGTGATTCATATAAGCGTAAAACCGGTCCAATCCGTGAGATTTACGCCGCCCGACAGGTGGAATGGGGCTAAGCTAGCTGCAGATCAGCGTGCACGGACGGCGGTCGAAGGACCTCCTGCGACTATGGAAGTGTGCCTTTCGCGCACTTGCAGCGGCCGATGCGACTGAATGATAGATCAACGTTTCGATGGTGAACGGCTGGAACGTACCGCAGCGGGCACCGATCTGTGCCCGGACGGAGCTGACCAGTCCACCCGCCATCAGCACAGAGAGGGGCCCGGTTTTCGTGCCACATTTGGAAGAGCAAGAACTGTCATGGACCAGCTTGGACCAGCGCGCGGTGGACACCGTCCGCGTGTTGGCTGCGGATGCCGTGGAGAAGGTCGGTAACGGCCACCCCGGCACGGCGATGAGCCTGGCGCCGGCCGCGTACCTTCTCTTCCAGAAGATGATGCGGCACGACCCGAAGAACCCGGACTGGCTGGGCCGCGACCGTTTCATCCTCTCCCCCGGCCACACCTCCCTGACGCTGTACATCCAGCTGTTCCTCTCCGGCTACGGCCTGGAGCTGAAGGACCTCGAGGCCCTGCGCACGTGGGGCTCGCTGACCCCGGGCCACCCGGAATACAAGCACACGGCGGGCGTGGAGATCACCACCGGACCCCTGGGCCAGGGCCTCGCTTCCGCGGTCGGGTTCGCGTATTCCCAGCGCCGCCAGCGCGGCCTGTTCGACGCCGACGCCGCTCCCGGTACGTCCCCGTTCGACCACACCATCTGGGTGATTGCTTCCGACGGCGACCTGCAGGAGGGCGTCACCTCCGAGGCGTCCTCGCTCGCCGGGCACCAGGAGCTCGGGAACCTCGTGGTGATTTACGACGAGAACCACATCTCGATCGAGGACGACACCGACGTCGCGTTCACCGAGGACGTCCTGAAGCGCTACGAGGCCTACGGCTGGCACGTCCAGCGCGTGGACTGGACCCGCACCGGTGAATACAAGGAGGACGTGGCCGAACTCCACGCTGCCCTCCTGGCCGCGAAAGCCGAGACGGACAAGCCCTCCATCGTGTCGCTGCGGACCATCATCGGCTACCCGGCCCCCAAGAAGCAGAACACCGGCAAGATCCACGGCTCGGCCCTGGGCGCCGAGGAAGTCGCGGCACTGAAGAAGGTCCTGGGCTTCGACCCGGAGCGCACATTCCAGGTGGACGACGACGTCCTGGCCCACACCCGGGAGGTCCTGGAGCGCGGCTCGGCCGCACGCAGCGAATGGCAGGAAGCGTTCGAGGCATGGCAGGCCGGCAACCCCGAGGGTGCCGCCCTGCTCGAACGCGTCGAGGCACGCAAGCTCCCGGCCGAACTCGACTCCGCGCTCCCGGTCTTCGAAGCCGGCAAGGACGTCTCGACCCGTGCCGCGTCGGGTAAGGTCCTGAACGCCATCGGCCCGGTCATGCCCGAGCTGTGGGGCGGCTCGGCCGACCTCGCCGAGTCCAACAACACCACCATCGAAGGGTCGCCGTCGTTCATTCCGGCGTCCCGGCAGACCGCCGCCTGGAAGGGCAACCCCTACGGCCGCGTGCTCCACTTCGGCATCCGCGAACACGCAGCCGCGTCCATCGTGAACGGCATCTCCCTGCACGGAAACACCCGGGCGTTCTCCGGCACGTTCCTGATCTTCAGCGACTACCAGCGCCCGGCCATCCGGCTCGGCGCGCTGATGGGCGTGCCGTCCCTGTACGTCTGGACGCACGACTCCATCGGGCTCGGCGAAGACGGACCCACCCACCAGCCGGTCGAGCAGCTCGCCTCGCTCCGCGCCATCCCCGGCCTGGACGTCGTCCGCCCGGGCGACGCCAACGAGGTCGCAGCGGCCTGGAAGGTGATGCTCGAAAACCACGAGAACCCTGCCGGAATCGTGCTCACCCGCCAGAACATCCCGACCTACGCCCGCGGCACCGGCGAAGCCGAGGGCGACACCTTCGGGTCCACCGCCGGGGTCGCCAAGGGCGGTTACGTCCTGGCCGAAGCCTCCGCCGATGGTGCCACCGCCGAGCCGCAGGTCATCCTGATCGGGACGGGCTCCGAGGTCCAGCTCGCCGTCAACGCCCGCCAGGCCCTGCAGGCCGAAGGCATTCCCACCCGCGTCGTGTCCATGCCCTGCGTTGAATGGTTCAACAAGCAGGACGCCGCCTACCGTGAGGCTGTCCTGCCCGCGGCAGTCAGGGCACGCGTGTCCGTTGAAGCCGGCCTCGCGCTGGGCTGGAAGGAATTCGTCGGCGACGCCGGCCGTTCCGTGTCGCTGGAGCACTTCGGTGCCTCCGCGGACTACAAGCGCCTCTTCCAGGAGTTCGGCATCACCGCCGAAGCCGTCACCGCCGCCGCCAAGGAATCCCTCGCCGGCCTCTCCGCCTGATTCACCCCGTTTTCCGGGCCGCCGCCCTACTGACGGCGGCGGCCCCAGACTGTCAGGAGTTCCACATGAGCACCACCCCCAGCTCCACCCCCACCCAGCAGCTGTCCGACGCCGGCGTCTCGATCTGGCTCGACGACCTTTCCCGCGGGCGGCTCGCCACCGGCACCCTGCGCAAGCTGATCGAAGAGAAGAACGTCGTCGGTGTCACCACGAACCCGTCCATCTTCCACGCCGCGATCACCGCCGGCACCGATTACGACGCCATCATCGCCGACAAGGCCGCGGCCGGGGCCACAGTCGAAGAGACCATCTTCGAAATCACCACCACCGACGTGGCCGACGCGTGCGACCTGTTCGCCCCCGTCGCCGCAGCCACCCGGGGTATCGACGGCCGCGTCTCCATCGAGGTCGACCCGCGCCTGGCCTGGGACACCGCCGCCACCATCACCGAAGCCAAGCACCTGTATAAGAAGGTCAACAAGGACAACGTCCACATCAAGATCCCGGCAACCCAGGAAGGCCTCGAGGCCATCACGGCCACCTTGGCCGAGGGCATCAGCGTCAACGTGACCCTGATCTTCTCCCTGGAGCGCTACCGCGCCGTCATCAACGCCTTCCAGTCCGGCCTCGAGCAGGCCAAGGACAACGGCCACGACCTCTCCCGGATCCACTCCGTCGCCTCCTTCTTCGTCTCCCGCGTGGACTCCGAGATCGACAAGCGCCTCGACGCGATCGGCACCGACGAGGCCCGCGCCCTCAAGGGCAAGGCCGGCCTGGCCAACGCCCGCCTCGCCTACCAGGTCTACGAGGAACAGTTCGCCACCGAGCGGTGGGCGCTTCTGGCCGAAGCCGGAGCCCTTCCCCAGCGCCCGCTGTGGGCCTCCACCGGTGTCAAGGATCCGGCCTACCCGGACACCCTCTACGTCACGGAACTCGTCGCTCCCGGCGTCGTGAACACCATGCCGGAGAAGACCCTGGACGCCACCTTCGACCACGGCGTGATCACCGGCAACACCGTCACCCGCGGCTACGACGACGCCAACGCCACCCTTAACGCCCTCGACGCGCTGGGCATCTCCTACAACGACGTCGTCAAGTTGCTCGAAACGGAAGGCCTCGACAAGTTCGTCGCCAGCTGGAAAGAACTGCTGGCCGACGTCGAGGGCGCCCTCGCTGCCGCACGGAAGGACGCCTAGCCCAAATGACGACGCTCAGCTACGACGCCACGGGCGCTGCCCGGCAGGCCCACGAACAGCACCTCCCGGCACTGCTGGAAGATAAGGTCGCCACCCGGATCTTCGCCAAGGACCCCCACCCTCTGGGGTCCCGACGCCGAAGCCGAGGCCTCCGTCCGGCTCGGCTGGGTCGAGGCTGCCACAGTCTCGCAGCCGCTCGTCGGCGAAATCCTCGCACTCCGCGACGCCCTGCGCGCCGAGGGAGTCAGCCGGATCGTGCTGTGCGGCATGGGCGGATCCTCGCTGGCCCCCGAGGTCATCGCCGGAACCGCCGGCGTCGAGCTGACGGTACTGGACAGCACCGATCCCGAACAGGTCTCCACCGCCCTCGCGGACCGGCTGGCTGAAACGGCGATCGTGGTGTCCTCGAAGTCCGGCTCCACCCTGGAAACGGATTCCCAGCGCCGGATCTTCGAGCACGCCTTCACCGAGGCGGGCATCGACGCCAAGAGCCGCATCGTCATCGTCACCGATCCCGGCTCACCGCTGGACAAGTCCGCCCGCGAGGCCGGCTACCGCGCCGTCTTCAACGCCGACCCGAACGTCGGCGGCCGCTACTCCGCCCTCACCGCCTTCGGGCTGGTGCCCTCCGGGCTTGCCGGGGTGGACATCCAGGCCTTCCTGGACGAGGCCGAGGAGGCCGCCGAGGTCCTTAACGATGACTCCGAGGAGAACATCGGGCTGGCTCTCGGTACCGCACTGGGCGGCACCAACCCGCTGCGCAACAAGATCGTCATCGCCGAGGACGGCTCCGGAATCGCCGGTTTCGCCGACTGGGCCGAACAGCTCATCGCCGAATCCACCGGCAAGCTCGGCACCGGCGTGCTGCCGGTCGTCGCCGGCCCGAAGTCACCGGAGGCCACCCTCGGCGCCCCCGACGTCCTCGTGGTCCGCCTCGTTGCCGCGGATGCCGACGTCGAGCTGGGCGAAAACGAGGTGGCCATCGCGGGCGGGCTCCCCACCCAGATGATGGCCTGGGAATTCGCCACCGCGGTTGCCGGCCGCCTGCTCGGCATCAACCCTTTCGACCAGCCCGACGTCGAGGCCGCGAAGGTTGCCGCACGGGGCCTGCTCGACGCCCAGCCGGAACCCACCCCGGCCAACTTCACGGACGGCGCCATTGAGGTCCGCGGCGGGGAATGGCTCGGCAGTGCCGGCACCGCAGCCGAAGCCGTCAGCGCCCTCCTCGGAGAACTCGGCACGGACAGCTACCTGAGTGTCCAGGCCTACTTCGACCGGCTCGCCTACGCGTCCCTTGAGGGCGTCCGGGACCAGCTCGCCGAGCTGAGCCGCCGCCCTGTCACCTTCGGCTGGGGTCCGCGGTTCCTGCACTCCACGGGCCAGTTCCACAAGGGCGGACCCGCGATCGGGGTGTTCCTGCAGGTAACGGCCGCAGCTGACACCGACCTTCCCATCCCGGGCCTGCCCTTCACGTTCGGTGAGCTGATCTCCGCACAGGCCGCAGGTGACGCGCAGGTCCTCACCGAACACGGCCGCCCGGTTCTCCGCCTGCACCTGACGGACCGCGCCGCTGGCGTGCGCCAGTTGCAGGAGCTCGTCACGGCCCTCGCCGGCCGGGCAGCATCCTCCACCGAAAGCTAAGGCACCGACGAACCATGCCAGAAACGAACAACGGCGGCAGGAAGTCCTGGGGCCAGGGCCACAACCCGCTTCGTGATCCACGGGACCGCCGCCTGAACCGAATCGCCGGGCCGTCGTCGCTGGTCCTCTTCGGCGTCACCGGGGACCTCGCGCGCAAGAAACTCATGCCGGCCGTCTACGATCTCGCCAACCGCGGACTGCTCCCGCCGAGCTTTGCCCTGGTGGGCTTCGCCCGGCGGGAGTGGGACGACGACGACTTTGCCGCCCGGGTGAAGGAATCCGTCATGGCATATTGCCGTACGCCGTTCGATGAGACGGTCTGGGAACAGCTGTCCGAGGGCATCCGGTTTGTCCAGGGCGAGTTCGACGACGATGACGCCTTTGAGCGGCTCGGCAAGACGCTGTACGAGCTGGATGAGCACCGTGGAACGCGGGGCAACCACGCGTTCTACCTGTCCATCCCGCCGAAGGCCTTCGAGCTGGTCTGCCGCCAGCTTTCCAAGCACGGGCTGGCCGAGGCCGAGGGCGACAAGTGGCGCCGGGTGGTCATCGAAAAGCCGTTCGGCCATGACCTTGAGTCGGCCCGGCAGCTCAACGACATCGTCGAGTCGGTGTTCCCGCAGGACGCGGTCTTCCGGATCGACCACTACCTGGGCAAGGAGACAGTGCAGAACATCCTGGCACTGCGCTTCGCCAACCAGCTCTTCGAGCCGTTGTGGAACGCCAACTACGTGGACCACGTCCAGATCACCATGGCGGAGGACATCGGCACCGGCGGCCGTGCCGGCTACTACGACGGCGTGGGCGCTGCCCGCGACGTCATCCAGAACCACCTGCTGCAGCTTCTGGCGTTGACGGCGATGGAGGAACCCATCTCCTTCAACGCGGACGACCTCCGCGCGGAGAAGGAAAAGGTCCTCGCCGCTGTCCGGCTCCCCCGGGATCTGTCCAGCCACTCCGCCCGCGGGCAGTTCACCGGAGGCTGGCAGGGCGGAGAGAAAGTTGTCGGGTACCTGGAGGAAGAGGGCATTCCCGCCGACTCCAAAACCGAGACGTTCGCAGCGATCCGCGTGGACATCAACACCCGCCGCTGGAGCGGCGCGCCGTTCTACCTCCGCGCGGGCAAGCGGCTGGGCCGCCGCGTGACGGAGATTGCCGTTGTGTTCAAGCGCGCCCCGAACCTGCTTTTCACGGACCACGCCGAGGACGACTTCGGCCAGAACGCCGTGGTGATCCGGGTGCAGCCCGACGAGGGAGCCACCATCCGGTTCGGCTCCAAGGTCCCCGGCACGCAGATGGAGGTCCGCGATGTCACGATGGACTTCGGCTACGGCCATTCCTTTACCGAATCCAGCCCGGAGGCCTATGAGCGCCTCATCCTCGATGTGCTCCTGGGCGAGCCCCCGCTCTTCCCGCGGCACCAGGAAGTCGAACTGTCCTGGAAGATCCTGGATCCGTTCGAGGAATACTGGGCCGACCTGGACGAACAGCCGGAGCCCTATGCCCCGGGAAGCTGGGGACCCGCCTCCGCTGACGAGCTCCTTGCCCGCGACGGACGAACCTGGAGAAGGCCATGATCGTAGATCTTCCCGATACAACAACGTCCAACATCTCCAAAAAGATGACGGCCCTGCGGGAACAGGGCGGCGTCATCGCCCTGGGCCGGGTCCTGACCCTCGTGGTGGTGACCAAGTCCGGGCTGGAGGAAGAGGCGATTGAGGCCGCCAATGAGGCGAGCCGTGAGCACCCGTGCCGGATCATTGTGCTGGCAGACGCCGGGGCCTCCGCCCCGACCCGGCTGGACGCCCAGATCCGGGTCGGCGGTGACGCCGGCGCGTCAGAGGTGATCCTGCTCCGCGGTTACGGCGAGCTGGCGGAGGAAAGCGAGTCCCTCGTCGCCGCTCTCCTGCTGCCGGACGCGCCGATCGTGGCGTGGTGGCCGCACGGCGCCCCGAAAAACGCCTGCGAGACATCGATCGGCCGGATCGCGCACCGCCGGATCACCGATTCAGCCAACGAACCGGAACCGCAGGAGGCCCTGGACAACGTCCGGCGGACGTACAAGGCCGGCGACACCGACCTTGCCTGGACCCGGCTGACGAACTGGCGCATCCAGCTCGCCGCGGCCCTGGACCAGGCGGACGATTCGCCGGTCACGGCCGTCGCCGTCGAAGGCGCTTCCGACTCCCCCAGCACCATCCTGCTTGCGGCGTGGCTCACGCTGGCCCTGGACGTGCCGGTGACCATCGTGGCGGATCCTGCCGGCACGGGCATCCGGCGGGTGCGGCTGAGCCGCCCCGGCGGGGACATCCAGCTGTTCCGCCCGGCCCTCACGGTGGCGGAGCTGACGCAGCCCGGACAGCCCGCGCAGCGGATCTCGCTGCCGCGCCGGAGCCTGCAGGATTGCCTTGCCGAGGAACTGCGCCGCCTGGACCCGGACGAAGTGTTCGGCGAAGTGATTACTATGGGACTTCCACGCACCAATCTAAGGAGTGTCCGTCCCAGTGAGCGTTGATCCCAGAGTAAGCATCCATCCCGACTCGACCGTTCTGATGGCTGCGATCGCCGCCCGCCTGATCACCAAGCTTGTCGACATCCAGGACAAGCACGGCGAGGCGACGGTGGTCCTGACGGGCGGCACGATGGGAATCGGCTCACTTAAGGCTGTGGCAGCGTCACCGGCGGCATCCGCCGTCGACTGGTCCAAGGTCAACTTCTGGTGGGGCGACGAACGCTTTGTCGCCGCCGACGACGCCGAGCGCAACGCACGCCAGGCGCAGGAGGCGTTGCTGGCGCACATACCGGTAGACCCGGCGCGGGTGCACGTGCCCGGAGCGGCGGGGGAATTCGACTCCCCGGAGGAGGCGGCGGAAGACTACGCCCGCAGGCTGGCCGATGCCGCGGCGGAAGAACACGCCGCCGACATGTCGGATGACCGGCCGGACAACCCGGGCCTGCTTCCCCGCTTCGACATCGTCCTGCTGGGCGTGGGACCGGACGCCCATGTGGCGTCGCTGTTCCCCGAACAGGCGGGCATCCGCGAAAAGCAGCTCACCGTCGTCGGCGTCCGCAACTCCCCCAAGCCGCCGCCGGCCCGGGTCTCCCTGACCCTGCCGGCAATCAACACCGCCGCGGAAGTGTGGATGGTCGTCGCGGGTGAGGACAAGGCGGGCGCCGTCGGACTGGCACTCGCGGGCGCCAATCCCGTACAGGTTCCGGCCGCCGGCCCCCGGGGCCGCCAGGAAACGCTGTGGCTGATCGACGAGAACGCAGCTGCCCGGGTACCGGCGCAGCTAGTCCGGAAGAGCGCGGCCGGCTCGTAATCTCTCCAGCGCTCCGGCCAGCACGTCCTCGGCGTCCTGGCTGGAGCGCCGTTCTTTAACGTAGTCGAGATGGCTCTTAAAGCCATCCAGAGGCGGTTCCTCGAGGTCCAGCGTGGCCACGTCCCGTGTGGCTGTCCCGCCGCAACGGCGGCAGTCCCAGAGTCCGGGGATCTGGTCCTCCGGGAGCTGGGCAAAAACCAGAGCCGTCTCATGGCCCTTGGCGCACCAGTAGGAAACCCGGATCCGCGGCTGCCGGGCAGCGGTATCGTCGAGGGGTTCGTGCCGCGGGGCCGCCCCTTCAATCGCACCCACGCGGATGCCCCTGAAACCGGAAGCAGAATGCAGCATCGGGAACTCCTGGCTACTGGACTGGCTGTTTGTGCCTGCTTGGTATGTGCCTGCAGTCAGCGACAGTGTATTTCGGAGTTCCCGATGCCGGGAGGGCCCTAGGACCCGCTTATGAAGTTTTAAGGAACAGTACCCCGGAGCCGGCCTCTAGGAGTCGGCGCCGGTGCTGAACCGCATCAGCAGGCCGAGGGCGATGATCACAACACCCCAGGTGACCCCAAGGATGATCGTGAACCTGTTGAGGTTCCGTTCCGCAACGCCGGACGAGCTGAGCCCGGAGCTCATCCCGCCGCCGAACATGTCGGACAGGCCGCCTCCACGCCCCTTGTGGAGCAGGATGAGCAAGGTCAGCAGGAGGCTGGTGATGCCCAGCAGGACCTGCAGAATGACATGAAGAACGTCCACGACGGCCTTTCAGAAGGATTGGATTGCGGGGGCCAAAGCTGTGTCCGGACTAATCCGTCACCAAATGACTCTCGAACCTGACAATATTAGCAAACTCGGCAGGATCAAGGCTGGCGCCGCCCACCAGCAGTCCGTCCACGTCGCGTTCCTTGAGGATCGACGCCGCGTTGTTGGCCTTGACCGAACCGCCGTAGAGCAGCCGGGTCTTCCCGGCGACGTCCGAGCCGAAGAGCGTGGCCAGCTCGGCCCGGATGGCTGCGCACATTTCCTGCGCATCCTCGGGTCCGGCAACCTCGCCGGTGCCGATCGCCCAGACCGGTTCGTAGGCAACGACCAGTTCGGCGGCCTGCTCCGGGGTGAGGCCATCGACGCCGGCACGGAGCTGGGCGAGGGTGTGATCGACGTGGGTGCCGGCTTGGCGGACCTCCAGGCCTTCGCCGACGCACAGCACCGGTGTCAGGCCGTGGCGGAAGGCTGCTTTGGTCTTCGCGTTGAGCAGCTCATCGGTTTCGCCGTGGATGGTGCGTCGTTCGCTGTGGCCCACGAGGACGTAGCGGCACCCCAGCTTGGCGAGGAACTGGCCGGAAACGTCACCGGTGTAGGCACCCGAATCGAACTGCGAGAGGTCCTGTCCGCCGTAGGCAATCTCCAGTTCATCGCCCTGGACGAGCGTCTGGACGCCGCGGAGGTCCGTGAACGGGGGAAAGACGGCCACCTCCGCACGGCTGTAGTCATGTTTGGCGTCGGACAAGGTCCAGGCCAGCTTCTGCAGGAGGGTGATGCCCTGGACGTGGTCCATGTTCATCTTCCAGTTGCCTGCGATGAAAGGCTTGCGGTCGAACGTGCCGTTGGTTGACGTTGTCACATGGTCTCCAAAAAGAGGTGGGAGTCAGAAATAGTTCGGGGACAGCCGGCGGCGCGCCCGCGGCACCGCTCCGCGAGGTGCGGGACGGGCGCGCTGCCGGCTGGAAGTGCTTAGCGGTCCAGGACGCTCAGGCCCGGGAGGTCCTTGCCTTCGAGGTACTCGAGGCTGGCACCGCCGCCGGTGGAAATGTGGCCGAACTGGTCGTCCGCGAAGCCGAGGGTCCGCACTGCCGCGGCGGAGTCGCCGCCGCCGACAACGGTAAACCCATCGGTTTCCGTGAGCGACTGGGCGATTGCCTTCGTGCCGGCGGCGAACGCCGGGAACTCGAAGACGCCCATCGGACCGTTCCAGAACACCGTCTTGGCACCCTTGATCCGTTCCGCGAACTCGGCTGCCGATTCCGGTCCGATGTCCAGGCCGATGCCCCGGCTGCCGAAGCTGCTGTCCTCGATCGACTCGGCACGGACCGTCTCAGCCTCCGCATCGGCGGCGAACTTGCTGGCCACCACGACGTCCGTGGGGACCACGAACTCGGTTCCGGAGTCCGCGGCGCGCTTCAGGTACTCCTGCACCACGGGGATCTGGTCCTCTTCCAGCAGGCTGGCGGCGACCTTGTAACCCGCGGCTGCGAGGAAGGTGAACAGCATGCCGCCGCCCACCAGGATCGTGTCCGCCTTGCCGATCAGGTTGTCGATCACGGCGAGCTTGTCGGAGACCTTGGAGCCGCCAAGGACGACGACGTACGGACGCTGGGTTTCGGTGGTGAGCTTGCGCAGCACCTCCACCTCCGTGCGGACCAGGTCGCCCTGGTAGGAGGGCAGCCGGGTGGCGACGTCGAACACGCTGGCGTGCTTGCGGTGCACGGCGCCGAAGGCGTCATCCACGAACGCGCCGTTCGCTCCCGTCAGGCCTACCAGCTCATCGGCGAAGGCACCGCGCTCGGCGTCGTCCTTGGACGTTTCACGGGCGTCGAAGCGCACGTTCTCCAGCACGAGCGCCTGGCCGTCCTGCAGCCCCGCCGCGAGTTCCTGCGCGGAGGTGCCGACAGTGTCGTCGGCAAGCGAAACCTTGAAGGACGCCAGTTCGGCGAGCCGGGACACGGCGGGCTTGAGCGAATACTTCTCCTCCGGCGCGCCCTTGGGGCGGCCGAGGTGCGCTGTGACCAGCACGCGGGCACCGGCGTCCGTGAGCTTCGCCAGGACTGGCAGGGAGGCCTTGATGCGGCCGTCGTCAGTCACTGTAGAGCCGTCGAGCGGCACGTTCAGGTCACTTCTGACCAGAACGTACCGCCCGCGGACACCATCAGCGATCAGTTCGTTGAGGGTGTGGAATGTCATGAGTCTTACCCTAGCCCAGCTTGGCTGCGACGAGCTCCGTGAGGTCCACGAGGCGGTTCGAGTAGCCCCATTCGTTGTCATACCAGGAAACAACCTTGACCTGGTTGCCAATCACCTTGGTCAGGCCGGAGTCGAAGATCGACGACGCCGGGTCGCCAACGATGTCCGAGGAGACGATCGGCTCGTCGGTGTAGGTCAGCAGGCCGCGGAGTCCGTCGGACTCGGCAGCTGCCTTGAGGGCGGCGTTGACTTCCTCGACCGTGGTCTCGCGGGACACGGTGACGGTGAGGTCGGTTGCGGAACCGGTCGGGACCGGGACGCGGATGGCGTAGCCGTCGAGCTTGCCCTTGAGTTCCGGCAGGACCAGGCCGATCGCCTTGGCTGCACCGGTGGAGGTGGGGACCATGTTGATGGCGGCGGCGCGGGCGCGGCGGAGGTCCTTGTGCGGGCCGTCCTGCAGGTTCTGGTCGGCGGTGTAGGCGTGGATGGTGGTCATGAGGCCGCGCTCGATGCCGAACGAGTCGTTGATGACCTTGGCCAGCGGGCCGAGGCAGTTGGTGGTGCAGGACGCGTTGGAAATGATGTGGTGTGCGTCGTTGTCGTAGAGGCCGTCGTTGACGCCCATCACGATGGTGATGTCCTCGTCCGAGGCGGGTGCGGAGATCAGGACCTTCTTGGCGCCGGCCTCGATGTGCTTGCGGGCGTCGGCTGCCTTGGTGAAGAAGCCCGTGGACTCGATGACGATGTCGACGCCGAGCTCGCCCCAAGGCAGCTTGGCCGGATCGCGCTCGGCGAGGACCTTGATGATGTTGCCGTCGACGACGATGTTGCCGTCCTTGACCTCGATGGTCTCCTGCAGGCGCCCGCCGACAGAGTCGTACTTGAACAGGTGGGCGAGGGCCTCAGGGCTGGTGAGGTCGTTGACTGCAACGATCTCAAGGTCTGCGCCCTGGGCCAGGGCGGCGCGGAAGTAGTTGCGGCCGATGCGGCCAAATCCGTTGATACCAATACGGGTCGTCACTTTTTCAGTCTCCTTGGTGCTTTTGTGGAAGCACGACTAGTTGAGCGGGCGTTCAAGCCAACTAACAGATCCCGCACGCCATTGGGCAGAGATGATTACCAGATCGGAGGGCGACCAGCTACATTGCTGAAGGCTAACCGCCTTCCGTGACCTATCTTACGTTTAACGAAGCCTGCCCCCGCAAGTGCGGGGGCAGACAGCCCGCGATTCGGCCCTGCAGGACCGAAACGTGAGCTTTGTTACAAACAGACGCGCGTCACTTCACCGTTAGAGGGTGATGAGGCCGGTGGCGTTCGTGCGGGCAGCCTCGAAGCGACGGGCGACATCGGCCCAGTTCACGATGTTCCAGAACGCCTTAACGTAGTCAGCCTTGACGTTGACGTAGTCCAGGTAGAAGGCGTGCTCCCACATGTCCAGCATCAGCAGCGGGGTGGTGCCCAGCGCGACGTTGCCCTGCTGGTCGTAGAGCTGCTCGATGACGAGGTTGCCGCCGATCGGCTCGTAGGCCAGGAAGCCCCAGCCGGAGCCCTGCAGGCCCAGGGCCGCGGCGCTGAACTGGGCGCGGAAGGCGTCGAAGGAACCGAACGCGTCGTCAATGGCCGCCGCGAGCTCGCCCTCGGGCTTGTCGCCGCCGTCCGGGGAGAGGTTCTTCCAGAACACGGAGTGGTTGACGTGCCCGCCGGTGTGGAACGCGAGGTCCTTGGAGAGGCGGTTGATGTTGGCGAAGTCGCCCTTTTCGCGGGCCTCGGCCAGCTGTGCAAGTGCGTTGTTGGCGCCGGCAACGTAGGTTGCGTGGTGCTTGCTGTGGTGCAGCTCCATGATCCTCGCGGAGATGTGGGGCTCCAGCGCGGCGTAATCGTAGTCGAGTTCAGGCAGTACGTACTCGGTCACAAAATCCTCCAATGTCGTGGACGGGTTGTCCGGTTCGGTAACTCTCGGATTGTGCATCCGGATGGTGTTGCACCCGGAAATCTGTGGCGGATCCGGAATCCGGTGGGCGCGGCCTCCGCTGCTGCCGAGGTATGTCCACCGTCTGGATCCGATTCTAGGGGTGTGCGCCTACTCGTCCAGCATGTCAGCAGTCACATTGGCCTCCGTGCCGGGGATCCCCAGGTCCTGGGCGCGCTTGTCCGCCATGGCCAGCAGCCGCCGGATCCGGCCGGCGATGGCGTCCTTCGTCATGACCGGATCGGCCAGCCGGCCTAGTTCGTCCAGGCTGGCCTGCTTGTGCGCCACCCGCAGTTCGCCGGCGTACTTGAGGTGGTCCGGAACGTCGTCCCCGAGGATCTCCAGGGCGCGGTCCACCCGGGCACCGGCCGCGACAGCGGCCTGGGCCGAGCGCCGCAGGTTCGCGTCGTCGAAGTTGGCCAGCCGGTTGGCGGTCGCCCGGACTTCCTTGCGCATCCGGCGTTCCTCCCAGACCATCAGCGCGTCGTGCGCTCCCATCCGGGTCAGCAGCGCCGCGATCGTATCGCCGTCGCGGATCACCACGCGGTCCACTCCCCTGACTTCCCGGGCCTTGGCCTGGATGCCCAGCCGGCGCGCCGCGCCGACGAGGGCCAGGGCCGACTCCGGTCCCGGGCAGGTGACCTCCATGGCGGAGGAACGTCCGGGTTCGGTCAGCGAACCGTGGGCGAGGAACGCCCCGCGCCAGACCGCCTCGGCGTCGGACGCGGAACCGTTCACCACCGCCGACGGCAGACCGCGGACGGGGCGCCCGCGGGCGTCCAGGAGGCCCGTCTGGCGGGCAAGCGCCTCGCCATCGCGCACCACCCGGACCACATAGCGGCTGCCGCGGCGCAGACCCCCGCCGGAGACTACGATGATCTCGCTCTGATGCCCGTAGACCTCGGCAATGGCCGCGCGAAGCCGGCGTGCGGTGGAGGCGAGGTCGACTTCGGCCTCGATCACGATCCGGCCGGAGATGATGTGCAGTCCGCCGGCGAAGCGGAGGATGGCCGACACTTCAGCCTTGCGGACGGAGGACTTCTTGATGTCCAGCCGGGAAAGTTCTTCCTTGACTGATGCTGTCAGTGCCATGGCACCTTTCCTAACTGTTCCCGAAAATGTCTTGGTACGCCGTCGCCAGACGCAATGGGTCGTGGATCGGGCGGCGGCTCGACGCCCCCACTTTACCCAACACAACCTCGGCGCCGAGCATCCCGGCGGCCTGCTCGAACTCCGGGAGGTCCGGGACCGACGCCGGATCGGCCAGTACGACGTCGACCGTGAACTCCGGTGCGTACTCGCGCAGCACCCGGAGGTGGTCCGCGGCAGTCATGCCACTGGTTTCCTTGGTGTCCGTGGCCAGGTTCATCGTGAGGCAGCGCCGCGCCTGGGTGTTGCAGAGCGCGTCCCGCATTTCCGGCAGCAGCAGGTGCGGCAGCACGGACGTGTACCAGGAGCCCGGGCCCAGGATGACCCAGTCGGCCAGTTCGATGGCCGTGAGGGCCTCGATGCAGGCAGGTGCGTCCTCGGGCAGCAGGCGGACGCGTTCCAGCGATCCGGCAACGGCGCATTTGGCCTGGCCGCGGAGTGTCTGCAGCACCGACGTGCCGTCCGGAGCGGTGACGCGGACTTGACCCTCGATGGTGAGCGGCACACTGGACATCGGCAGCACCTCGCCGCGGGCGCCCAGGAGGGCGCCGGCCCACTTGAGGCCGGCGACGGTGTCGCCGAGCAGTTCCCAGAGGGTCACGATCAGCAGGTTGCCCATGGCATGCTCGTCAAGGGAGCCGCCGCGGCCCTTGCCGGGCATGAACCGGTGCTGCATCACATCACGCCAGGTGCGGCCCCAGTCGGTGTCGTCACACAGCGCGGACAGAGCCATCCGCAGGTCTCCCGGCGGGAGGACGCCGTACTCCTCGCGCAGGCGCCCGGAGGATCCGCCGTCGTCTGCAACTGTGACGATCGCGGTCAGTTCCGAGGTGAGCAGGCGCAGCGCGGACAGCGAGGCCGAGAGCCCGTGGCCGCCGCCCAGGGCAACCACGGACGGGCCTTTGTCCTGCTGGCTGAAGGCAGGACTGGCGGGCGGGACAAGGGGCAGGGGTCCGGTGAGCAACGCCATTATTCGCGGCCCAGATCCCGGTGGGTCGTGGTCACCGTGACGCGCGGATACTGCGCGAGCCGTCGGGAAAGTTCCACCGCCACGGCCACGGAACGGTGCTTGCCTCCGGTGCAGCCGATGGCGATCGTCGCGTAATGCTTGTTTTCGCGCCGGTAGCCGTCCAGCACCGGTTCGAGGGCCAGGACATAGCGCTCCACGAAGTTGCTGACGCCCTCGGCGTCAAGGACGTAGTCGCTGACATCCTTGTCGAGGCCGGTGTGCGGGCGGAGGGCGGGGACCCAGTGTGGGTTCGGGATGAAGCGGGCATCCGCCACGAAGTTCGAATCCACGGGAAGGCCATACTTGAAACCGAAGCTCATGACGTTCAGGCGCAGCGCCACCGGTCCGGTCTCACTGAACAGCTCGGTGATCGCCGTGGCCAGCCCGTGCACGTTCAGGGCCGACGTGTCCAGGACAATGTCGGCGGAAGTCCGCAGTTCGTGCAGCAGTTCACGTTCGGCGGCAATGCCGTCGAGGATCCTGCCGCCGCCCTGGAGCGGATGCGGGCGCCGGCCCTGTTCGAAGCGGCGGACCAGCACGCCGTCGTTCGCGTCGAGGAACAGCACCCGGAAGGTGAGCCCGCTCGCCTCAAGCGCACGGAGCGCGGCGCGGATGTCAGCGAACAGCTCCTTGCTGCGCACATCCATGACCACCGCGAGCTTGGAGATGGAGCGGGGCGCATGGGAGACCAGTTCGGCGAGCGTTCCAAGCATCTGCGGCGGAAGGTTCTCCACGACGTACCAGCCGTGGTCTTCCAACGCGTCCGAGGCGGTGCTGCGGCCGGCTCCCGACATGCCGGTCACCACGAGCAGTTCCGCCTCATCGGGTTTGACCGGCGTCATGCCGTCGGTCTCCGCGCCGGATCCTGCCGTCGACTCTGCCATCTGTGAAGCCCCATTCTGCCGTGCAGTCCTATGCCGCAGCCGCCCAGGGCGCGCCTTACGCACGCCGGACCTGCCATTGCCCAAGTCCTTACCCTAGCTAAATTTGCTGGTCCTAGCTAAGTTTCGAGGATTTCACCCGTGGTCATGTTGATGGCAGGCAGGGCGGGGGCCCCGGCGGAGTCCTCCTCGCTGAAGTGCCGCACGATCGCCTCGGCGAGGGAGGGGCCGATGCCCTTGGCCACGGTGAGCTCGGCAGCCGTCGCGGCCCTGATGCTCTTGACCGAGCCGAACTCCGCCAGAAGTGCCTTCCGCTTGGAGGCGCCCAGGCCCGGAACGCTGTCCAGGGCGGATACGGTCATCGCCTTGCCGCGTTTCTGCCGGTGGAAGGAGATCGCGAAGCGGTGTGCTTCGTCACGGATGCGCTGCAGGAGGTACAGCCCCGCCGAGGCACGCGGCAGGATGACCGGGAAGTCGCTGTCCGGCAGCCAGACCTCTTCGAGCCGCTTGGCCAGCCCGACGACGTACACGTCGTCGACGCCCAGTTCCGCCAGGGCGCGGGCCGCCGCGTTGACCTGGGGCTTGCCGCCGTCAACCACGACGAGGTTGGGCGGGTAGGCAAACTTTGCCCGGGGCGTGGCCGTCGTGGTGTCCGTGAGGGCCCCTGCCGTTCCGGGAAGTGCGCCTGCGACGGCGGCGTCACCTGCGGCGTTGAGCGCGGCCAGGTGGCCGGGCAGTGCGGCGGCCGCAGCATGGTCCGACTTTTCCTGCAGGTAATGCCGGAAGCGGCGGGTGAGCACGTCGTGCATCGCGGCGGTGTCGTCGTTTGCGGCGGCGCCCGTGATGGAGAACTTCCGGTAGTCCGACTTCTTCGGCAGCCCGTCCTCGACCACCACCATGGAACCGACCACGTTGGTGCCCTGCACGTGCGAGATGTCGAAGCATTCGATCCGCATCAGCGCGACCGGAATGTCCAGGGCCTCCTGCAGTTCCTGCAGTGCCTGCGACCTCATGGTCAGGTCACCGGCGCGCCGGGACTTGTGGAGCTTCAGCGCATGTTCGGCGTTGTCCCGCACGGTGGACAGCAGGGCAGCCTTGTCACCGCGTTGCGGCACACGGATGTCCACCCGGGCCCCGCGCAGCCCGCTCAGCCATTCCGCGAGCTCGGGGGCATTGCTGGGTTCGGCCGGGACCAGCACCTCACGCGGCAGCCGGCCCTGGCTTTCGGCTTCGGCGCCGTAGACCTGCTGCAGCAGGTGTTCCACCAGGTCCGGCGTGGTGAAGTCCTCGACCTTTTCAACGACCCAGCCGCGCTGGCCGCGGATCCGGCCGCCACGGACGTGGAACACCTGGACGGCGGCTTCCAGCTCGTCCTCGTGCAGCGCGAACACGTCCGCGTCGGTGCCCTCGGCGAGAACGACGGCGTTGCGCTCGAAAACCTTCTTCAGGGCCACGATGTCGTCCCGGAGGCGGGCCGCCCGCTCATAGTCGAGTTCCGCGACGGCGGCAGCCATCTCCTTTTCCAGCCTCGTGACGAACGGTTTGGCTTCGCCGCCCATGAAGGCGCAGAAATCCTCGGCCAGGGCGCGGTGGTCCTCCGTTGAGATCCGCTTGACGCACGGGGCGGAGCATTTGTCGATGTAGCCGAGCAGGCAGGGCCGGCCGCTCGCTTCGGCCCGTTTCAGGACGCCGGCGCTGCAGCTGCGGACCGGGAACACGCGCAACAGCGTGTCCATGGTGTCCCGGATGGCGCCGGCAGTGTAGGGGCCGAAATAGCGGGTCCCCTTGCGGCGTTCACCGCGCAGGACCTGGACGCGCGGGTACTTCTCCCCCATCGTCACCGCGAGGTACGGGTAGCTCTTGTCGTCCCGGAACATCACGTTGAAACGCGGCTTGAATTCCTTGATCCAGGTGTATTCCAGCTGCAGGGATTCGAGTTCGCTGCCGACCACTGTCCATTCGACGCTGCTCGCCGCATGGACCATCGCATGGGTCTTGGGCAGCAGCCCGGCGGGATTGGCGAAGTACGAGTTGAGCCGGGAGCGGAGGTTCTTGGCCTTGCCGACGTAAATGACCCGGCCGTGCGGATCGCGGAAACGGTACACGCCCGGATTGGTCGGAATCTCACCCGTCTGGGGTCGGTAACTCGCTGGATCTGCCACAGTTCAATTCTACTGAGGCTGCGGGGGTCTCCGGGACAGGGCCTGCTACTCGATGGCCTTGCTCTGGTTGTAGCCCGTGGCACGTTGTTGCCCGCTCAGTTCCGCTACCGCATCCATGATCCGGTCAGTGACCTGGCGGCGTGCCGGCAGCGAATGGTCCGGCCCCGTCTTTTCGAAGTAGAGCGGCTCGCCGACCTTCATGGTGAAGTGCTGCGGCTTGATCGACTTGCTGTCCGCCGGCTGCAGGTGTTCGGTCCCGATCAGCCCGACAGGAACAACGGGGGCGCCCGTCGTCAGGGCGAGCCAGCCGACCCCGGTCCGGCCGCGGTACAGCAGGCCGTCGCGTGAACGCGTGCCTTCGGGGTAGATACCGATGCCCCTGCCCGAGTCCAGGATCTCCAGCAGCGTCTTCAACGCCTGCACGCTGGCGGCCTGCTCGCCGCGCTCGACGGGAATGGAACCGACGGCCTCGAAAAAGGACTTCATGACCTTCCCCTTGACGCCGCCGGTGTTGAAGTACTCGGCCTTCGCGAAGAACGCAACGGGGCGCGGCATGAGGGCCTGGACGATCACGCTGTCGAGGAAGGAAAGGTGGTTCGGGGCGACGATGAACGGCCCGTCCTTGGGCACGTTGTCAAGGCCGATGACGGTGGGCCGGCAGGTGGACGTCAGGAGTCCCCGCGTGGTCCAGCGGATGGCATCAAACATGGGCATTGGCCGGCACCTCGCTCCGGGCTGCGTCGTCGACGTCGGCTGCGTCCCGCCGGAGGACCGACTCGTGCAGGGCCTCGGTGGAATGCACGATTTCAGCAGCGCCTGCCTCGCGGAGCTCGCCGTCGAGGGCAAAGCCCCAGCCGACGCCGATGCACTCAAGGCCGTTTGCCGCGGCGCCGGCCACGTCCTGGGCGCGGTCCCCCACCATCACGGCCTGCCCGGGGTGCGCGGCGGCCTGCTGTTCCAGATCTGCCAGCGCGGCCGCGACGATTTCGGCTTTTCCGGCCGGAGCGGAGGCGTCCGCCGCTGCCATCTCATCGGGGGCGGAGCCCCGGATGGTGTCGAAGAGGTGGGCGATGCCGTGGTGTTCGAGCACCACGCGCGCCAGGTTCTCGGGCTTTTGCGTGGCGACCCCCACGGGACGGCCGGCGGCGGCGAAGGTTTCCAGCAGCTCCCGGATCCCCGGGTACAGCTGGCTCTGGGCTATGCCGCTGGAGACGTAATGCGCGCGGTAGATCGTAATGGCACGTTCCAGCTGGTGCGCGGGAACGCCAGCGATTGCGGTGAGCGCATGACTGAGCTTTGGTCCGATCATTGCGTCCAGTTGGGCCGGGCCGGGCACGGGAAGCCCGAGTTCCGCGAGAGCCGCTGCGATTCCGCCCGTAATTCCGCCGGCGGGATCGACAAGAGTGCCGTCCAGGTCGAAGATCAGGGGCACTGTTGTATGGGTCACCGGCCTAGTTTCTCACGACTGCCGTGATGCCAGAAACTCGCATGCCGCGCACGGAATACTTCCGCTGCCCCGGCGGGGCCGCCGTGCCCGGCGATGGCCGGGCACGGCGGCTCAGGCCAGGATCTCGGCGAGGAAGGCCGCGGTGTGGCTCTCCGAGGACTTTGCCACCTGCTCGGGCGTGCCCGAGGCAACGATCCTGCCGCCGCCGGACCCTCCGTCGGGACCCAGGTCCACGATCCAGTCGGCGCTCTTGATGACATCAAGGTTGTGCTCGATCGTGATCACGGTGTTGCCCTTGTCCACGAGGCCCTGCAGGACCATCAGCAGCTTGCGGATGTCCTCAAAATGCAGGCCCGTGGTGGGTTCGTCCAGCACGTAGATGCTGCGGCCGTTGGAGCGCTTCTGCAGCTCCGCCGCAAGCTTCACGCGCTGGGCCTCGCCGCCGGACAGCGTGGTGGCGGGCTGGCCGAGGCGCACGTAGCCGAGGCCGACGTCGACGAGCGTGGACAGGTGCCGGGCAATCGGCGAGAACGCCGCGAAGAACTCGGCGCCTTCCTCGATCGGCATGTTCAGCACGTCGGCAATGGTCTTGCCCTTGTAGTGCACCTCGAGGGTTTCCCGGTTGTACCGGGCACCGTGGCATACCTCGCAGGGGACGTAGACGTCCGGCAGGAAGTTCATCTCGATCTTCAGCGTGCCGTCACCGGAGCAGGCCTCGCACCTTCCGCCCTTGACGTTGAAGGAGAACCTGCCCGGCTGGTACCCGCGGACCTTCGCCTCGGTGGTCTCGGCGAAAAGCTTGCGGATGTTGTCGAACACGCCCGTGTAGGTGGCCGGGTTGGAGCGCGGCGTGCGCCCGATGGGGCTCTGGTCCACGTGCACGACCTTGTCGAGGTGCTCGAGGCCCTGGACCAGCTTGTGCCGTCCGGCGACCTGCTTGGCGCCGTTGAGCTTGTTCGCGAGGACCTTGTAGAGGATCTCGTTGACGAGGGTGGACTTGCCGGAGCCGCTGACCCCGGTCACCGCCGTGAACAGGCCCAGGGGGAAGGTGGCGTCGACGTTCAGGAGGTTGTTCTCCTTGGCGCCGACAACCTTCAGCTCCCGCTTTTTGTCGTACTTGCGGCGCTTCTGGGGAACCTCGATCTTCTTCCTGCCGGACAGGTAGTCGCCGGTCAGCGAGGCGGTGTTCTCCAGCAGTTCCTTGTAGGACCCGGAGTGGACCACCATGCCCCCGTGCTCGCCGGCGCCGGGTCCGATGTCAACGACCCAGTCGGCCTCCTGGATGGTGTCCTCGTCGTGCTCGACCACGATCAGGGTGTTGCCGAGGTCCCGCAGCCGGGTGAGGGTCTCGATCAGGCGGCGGTTGTCGCGCTGGTGCAGGCCGATGGAGGGCTCGTCCAGGACGTAGAGAACGCCGACAAGGCCGGACCCGATCTGGGTGGCGAGCCGGATCCGCTGCGCCTCGCCGCCGGAGAGCGTACCGGAGGGCCGTTCCAGGTTCAGGTACTCCAGGCCGACATCGAGGAGGAAGGTCAGCCGGGCCTGGATCTCCTTCAGGACCTGGTGGGCGATCTGGGCTTCCCGGTCCGTCAGGACCAGGTTGTTCAGGAAGTCGGCGCACTCGCGCATGGGCAGGGCGGCGACCTGGGCGATGCTGTGGCCGTTGATCAGCACCGAGAGCGACGCCGGATTCAGGCGCGCGCCGTTGCAGGCCGGGCAGGGTATCTGCCGCATGTATTCCTCGTAGCGGTCCCGGGCCTTGTCCGAGTCGGTTTCGAGGTGCTTGCGGTGGACGTACTGGATGACGCCCTCGAAGCCGGTGCTGTATTTGCGTTCCCGGCCGAAGCGGTTGCGGTACTGGACCACAACCTTGTGGTCCTTGCCGTGCAGCACCGTCTGGCGAGCGTCCTCGGTGAGTTTGTCCCAGGGCGTCTTCATCGAGAAGCCGACTTCCTTGGCCAGACCGCCGAGCAGCCTGCCCCAGTATTCCGACGTCGCGGTTCCCAGCGACCAGGGCGCGATGGCACCCTCCGCGAGGGACAGCTCCCCGTTGGGGATGATCAGCTCCTCATCCACTTCCAGCTTGGTGCCGATGCCGCTGCAGGCAGAGCAGGCGCCGAAGGGGTTGTTGAACGAGAAGGACCGCGGTTCGATCTCGTCGATCGCCAGCGGGTGCTCATTGGGGCAGGCGAGGTGCTCGGAGAAGGCCCGGACACGGTCGGGGTCGTCCGCATCGAGGTCGACGAATTCGGCCAGGACGCGGCCTTCCGCCAGCCCCAGGGCGGTTTCCACCGAGTCGGTGAGGCGCTGGCTGATGCCTTCCTTGACCACCAGGCGGTCCACCACCACTTCGATGGTGTGCTTGAACTGCTTGCCCAGCTTGGGCGGATCGCTCAGCTGGATGAGCTTCTCGTCCACCCGGGCACGGGAGTAGCCCTTGGCCGTGAGTTCCTTGAAAAGTTCGACGAATTCGCCCTTGCGGCCGCGGACCACAGGAGCGAGGACCTGGAAGCGGGTGCCCTCCGGCAGCTCCAGCAACTGGTCCACGATCTGCTGCGGTGTCTGCTTGGTCACCGGCTCCTTGCAGATGGGGCAGTGCGGGCGGCCCACGCGGGCCCACAGCAGGCGCATGTAGTCGTAGATCTCGGTGATGGTGCCGACCGTGGAGCGGGGGTTCTTGCTCGTGGACTTCTGGTCGATCGAGACTGCGGGCGATAGGCCTTCGATGAAGTCGACGTCGGGCTTGTCCACCTGGCCCAGGAACTGCCGGGCGTAGGCGGAGAGCGACTCGACGTAGCGGCGCTGGCCTTCCGCGAAGATCGTGTCGAAGGCGAGGGAGGACTTGCCCGAGCCGGAGAGTCCGGTGAAGACGATCATGGCGTCGCGGGGCAGGTCGAGGTCCACGTTCCGCAGGTTGTGTTCGCGGGCGCCCTTGACCACCAGCCGGGACATGTCCGGACGCTTCACTTGGGAACGGGAGTCGACGGCGCGGCCCGGTTGTGCGGTGCGTACGGGCGCGGAGCCCATCGGAACGGGGGTCTGGATATCAACGGCTGGATCTTCAGCTACGGCTTTAGGCACGCTACCAATGCTAATCGAAAACTTCTTCGAACATCTATCCGGGCTGTGTCCCAGCGACGATAACGGGGACGGGTGTGCTACCGGTGCGTCATTCGCGATCGTAGGCCGCGGCAAGCAGCTGCACGGCCTCGGCGAAGCTGGCGCCGCGGGCCTTGGCGGCGGCGGCAAAGTCCGCGGCGGCGGCCGAGAGCGAGCTCCACGCTTCATCGCGGGCGCAGACCACGGTGCCGTTCCGGCCGCGGGTCGCGACGATGCCGGCGGCCTCCAGTTCCTTGTAAGCGCGGGCCACCGTGTGCGGCGCGACCCCCAGCTCGGCGGCAAGGTTGCGGACGGCCGGCAGCCGGGTGCCCGGTGCCAGGGTGCCGTTGTCGGCCCTTTCAATGATGTTCAGCCGGAGCTGCTCGAACAGCGGGACGGAGCTGGCCGGGTTCGGTTTCCAGACGCCCGGGAAAGGTTCTGCGACGCTCTCCGGATTCACTGTTCCGGCCCCTGGCGGCCGGTTCGCTGTTCGCGAAGGGCGAACTGTGCCTCAGGGAGACCCGGGCAGGGCCAGCCCGCCGCCCTCAGCTGGCGATGAGTCCCGTGGTCAACAATCCGTCCGTGGTCCATGACGAGAATTAGATCAGCGTCCCGGACGGTGGACAAGCGGCGCCCTCCCGGGCGGGACGCATTCAAGGGGCCGCGGTGTTCAAGGAGGCCACGGTGTTAATGCGTCAGCCCCGCTTGCGTGCCACGGCGAAGGTCCGGCGGAACGGATACACGGTCCCGTGCTCCGATGGCGGGTAGGCCTCGGCGAGGCGGGCGGAATACTCGGCCTCGAACCGGAGGGCCTCCTCGGCGGTGAGCGCGGCCAGAACGGGGCGGAGCCCGGCACCGCGGACCCATTCCAGGACCGGGTTTTCGCCCGGCAGGAGCTGCAGGTACGTCGACTCCCACGCGTCGGCGTCGCAGCCGGCGTCGAGCATGATCCGGAGGTAGTCGCCGGGGTCACCCGCGGCGTCGTCGTGGCGGAGCACGCCTGCGAGCCGGTGGGACCATGCGTCGGACGCGGCCAGTTCCCGCATCAGGGTGTGGGAGGGCGAGTTGAAGTTTCCGGGGACCTGCAGGGCGAACCACGCGCCGGGTTTAAGGGCCCGGAGCCAGCCCGGCAGCAGGTCGCGGTGGCCGGGGACCCACTGCAGGGCGGCGTTGGTCAGGACGACGTCCGCCTCTTCCGGGGGCGTCCAGGCAGCAATGTCCGCGCGGTTGAAGGAGAGGTGGGGCTTCTTGGCGGACCATTCCTCGGCGCGTGCCAGCATCTCTGCGGACGAATCGAGGCCCACCACTTCCGCGGAGGGCCAGCGGTCGGTGAGGGTGGCGGTCAGGTTGCCGGGGCCGCAGCCGAGGTCCAGTACGAGCCGCGGATTGTCCGCGTGGATCCGGCCTGTCAGGTCAAAGAAGGGCCTGTCCCTGTAGTCGCCGAACTGCACATACTTGGCGGGATCCCATTTCACCGTGTTCCTCCAATGCGTGTTCCTCTAATGCGCGTTCGTCCAGACAAAAAATGCTCTCCGAGCCTAGCCCGGGCCGCAGGCGGGTCCAAAGCGGCGCGCACCGGGCGGCGCGGAACGCTTCCGGGCGGGACATCCAGGCGGGTTCCGCCCACTAAACTGGAACATGATGAAACTTGTTGATCAGCTCCCCGCCCCGGCCGCCCGAGTCCCAGGCAGGACGGGAATGGATGCGGACGAGCTGTACACGCGCTTTGTCGAGTGGACGGAGAGCCGCGGACTTGCCCTCTACACCGCGCAGGATGAGGCCATCATGGAACTGGCTTCCGGCTCCAACGTCATCCTGGCCACGCCCACAGGTTCCGGGAAATCCCTGGTAGCGATCGCTGCCCACTTCCAGGCCATGGCCCGCGGAGAGCGCAGCTACTACACGGCCCCCATCAAGGCCCTTGTGTCGGAGAAGTTCTTTGCCCTGTGCGAGATCTTCGGCGCGGAAAACGTCGGGATGATCACCGGTGATTCGGGCGTGAACCAGGACGCCCCGATCATCTGCTGCACGGCGGAGATCCTCGCGAACACGGCCCTGCGGGAAGGCTCCGCCGCGGACCTGGGCGCAGTCATCATGGATGAGTTCCACTTCTACTCCGACCCGCAGCGCGGCTGGGCGTGGCAGGTTCCGCTGCTGGAACTCGTCCAGGCCCAGTTCCTGCTGATGTCCGCGACGCTGGGTGACGTCAGCCGCTTCGAGAAGGGCATCAGCGAACTGACCGGGCGTCCGACGACGACCGTCAGCTCGGTCGAACGGCCCATCCCGCTGCACTACTACTACGAGCAGACACCCGTCCACGAGACCCTCGAAGAGCTGCTGGCCACGAAACAAGTGCCCGTCTATGTGGTGCACTTCAGCCAGGTGGAGGCCATTGACCGCGCGCAGAACCTGATGAGCGTCAATGTCTGCACCCGCGAGGAAAAGGACAAGATCGCCGAGCTCATCGCCGGCTTCCGGTTCGCCGCCGGCTTCGGCAAGACCCTGAACCGGCTGGTCCGCCACGGCATCGGCGTCCACCACGCCGGCATGCTCCCGAAGTACCGCCGGCTTGTGGAGCAGCTGGCCCAGGCGGGCCTGCTCAAGGTCATCTGCGGCACGGACACGCTGGGCGTCGGCATCAACGTGCCGATCCGTACGGTCCTGCTGACGGCGCTCAGCAAATACGACGGCGTCCGCACGCGGCTGCTCAACTCCCGCGAGTTCCACCAGATCGCGGGCCGCGCCGGCCGCGCCGGTTATGACACGGCGGGAACGGTGGTGGTGCAGGCGCCCGAGCACGTCACCGAGAACGTGAAGGCGATGGCCAAGGCAACGGCGAAGTTCGGCGATGACCAGAAGAAGCTGCGCCAGGTGGTCAAGAAGAAACCGCCCGAGGGCTTCGTGTCCTGGGGCGAGCCGACGTACAAGCGCCTGGTGGAATCCGTTCCGGACCCGCTGACGTCCAGCTTCACCGTGACGCACGCGATGCTGATGAACCTGATGGAACGGCCCGGCGACCCCTTCCAGGCCGCGCGCCGGCTGCTGACCGAAAACCACGAGTCCCGCTCCTCCCAGCTGCAGCTCATGAAGAAGGCCCTGGGGATCTACCGGGAACTGCTGGCCGCCGGCGTCGTGGAACGCATCCCTGCCGAGGAGCAGGGTCCGGACGGGCGCACCGTCCGGCTCACCGTCCACCTGCAGCCCAACTTTGCCCTGAACCAGCCGCTGTCCCCCTTCGCCCTGGCGGCACTGGAACTGCTGGATCCGGAGTCGCCGTCGTACGCCCTCGACGTCGTTTCCGTGATCGAATCCACGCTCGAGAAACCGCGGCAGATCCTTTCCGCGCAGCTCAAGAAGGCCCGCGGCGAGGCCGTCGCCGCGATGAAGGCAGACGGCATCGACTACGACCAGCGCATGTCCATGCTCGAGGAAGTCAGCTGTCCGCAGCCCCTGGCGGAAATCCTCGGCGAGGCGTTCGATGTTTACCGCAAGGCCGCGCCCTGGGTCGGCGACTTCGAACTCGCTCCCAAATCCGTCATCCGTGACATGTACGAACGCGCCATGAACTTCGGCGAGTTCGTGCAGTTCTACGGCCTGGCCCGCTCCGAAGGCATTGTGCTGCGCTACCTCGCGGACGGCTTCAAGGCGCTCCGCCAGACCGTCCCGCAGGACTTCCTGCGCGAAGACCTTGAGGACCTGGTCGCGTGGCTGGGTGAACTGGTCCGCCAGGTCGACTCGAGCCTGCTGGATGAATGGGAGGAGCTCACCTCCGGCGCCGTGCCGACGCCGCACGACGCTCCGCCGCCCCCGCCGCCGTCGCTGACCTCCAATATCCGGGCTTTCCGGGTGATGGTCCGCAACGAGATGTTCCGCCGGGTGGAGCTGTTCGCGGATGAGGACGCCACAGCACTGGGCGAGCTCGACGGCGGATCCGGCTGGGACGCCGAACGCTGGGAAGACGCGCTGGATGACTACTTCGATGAACACGACGACATCGGCACCGGACCGGACGCGCGCGGACCGGGCCTGCTGATCATCACCGAGGAACCCGGGACGTGGAAGGTCCGGCAGATCTTCGACGACCCGGCGGGCAACCACGACTGGGGCATTTCCGCGGAAGTGGATCTGGGCGCCTCGGACGAGACCGGCACCGCCGTCCTGCGGGTAACCGACGTCAGCCGGCTGTAGGCGCCAGTAAGCTCGGACGAGCCAGTAAACTCGGACAATGAGTGTAATCCGGCCTGCAACCGCCAACGACGTCCCCGCAATCCTGCAGATGATCCACGACCTCGCGATCTACGAGAAGGAGCCGGACGCCGTCCGGAACACCCCGGAGATGCTGCACGCGGCGCTGTTCGGCGAGAACCCCCGGATCTTCGCGACAATGGCCGAGAACGACGCCGGGGACGTCCAGGGCTTCGCGCTGTGGTTCCTGAACTACTCCACGTGGGAAGGCGTCCACGGCATCTACCTCGAGGACCTCTACGTGAAACCCGAGGCGCGCGGCGCCGGCCACGGCAAGGCCCTTCTCCGGCATCTCGCCGCGACCGCCGTCGACCGCGGCTACGCCCGGGTGGAATGGAGCGTGCTGGACTGGAACGAGCCGTCGATCAACTTCTACAAGAACCTGGGCGCAGCGCCGATGGATGACTGGTCCGCCTTCCGGCTGACCGGTGCCGCGTTGGAATCCTTCGGCACCTCGCACCGGGTGCAGACCCTTGGCTGACCGTCCCGTGGCCGCGCTGGCCAGCCCCTCCCAGGGCCTGCTGGAGGCCGGAGTATCCGCTGGCACCCGGGCCAGCACCGTTCCGCATACGGTCAAGGCGCGGCACGAGTACCGCGGCATGCGCACCGTGGAGCACTACTTCGAAGTGCCCCTGGACCACTCCGGCGGCCTGGGCCCCGGCAGCGGCGAGACGATCACGGTGTTCGCCCGCGAATACGTCTCCGCGGACCACAGCGAGGAGGCCGCGGCGGAGCTGCCCTGGCTGCTCTACCTGCAGGGCGGTCCCGGCGGGCGCGGCAACCGGCTTCCTGCCCTGGGCGGCTGGAGCAAGGCAGCCGCCCGCGACTTCCGCATCCTCATGCTGGACCAGCGGGGCACCGGCCTGTCCTCCCCCATCGACCGCAACACGCTGCCCCTGCGGGGTAACGAGGCGGACCAGGCCGGGTATCTGTCGCATTTCCGCGCGGACTCCATCGTCGCCGACGCCGAAGCCATCCGGCACGCCCTGGGCTCGGCGCCCTGGACTGTCTACGGCCAGAGCTATGGCGGGTTCTGTGCCCTCAGCTACCTCTCCTTTGCCCCCGAGGGTCTGCGTGAGGTTTTCATCACCGGCGGGCTGGCCCCGCTGTCCGGACCGGCGGACCGTGTGTACCGGTCAACCTTCCGCCGCGTCGCCGCGCGCAACGCGGAATACTTCGGGTGGTATCCGGAGGACCGGCAGGCCGTCACCCGGATCGCCCAGCACCTACGGGAGTCCGAGGAGATCCTGCCGGACGGTTCGCCGCTGACGGTGGAACGCTTCCAGATGGTGGGTTCCTTCCTGGGCGGCAACACCCGGGTGGACGCCCTGCACCACCTCCTGGAGGACGCTTTCGTGAGCACCCCGGACGGCGAGAGGCTGTCGGACGCCTTCCTCGAACAGGTCCGCGGCATCGTTTCCCGGTCCGCCAACCCGCTGTATGCCCTCATGCACGAATCCATCTACGCCCAGGGCGAGGGCACCGACTGGGCCGCGTGGCGGGTCCTCCAGGACTTTCCCGAGTTCCAGCCGGACGCGCCGGAGCCGCTGCTGACCGGCGAGATGGTGTACCCCTGGTACTTCGAACAGGACCCGGCACTCCGACCATTGCGCAACGTCGCGAACCTGCTGGCGGAAAAGGCGGACTGGCCGCCGCTCTACGATCCGGACCGGCTTGCCCGGAACAATGTTCCCGTGGCGGCTGCCGTCTACACGGACGACATCTACGTGGACCGGGACCTGTCGTTGGAGACCGCGGCGGCGGTCCGCGGCCTGCAGGTGTGGGAGTCCGCCGACTTCCACCACGACGGGATCGCCGACGACGGCGAGGAGATTTTCGGCCGGCTGCTCGGCATGACCCGGTCGGTCCGGGTCTGACCCTCCCGCACGCCGAACGACGACGGCGCCGCACCCCTTCAGGGGTCCGGCGCCGTCGTCTTTTGCTACGGGATTACTGCAGGGCTACTCGACGTCGCTGAGGCTCTTGCGGGAGTCCTCTTCGAGGCGGGCGTCGAGCTTGGCCTTGGAGGCCTTGGAGCTGGCAAGGCTGGCGATGACGGCCACGACGATGGTGCCGATGATTACTCCCAGCGAGACAAAGGTCGGGATCTCGGGAGCCCACTCGATGTGGTGGCCGCCGTTGATGAACGGCAGTTCATTGACGTGCATGGCGTGCAGGACCAGCTTGACGCCGATGAACGCCAGGATGACGGACAGCGCGTGCTTCAGGTAGATGAGGCGGTTCATCAGGCCGCCGAGCAGGAAGTACAGCTGGCGCAGGCCCATGAGGGCGAAGATGTTTGCGGTGAAGACGATGAAGGCGCTCTGGGTAAGACCGAAGATCGCCGGGATGGAGTCGACAGCGAAGAGCAGGTCGGTCATGCCGATGGTCACGAAGACGATCAGCATCGGGGTGAAGACCTTCTTGCCATCCACCACGGTGCGCAGGTTGCCGCCGTCGAACTTCTCCGACATCGGCAGGACCTTGCGGATGCGCGCGATGAGCGGGTTTTCCTTGTCTTCCTCGTCCTCGCCCTCATCCTGGGCCTGCTTCCAAGCGGTCCAGAGCAGGAAGGCGCCGAAGATGTAGAAGACCCAGCTGAACTGCTCGATCACGATTGCGCCGAGCATGATGAAGATGCCCCGGAGGACCAGCGCGATGATGATGCCCACCATGAGCACCTCCTGCTGGTACTTACGCGGTACCGAGAAGCGCGCCATGATGATGATGAACACGAACAGGTTGTCGATGCTCAGGCTGTATTCGGTCACCCAGCCGGCGATGAACTGGCCTCCGTACTCCGGGCCGGTGAACGCGAACATGGCGCCCGCAAAGACCAGGGCCAGTGCAATGTAGAAGCTGACCCACAGCCCGGCCTCCTTCATGGAGGGCTCGTGCGGGCGCTTCAGGACCAACAGCAGGTCGATGGCAAGGATGATGCCGAGGACGACAAATGAGCCGACCTCGAACCAGATGGGAAGTTCGGGCACGAAGATACCTTTCGTAGGGTGCGACTAAGCGGTGTAAGTCTCTCCGACTGCCCGGCGTCGAACTGCCTGGCTGCCCGCTACGCCCGGCAAGGCATCTGTGCCGTGCGTGTTGACGATCGTAGCGCTTGGGATACTCCCCTACGTTCGAACCACTTTACCTTAGGCGTGCCCGGCGGACTGCATCTGCCGGAGTTCCTTCTTCAGCTCCCCTACCTCGTCACGGAGACGGGCGGCCAGCTCGAACTGCAGCTCCCCCGCCGCGGCGTGCATCTGTTCCGTCAGCTGTTCGATCAGCCCCACGAGGTCCTCGGCCGGGGCGGCAGCGAGCCCGTCGGACCGGACCTTCGACGCGCCCTTGCCCTTGCCGCGCGTCTTGCCCGCTGCAGCGAGCAGCTCCCGGGTGTCCGCGTCCTCCTTGTTAATCTGGTCCGTGATGTCCGCGATTTTCTTCCGCAGCGGCTGCGGGTCGATGCCGTGCTCGGTGTTGTACTTCACCTGGATTTCCCGGCGGCGGTTGGTCTCGTCGATGGCCTTGGCCATGGAGTCGGTGATGCGGTCCGCGTACATGTGGACCTCGCCGGAGACGTTGCGGGCGGCACGGCCGATGGTCTGGATCAGTGAGGTGGACGAGCGCAGGAAGCCTTCCTTGTCCGCGTCCAGGATGCTCACGAGGGAAACCTCCGGCAGGTCCAGGCCTTCACGGAGCAGGTTGATGCCCACCAGGACGTCAAAAACGCCCATCCGGAGTTCACGCAGCAGTTCCACCCGGCGGAGGGTGTCGACGTCGGAGTGCAGGTATTCGACCTTGACGCCGTGGCCCAGCAGGTAATCGGTGAGGTCCTCGGCCATCCGCTTGGTCAGGGTGGTGACCAGGACGCGTTCGTTCTTGGCGGTCCGGGTGCGGATCTCACCCAGCAGGTCATCGATCTGGCCCTTGGTGGGCTTGACGATGACTTCCGGGTCGATCAGCCCGGTGGGCCGGATGATCTGCTGGACGAAGCCGTCGGACTTGTCGAGTTCGTACTTTCCAGGGGTAGCTGAAAGGTAGACGGTCTGTCCCACGCGGTCCTGGAATTCATCCCACTTGAGCGGGCGGTTGTCCATGGCCGACGGCAGGCGGAAACCAAAGTCCACGAGGTTCCGCTTGCGGGACATGTCACCCTCGTACATGGCGCCGATCTGCGGCACGGTGACATGGGATTCGTCGATCACCAGGAGGAAATCGTCAGGGAAGTAGTCGATGAGGCAGTGCGGCGCGGTCCCGCGGGCGCGTCCGTCGATGTGCGAGGAGTAGTTCTCGATGCCGTTGCAGAAGCCCATCTGCTGCATCATTTCCAGATCGTACGTGGTGCGCATCCGGAGCCGTTGGGCCTCCACCAGCTTGTTCTGGCTCTCGAGCACCTTGAGGCGCTCGGCGAGTTCGTCCTCGATCCGCTTGATAGCCCGGCTCATGCGTTCCGGACCGGCCACGTAGTGGGAGGCCGGAAAGACGTACATCTCCGTCTCGTCCCGGATGACCTCCCCGGTGAGCGGGTGCAGGGTGTAGATGTTTTCGATCTCGTCCCCGAAGAACTCGATCCGGATGGCGAGTTCCTCGTACATCGGGATGATTTCCACGGTGTCGCCGCGCACCCGGAACGTGCCGCGGTGGAAGTCCATGTCGTTGCGGGCGTACTGCATGGAGACGAACTTGCGCAGCAGGGCGTCGCGGTTCATCTCCGCGCCCTTGCGGAGGGTCACCATGCCCGCGATGTACTCTTCCGGGGTGCCCAGGCCGTAAATGCAGGAGACGGTGGCCACCACGATCACGTCCCGGCGGGTGAGCAACGCGTTGGTGGCGGAGTGGCGGAGGCGTTCCACTTCCTCATTGACGGAGGAGTCCTTTTCGATGAAGGTGTCCGTCTGCGCCACGTAGGCTTCGGGCTGGTAGTAGTCGTAGTAGGAGACGAAGTACTCGACCGCGTTGTTCGGGAGCAGTTCGCGGAATTCATTGGCGAGCTGCGCGGCAAGGGTCTTGTTCTGCACCATCACCAGGGTGGGCCGCTGGACCTGTTCGACCAGCCACGCCGTCGTCGCGCTCTTACCGGTACCGGTGGCGCCGAGCAGCACCACGTCCTTTTCGCCGTTCTTGATCCGCTCGGTCAGTTCGGCGATGGCCGTCGGCTGGTCACCCGCCGGCTGGAACTCGCTGATGACCTCGAACGGCGCCACGACTCGGTTGATTTGCTGGGCAAGACTCATGCAACTAATCTACCGCCGGGCACCGACAAGAATTCCGGATTCAGCTTTGGGCGGTACGGGGCACGGCATTGGCTCCCGACGGCGGCTGCCAGCCCGTGCGCTTCGCCCAGGCCTCCATCCGCGGGAACGCCTGGCCAGTGAACCAGCTCTCCTTATCCGCTGCGTAGCCTGCCGTGGACTTGTCCGAGACATGGCGCCTCGCCACCCGGCGTTTTTCGGCGAGGTAGTCCGCCCGGGCCGCTTCGTCATCGCGCAGCCAGTCACGGAAGCAGAGCGCAAAACGCCAGCCCGCAGACCCTGCGATGCGGACATGGACGTTGACGGCGCGGCCGGGGTCGGCGCTGCCGTGGAGCCGCTTGACCCAGTCGGCCGGGTCCGGATGGGAGGGCTTGGGATTGTCCGAGACGATCCCCGGCCAGCGCGGGAACCCGGATTCAGCCAGCAGCGGGGCGATCCGGTCCGCGGCGGCCATGTCGTGCACGCCGAGCTGCAAATCGACGACGTCCTTGGCGTCCAGGCCGGGAACGGCGGTGGATCCGACGTGGTCCAGCGTCATGATCTCGTCAGGAGCCACCGCCTGCAGGCGGGCGATCAGCCGTCCGGCCTGCGCCGGCCAGTCCCGCTGGGCCGTCATGATGACGGGACCTCCCGTCCGGGGAGCCACCCGGCCCTCCTTGAGGTTGGCCGCGAAGGGCACCAGGCGGAACTTCCAGAGCCGGTCCACGGCGTCGCGGAGTTCATCTTTCGTGCCTGAATTGTCCAGTACGACGTCAGCGGCCGCCAAGCGGTCCTCCCGCGTGGCCTGGGCAGACATCCTGGAGCGGGCGTCCGCTTCGGTCATGTGCCGGTGTTGCACCATCCGCTCGACCCGGACGGTGTCCGGTGCGTCCACGACCAGGACCAGATGGAAATGGGTCCCTTGCCCGGTCTCCACCAGCAGAGGGATATCCTGCACCACGACGGCCCCGGCCGGCGCGGCGGCCACCAGCGCGGCGGCGCGCTCCCGGACGAGCGGGTGGATGATGCCGTTCAGCACGGCGAGGCGGTCCGGGTAGCCAAAGACCAGGGCCCCCAGCCGGGGGCGGTCAAGGTGGCCGTCCGGGGTCAGGACCGCGGAGCTGAACGCGTTGACGACCTGCGCCAGGCCGGGGCTTCCGGGCTCCACCGCTTCCCGCGCCAGCGCGTCCGCGTCCACCAGCACCGCCCCGAGTTCGCGCAGGCGCGAGCCAACCACCGACTTCCCCGAGGCTATGCCACCCGTCAATCCGATCTTCAGCACCCCACCAGACTAAACTGATCCGGTGGCAGAAGATGCAGTGGTGGCGGAGAGCCGGGCCACGACCTACACCACGCTGGCCGAACCGGAGTTCCGCCACGAGCTGGAGGTCAAGCGCTCCCGGTTCATCACGGTACTGCACCGGACCGGCGACGAGGACCAGGCGAGGTCGTCGCTGGCCGGGCTCCGCAAGGAGTTTTACGATGCGCGGCACCACTGCTCCGCGTTCGTCCTGGGACCGGACCGGAGCGTGCAACGCTCCAATGACGACGGCGAGCCGTCGGGCACGGCCGGCGCGCCGATGCTCGAGGCGCTGCTCAAACGCGAGACCGCCCCCGGCGTGGCCGACCTCAGCGACGTGACGGCCGTCGTCGTCCGTTACTTCGGTGGAATCCTGCTCGGCGCCGGCGGGCTGGTGCGGGCCTACTCCGAATCGGTGTCGGCTGCCCTGGACCGGGCGGGGATGGTGCACCGGCGGCGGCTGCGGGTCTGCGCTGTTGCCGTGCCGCACGCGGTGGCGGGCCGGCTGGAAAATGACCTGCGCGCCGCGGGCTATGTCATGGCGGACACGAGCTACGAGGCACAGAACACGGTGCTCAGGCTTGCGCTGCCGGACGATCCGGCGGCCCTGGACGCGGCCGTTGAACGGCTCGCGGCCCTTTCGGCCGGACGTGCGGCGCTGGTGCCCGGCGGATCGGAGTGGGTGGATGTCCCCATCGGCTGAGCTGCCCTTGGTGGTGTTCCTCGTGGACGTCGGGGAGGATGTGCTGGAGCACCTCCTCGCCGTGGCCGTCCGGGACGCCGACGCTGACGAGGTGACGCCGCCCATCGGTGGCACCGCAGGCTGGAACTCCGAGCGGATCAGCTGGTTCCGCGAATACCACCGGACGGCCACCGGGCTGGACGGCCCCGCACGGCAGAAGAGCTGGGCCATCGGGTACGCGGGCGGGCTGGCAGGATCCATCCGGCTGAAGCGGACAGGACCCGGGACCCTCGAAACCGGGATCTGGCTGGCGCGGAGTAGCCGCGGTCTGGGCATCGGGCAGGAGGCCCTACGGCAGGTGACGGCCCACGCTGCTGCCTCCGGCGCCGCCAGGCTCGAGGCCTGCACGACGGCCGGCAACCGCGCGGCGCTGGCCCTGTTGCGCGGGTCGGGGGCGGAGCTCGTCTTCGAGACTGCGTCCGAGGCCCCGCAGGCGTCAGTGCGGGCCTACATCCCGCTGCGCTGAGCCCGGTTCGCCGCACCGGCTTCCCCACTCCCCGCTGGGGCCCGTCCCCGGTCCCAGGCTCAGGCATCAGGCCCAAGGGTTCAGGCTCACAGGGCCCAGTTCTCACCGGACATGCTCAACGTCGTATGCCCCGTTCGGACATGACCCACGTTCGGCACAGCCATTGGGCATGTCCTCCCGGACGCACCACAAGAGCCGGACATGTCCCACGTTCCGCACAGCCATTGGGCATGTCCTCCCGGACGCACCACAAGAGCCGGACATGTCCCACGTTCCACGCGCGCACCGGACATAATGCCAAGATGCCCATTCGTTGAACCCAGGACTGGACAAGTCCCCCGCAATACGAAGCCAACATCGACCTAACCCGCGTTCCACGTGGCTACAGGGCGGCCGGCGCGGTCCGGCTAACGGGCGATTTCCCAGATATGGCCGCCGGGGTCCCGGAAGCTGGCAGTGCGGATTCCCCAGGGCCGGTCCAGCGGGCCGTTCAGCAGCTCGACTCCGCGCGCGGCCAGTTCCGCGCACATGGCGTCGACGTCGTCCACCTCGATGGTGAACTGCATTCGCGCACCGGCCTCGGGTTGGGCCACGACAGCAGGGCGGATCAGCTCCGGCGCTTCGCTGGCTTTGAGCAGATTGATCATGGTGTTCTCGAACCGGAACACCGTGGAAGCGTCGTCTTCGTACACCACCGGCAAGCCGAACACGTCCTCATAGAACAGTCTTGTGACAGCCAGATCCTCCACGAACAGCGTGATGGCTCCGATACCCCTCGGCCACGGGCCGCCGCTATGAGCAACCGCCGCTTTGGCCCCTTCTGATGCTTCAACCATGACTTGCTCCCTCCGAAAGCTTGGTCTGCAACCTCCACACTGTGCGCTCGCGCTCGGCCCGCGTCAAGAATCTTCCTGCCGCAGGACTGAGCATGCTCCCCCTGCGACGCCTCAGGACTGGACATGCTCCCCCTCGGGCCTAGCCACTGGGCATAGACCCGCATATGCCCATCCGCCCGGCCCAGGGCTGGGCATGTCCCCGGGGAAAAGCCGCCCCAACCCCGCCCAGTTCCTGGCCTAACGCAAAAGCGGGCCCCTGCGCATGGCAGGGACCCGCTTGAGCTAGCCCTCGATCACTCGGAGGCCGGTGGCAATTAGTTGCCGGTCAGCTTCTCGCGCAGAGCAGCAAGAGCCTCGTCCGAAGCAAGCGTGCCTGCACCGGTCTCGGTTGCAGCGGGCTCGGAGGAGTAGCTGGTGGTGCCGGAGTCGCTCTCGCCGGACGTTGCAGCTGCAGCGTCGTCGGCAGCGTGCTGGGCAACCTGCTTCTTGTGTGCTTCCCAGCGGGTCTGGGCGTCAGCGTACTGCTGCTCCCAGGCGGCGCGCTGGTTCTCGTAGCCTTCAAGCCACTCGTTGGACTCCGGGTCGAAGCCCTCCGGGTACTTGTAGTTACCCTCTTCGTCGTACTCAGCGGCCATGCCGTAGAGAGCCGGATCGAATTCGGTGCTCTCGGCGTCAACGCCCTCGTTAGCCTGCTTGAGGGAGAGGGAGATGCGGCGGCGCTCGAGGTCGATGTCGATGACCTTGACGAACAGCTCGTCGCCAACGGAGACAACCTGCTCGGCCAGCTCAACGTGGCGCACGGCGAGCTCGGAGATGTGGACCAGGCCTTCGATGCCGTCTTCAACGCGAACGAACGCGCCGAACGGAACCAGCTTGGTGACCTTACCCGGAACAACCTGCCCGAGGGCGTGGGTGCGGGCGAAGGTCTGCCACGGATCTTCCTGCGTAGCCTTGAGCGACAGGGAAACACGCTCGCGGTCCAGGTCGACCTCGAGAACCTCGACGGTGACTTCCTGGCCAACTTCGACAACCTCGGACGGGTGGTCGATGTGCTTCCAGGACAGCTCGGAAACGTGAACCAGGCCGTCTACGCCGCCCAGGTCCACGAAGGCACCGAAGTTGACGATGGAGGAAACGACGCCCGGACGGACCTGGCCCTTTTCCAGCTTGTTGAGGAACGTGGAGCGGACCTCGGACTGGGTCTGCTCGAGCCATGCACGGCGGGACAGCACAACGTTGTTGCGGTTCTTGTCCAGCTCGATGATCTTGGCTTCGATCTGCTGACCGATGTACGGAGCAAGGTCGCGCACACGGCGCATCTCGACGAGGGATGCGGGCAGGAAGCCGCGCAGGCCGATGTCGAGGATAAGACCACCCTTGACAACCTCGATGACGGTACCGGTGACGACGCCGTCTTCTTCCTTGACCTTCTCGATGTCGCCCCAGGCGCGCTCGTACTGAGCACGCTTCTTGGAGAGGATCAGGCGGCCTTCTTTGTCTTCCTTGGTGAGCACCAGGGCTTCGACCTGATCGCCAACGGAGACGACGTCTCCGGGATCAACGTCGTGCTTGATGGAAAGCTCGCGGGAGGGAATGACACCTTCGGTCTTGTAACCGATGTCGAGCAGAACTTCATCGCGGTCGACCTTGACGACGGTACCTTCGACGAGGTCTCCGTCGTTGAAGTACTTGATGGTCGCGTCGACTGCTGCGAGGAAGTCCTCAGCGGTACCGATGTCGTTAATCGCGACTACGGGGGTACCGGGCTTCTCGGTGGAGGTGATGGTCATGTAGTAGGGGCTCCGTTGTGGATAGTAAGTCGGTCAGGGAAACCGCTTCCCCCGCATTATGGAATGCAGGCCAAGCGCACGGCGTCTCAACTGGGATCGGCCGGGTCACCCTGATTTGTGGATTGTAAATGCGCGCACGTAGTACACGCCCGTTTAGTCTAGTCGTTTACTCCAACGCCGGTCAAAGCGCGGGGGGTCGCGCGGCGGGTGCCGCGCGGTCCTCCGGGGCCGGGCGCTAGAAGTGCGTGAGGCAGTGCGCCGGGCGTTCGACGGCGAACATGCGGGCGGCGCGGAACGCGGCGTCCGGCGTGTGCTCGCGGATGCGGCCGGAAGCCGCCAGCGTAACGGGATGGATCCCGCCCAGGTAGATCGAGGACAGCGCCGCTACGTCGAGTTCGAGATCAGCGGGGTGGCCGCCCGCGTCGGTGACGACGGCGGCGCCGCATGTCACGTCCAGGGCGAATCTTCCGTCCGCCAGGCCAAGGGAATCTGACACGTGCAGCACCAGCCGCCCGTCGGCGGGATAGTGGCGGGCTTCAAGGGCGTCCTTAACGTCCAGGATCCTTAGCCAGAGCATGTCCCTCGCGTCCGATGCCTCCACGCAGCGGGCGTCCTCGAGCGCCCACGGCAGGGGGTCATCCACCGGCGACTCCCGCCAGGTGACCCGTTCGACCAGGTCGATGGCGCCGAGGTACTGCCACAGCTCCAAGTACGCGGCACGGGTTGCCGCGACGAGGTCAACGACCTCCATGGTGTACGGCGTGCTGGACCAGCCCCCGAACTTGTACGAGACGTAGCCGTCCACCTCCCCGTCCGGCCCGTAATGCAGCGCCACCTTGAGCTTCGGGTCCTCGCCGCCCTCCCGGCTGATGGAGCCCGAGACGAAGCGCCGGTAGAACTCGTGACGGTCGATGGATCCGGGCGTCGTGCGGTGCAGCCGGTCGAAGACCAGCGGGGCCAGGTCCAGGAGGACCCGGGGATCGGCTACCTCGACGCTGCCGACCGGAGCGTGGTTCAACTTGAAACGCGACGTCGTATCCACTTTGATCGACTGCTCCGACGTCGCCACGCCGAATCCGAAGCGCCCGTAGATCGAAGCTTCCGAGGCGGTGAGTGCCGCCATCGCCAGGCCCTCCTCCCGTGCCCGTGCCAGGTCCTCCCCCATCATGCGGCGCAGCAGCCCGCGGCGCCGGTGCGAGGTCCGGACGGTCACGGACGTCACCAGCCAGGTGGGCAACAGCCGGCCAAAGCCGATGTTCAGGCTCTTGGTGAAAGTCGCGAAGGTGGCGACCGGCACGTCCGCTCCCAGCGAATGGCCAGCGACGGCGCCCGTCTGGTAAACGCCCGTCATGACGCGGCGGTCAGCGCGCTGCATCTCGATCCCCAGGTCCACCCGGGCATCGTCACGGCGCTCATCGTGGAAGCCGAAGGCCACTGCCCGCATCCACGCCACCGACTCCGGGTACGCCGGATCGTCTTTGGCCGCAGGCTCGAACCGCCGGATTTCGTAGTCCCCGCTCAGATTAGACACAGCCCCGAGCCTAGCCAACGGTGCAGCGGCCCGCCACCGCTGGCCCGCCGGCCACCCCGGGCGGACCGCCCTCCCCCGGAAGCCTAGTGCCCGGCGTCGTACCAGGTGGGGCCGACGCCGATCTGGACTTCCAGCGGAACGCTGAGCTCGGCCGCGGCCCCCATCTGTTCGGTGACCAGCTTCTCCACGGCAGCCCGCTCGCCGTTAGCGACCTCGAGGACCAGTTCGTCATGCACCTGCAGCAGCATGCGGGACTTGAGCCCCTGCTCGGCCAGCGCCCCGGCGACGCCCAGCATGGCCCGCTTGATGATGTCTGCAGCGGACCCCTGGATGGGCGAGTTCAGCGCGATGCGTTCGGCGTTCTCGCGGAGCTGGCGGTCCGAGCTGGTGAGGTCCGGGAGGTAGCGGCGGCGGCCTTCGATGGTTGCCGTGTAGCCGTCGATCCGGGCCTGGTCCACCACGCCCCGCAGGTAGTCGCGGACAGCGCCGAACCTGTCAAAGTACTCCTTCATCAGGGTGCGGGCCTCGTCCACGGAAATTTCCAGCTGCTTGGACAGCCCGAAGGACGTCAGACCGTAGGCCAGGCCATAGGACATCGCCTTGACCTTGGAGCGCATGGCGCTGGTGACCTCATTGGCGGGCACCCGGAAGATGTTGGAGCCCACGAAGCGGTGCAGGTCCTCGCCTTCCTTGTAGGCCGCGATCAGCCCGGCGTCGCCGGAGAGGTGCGCCATGATCCGCATCTCGATCTGGGAGTAGTCCGCCGACAGCAGGCACTCGTAGCCCTCGCTGACGACGAAGATGCCGCGGACCCGGCGCCCTTCCTCGCTGCGGATGGGGATGTTCTGCAGGTTCGGGTTGTTGGACGAGATCCGTCCCGTAGCCGCCACGTTCTGCGCGTACGTGGTGTGGATCCGGCCGTCCTCGGCGACGGACTTCTTCAGGGTTTCGAGCATCTGCCGCAGCTTCGCGGATTCGCGGTGTGCCATCAGCTGGACCAGGAACTCATGCCCGGTCTTTTCCAGGAGGTTCTTCAGCGATGCGGCGTCGGTGGTGTACCCGGACTTGATCTTCTTGGTCTTGGGCAGCTGGAGTTCGTCGAACAGCACCGTCTGCAGCTGCTTGGGCGACCCCAGGTTCACCTCGTGGCCGATCGCGGCAAACGCCAGTTCCTGCGCGTTGTCGATCACCTTTGCGAGATCGGCCAGCTGCTCATCCATCCGCTGCATGTCGATGGAGATCCCGGCGAGTTCCATCTCGGCGAGGACCCGGCTGACCGGAAGCTCAAGGGTGGAGAGCAGCTCCTGCGCCTGGCGGTCCGTCAGCTCCGCTTCGAAGTAGCGGCTCAGCGCATGGACGACGGCGGCGACCTGGACCAGGGCGCCGGCGGCCGCTTCATCGCCGTCGAAGTCCAGTTCCAGCTGTCCCGCCTTCGCCGCGGCGGTGGAAATTGCAATGTTGAGGTGGTGCTGCGCCAGCTCCGCCAGTTCGTAGCTGCGGCGGTCGGGCTCGATCAGATAGCCGGAGATCGAGGTGTCATCCACCACGCCTGCCAGTTCCAGGCCACGGGCGGTCAGCGCCTTCAGAGCGGCTTTGTAGCCGTGCAGCACCTTGGGCGCCCCGGGGTCCCGCAGCCAGGCCGCAAGGACGTTTTCGGACTCGGCGTCCTGCCCGGCCAGGTCGATGTAGGCGGCTGCACCGTCGCGGACGATGGCCACCGCGGCGGCGTCCTCGCCGATCCGGCCCGGGACAAGGTCCACAGCCAGCGCAGTCCGCTGGCCGGCGCCAGCGGCCAGGAATGCATCCAGGTCAACCGCCCCTGCCGGAGTCACGAATTCCGGAACATCCAGGCTCTCCCGCTCGGGATTTTCCGGAGCCTCGTCACCGTACAGGGCAAAGAGCCGGGAACGGATGGTCTTGAATTCGAGGGTGTCAAAGAGCTCCTCGAGCGCGGCCTGGTCCGGCCGCGGTTCGGCGAGCTCGTCCAGTGTCACGGGGAGCTCCAGGTCGGTGTGCAGCCTGTTCAGCCGCCTGTTGCGCTTGACGGACTCCACATGTTCCCGGAGGGCGTCCCCCACCTTCCCGCCGATCGAGTCCAGGTTTTCGAGGACCCCCTCGAGGCCGCCGTAGAGGTTGATCCACTTGGCTGCCGTTTTGGGTCCGACGCCGGGAACCCCCGGGAGGTTGTCCGCCGACTCCCCCACCAGGGCGGCAAGGTCCGAGTACTGGGCGGGGCTGACGAAGTACTTTTCCTGGATGGCAGCCGCGTCCATCCGCGGGATGTCGCTCACGCCCTTCTTGGGATAGAGCACGACCACGTTGTCGGTAATGAGCTGGAAGGCGTCGCGGTCGCCCGAGACGAGCAGCACCTCGAAGCCGGCCTTTTCCCCCATGCTGGCCAGGGTGGCCAGGATGTCATCGGCTTCATAGCCGGGCAGCTTGATGGTCTTGATCCCCCACGCGCCCATGACCTGGTCGATGAGGTCGATCTGTCCGCTCATCTCCCGGGGGGTTTCGTTGCGGCCGCCCTTGTACTCGCTGTACTCGGCCTTCCGGTGCGTGGTCTCGTCCGATACGTCAAAGGCCACCGCGATGTGGGTGGGCTGCTGTTCCTTGATGAGGTTGATGAGCATCGAGGTGAACCCATGGATGGCGTTGGTGTGCTGCCCGTTGGACGTGGAGAATTTGTCCGCCGGCAGGGCAAAGAAGGCCCGGAAGGCCATGGAGTGGCCATCGAGCACCATCAGCCGGGGCTGGTCAGTGATGGGGACCACCGGCGCCTCCGTCGCTGAAACCTCCGCGCCGGAGCTGCGGGGCTTCTGGACTGGCTCAGCGACCAGGACCGAGGCGCTCTGCGCCGGTGCTGCGTCTGCTGGAAGGGTGGAAGGGGCCGGTTTGGTAGTTTCACTCACAGGTGCCAGCCTAGTTGTCATGATGGACAATTTCACGCCCGGCCCGTTTGCGGCCGAGCTGGCGGAGGCCGGGGTCCCCGAGGAAATGCACGGTTGGCTCGGCCAGTACGGCGTCGGCGCCCTCGTGATCAAAATGGGGATCCGTTTCCTGGAGATGAGCCCCGAGCGGACGGTGGCCACCATGCCGGTGGAAGGCAACACGCAGGTGGCAGGCATCCTGCACGGCGGGGCGCACGTGGTGCTTGCCGAAACCCTGGGTTCGTTTGCGGCCGGAATGCACGCCGGGCCCAACCGGCAGGCACTGGGAATAGAGGTCGGCGCGACGCACCACCGGGCTGTCTCGGCGGGCATCGTCACCGGGACGTGTACCGCCATCCATCTCGGCCGCACCCTCACCACCCACGAGATCGTCATGACCGATGAGCAGGGCCGCCGGCTGTCCACGGCGCGCATCACCAACCTGATCCGGGACACCGCCGCATAGCGGGTCGGCTTCCCGGCGCCCCAGCGCCTCAGGCGGGCTGACCGCCGAAGTTGTACCGCAGCTCCACGATCCCCCGGCCCAAGGTGCGGGACGAGGTCAACTCCAGCGGCGGCGTCGGGCCCGTCATAGGAAGAACCGCCTTGCCGCCGCCAAGCACCACCGGAATGATCGAGACAATCATTTCGTCCAGGGATCCGGCGTCGGCGAACTGCGCCGCGAGCACGCCTCCTCCCACGATCCAGACGTTTCGCCCGCGCGCCTGTTCCTTCAGGTCCTCGACGAACTCGCCCACCGCCCCGCGGACAAAGGTGATGTCCGCTCCTTCGGGGGAGGCCAACTCGTGGTGGGTGAAGACCCAGCACGGGGTATCCGGATAGGGCCAGTTGCCGGGTTCGTGCTCCATCAGCCAGGCATACGTCCCGCTGCCCATGACGAGGCACCCGACCTCGGCCATGAACGCGTCGTAGCTTTCCTTGCCGCCGTCGAAGCCGTCAAACTGCAACAGCCAGTCCAGCTGGTCATCGGCCGTCGCTATGTATCCGTCCAGGGACGAGGCAACGAAGTACTGGAAGCTCGGCATGGCCCCAGCCTAGCGATTCGGGCCGGGGGTTCCCAGAGCCGCCTACTTGGAGAAGTAGGGAATGATCAGGTAGAGCCCGAACAGGACCGCGACGCCGCACAGGCCGAAGCAGACAAAGGAAAGCGGCCGGACCCAGCCGGGCTGGCTGGTCCGGACGTCGCCGGCGATGGCGGTGAGCCGGACTCCGAGGGAGTAGAGGACGACGACGGTTACGGCGGCGACAAAGGTGGCCCCGGCGACCTGCAGCAGTTCAAGCCACTTCATTACTGGCGGTCCTTCGGCTTGTTGTTGGCGCGGCTGACAGCGGCCGCCTTCTTCTTGCGGAAGCGCACTGCCTGGCCGGCTTCCTCGACCTCGACGGCGTTGTGGTGGCCCACATCCGACTTCTTGGAGTGCAGGAACATGTAGATGACAGCGGCGGTGCCCGCGACAGCCGCGATGACCACGCCGGCCACGCCGGTCTTCACCAGCAGTGCGGTGAGGGCGCCAACGATTCCGGCCGCCGGAAGGGTGAACAGCCAGCCGAGCGCAATCTTTCCTGCGGTTCCCCACCTGACAGAGGTGCCGCGGCGGCCCAGGCCCGAACCGATGACGGAGCCGGAGGCCACCTGGGTGGTGGACAAGGCGAATCCGAGGTGGGAGGAGGCAAGGATCGCGGAGGCGGTGCTGCTTTCCGCGGCGAAGCCTTGGGCGGGCTTGACGTCGGTGAGGCCGGATCCCATGGTCCGGATGATCCGCCACCCGCCGGCATAGGTGCCGATCGCGATGGCCAGGGCGCAGGCGGCGATGACCCAGAGCTGGGGACCGGTGCCGGCCCGCTGGGTGCCCGCCGCGATCAGGACGAGAGTGATGATGCCCATGGTCTTCTGGGCATCGTTGGTTCCGTGGGCGAGGGCGACGAGGCTGGAGGTGAAGATCTGGCCCGTGCGGAAGCCGCCGCGCTTCTGGGTCAGCTTGCTGCCGGTCTCCGGGTCATGGCGGGCGGTCAGCGCGTAGGCCAGCCGGGTGCAGATGTACGCCACGCCGGCGGCGATGATCGGCGCGAAGACGGCGGGCAGGATCACCTTTTGCAGAATGCTCTCGAAGTTCACCGAGTGGAGGCCGATGCCGACGATGGCGGCGCCGATCAGGCCGCCGAAGAGGGCGTGCGAGGAACTCGACGGCAGGCCCTTGAGCCAGGTGATCATGTTCCAGAGGATGGCGCCCATCAATCCGGCGAAGATGATGTCCGGCGTGATCTGGATCCCGTCAGAGCCCTCCCGGATGATGCCCCCGGATACGGTCTTTGCCACTTCCGTGGAGAGAAACGCGCCCACCAGGTTCAGCACCGCCGCGAGGGCGACTGCCGTTTTGGGTTTGATGGCACCGGTCGCGATGGGCGTGGCCATTGCGTTGGCGGTGTCATGAAATCCGTTGGTGAAGTCGAAGAAAAGCGCCAGCGCAATAACCAGCGCCACCATTACGGTGATTTCCACCTGTTGCCCAATCTGCAGAGTCGACGGTCGCAGTTCCATTTTCCGTTGCTGCGCAGAGTTCAGCCAGTCTTTGACCGGGAGGACTTGCGGCGTTCAGCAGAGTAGCTTGAAACCCTATAGATCGTACGTGGGAATGACAGCAAGGCAAAACACCAGGTCCTAGAGAAAGGCCTGTACAGACGCCAGGTCGGCCCTGGACAGGCCCCTTCGGGGGTCCGGTGAGATCAGCAGGAGACGCGCGCCCAGGAAAGCTGCCCAGTGCTGAGCCGCCTGTTCGAAATCGAGCTGGTCATCGATCCACACCGCACGGTCGGACGTGCTGGTTTCAAGGTCCTGCTGGATTGCCTGCAGTTTCCACCAGCCGTCGCCGCTGCCCAGGCCCTCGCCGGCCCAGGACGGGCCACTCCTGCCCGGCCAGCCCGATGGCCGGGCAGAGGAATTCGGGCGCCAGGCTTTCCCAACTGGTCAGCCATACAAACCTCAGGTCCGGTCTCCCCGCCAGCTCGTTCAGGGCCTTCACGAGGTCGACGGCGTAGCTGACCTCAAGGAGACCGGCACCGGCAATGCTCCACGCCGTTCCCCAGTCGGTGCGCCCTGTGGCGCCGAAAGGGCACAGGACCCCGTCCACATCGATGTACAGAGAGACTTTCGTCACAGGCGATTCCTTCCCGCCGAGCTCGATGACCGACTATGCGGTGCCGGCGCCGCCGTCAGCCCTTCGGCCCGGCGTCGAGCACCCCGGCGATTTTTTGCTCCAGCGCCGCGAGCGTGACGTCCGGCAGCACGATCAGGCCATCCAGTTCCCGCCTTGCCCGCTTGTACGCCGTCTGCCGCTCCGCAGGCGTGGCGGCGTCGTCGGAAGCGATCCGGAGCAGCTTCCTGGCAGTCTCAAGCCGCTGGCGCTCCGGGCCGGTGAAGTTGCTGTCCTTGATGCGCCGGGCCTCCCGCTCCGCCACGTCGAAAGCGACCTCGAAGCTGCGCACTGCAGCGCGGTAGTCCACCAACGCCGCCGGAGCCATCATGTCCCCTGGCAGGGCGGGGCGCAGGCCGTCAGCCTCCCGTTTCGCCCGCAGGAACGCGACCGTGAGCGGCTCACGGACATCCGTCATGACAGGAAAATCAATGAGTTTTCCGACATCCAGCTCGTAGGACAGCCAGCGCCGGTTTACAACGTCGTGGGCCGCCATCAGCGACTGGACCTCGGCCTGGCTCGCCTGCTCGGCCTCGGCCGCCCGGTTGCGGACTTGGTAGAGCTCCACACGCCGCCGGTGCCGGCGCTCGCTGGCTTTTGACCAGGAGCGGGCCCAGCCCCCCATGAGGCCGCTGAGCGGAAACACCAGCCACCAAAAATCACTGACGAAATCGAAAAAGGGCCTCACGGGATCATCCTCCCATCCGCCGGTGACGGCGCAAAGACCCTTCCCGGCAGGCTGACCGGCCCGCCCTCCACCCTTGCCGCGGTATGGAACGGTCCTGCCCGCTCAGTCCTCGTGCCTGGCCCTGTGGAGCCTGGTGACCACCGTGGCACACGGCACGTGCAGCAGAACAGCGTGGGCGGTGGAGCCGAGCACCAACCGGGAAAAGGCAGCACGGCCGCGGCTGCCGATGACGAGTAAACGGGCCCCGGCCGCGACCTGAACCAGCGCTTTCGCTGGTTCAGCCTCCGTTTCAAGGCGCTGGTGCACGGTCAGGTCCGGCTACTTGTCGCCGAGGCCTGCCACGGATTCGGACAGGACCACCCGCTGCTCCTCAATGACGGTTTCGGTAAGCCCCCGCGAGGGCAGCTGGGTTTCCAACCGTCGTACCGGGCTGCGGAATGCGAGCACCACGGTCAGGTCATCGCCGTCGCGGTCTGCTTCGGCGGCAGCGAACCGGACGGCCTGCAACGCATCTTCGGAGCCGTCCACGCCCACAACAACTCCCCTGTCCCCCGCTCCTTGCCGTGCTGGTATGACGGCGACCGGGCTGTCCGAAGCGGAAACGATCTGCAGGGCCCGGTCCGTGAGCGGGCCCCCGTCCATCCAATGCCTGTCATGCGCACCGACAACCACCATCGCGGCATCCCTGGAGGCCTCCCGCAGCGCGGCACCGGCGCTGCCGTGACGAAGTTCCACGTCCACCTGCACGTCCGCCGCCTGTGCCCGGACCGTGTCCAGCGCCCGCTGGAGCAGGTCCACCGCCGAGTCCCGCACGAGCTCCTGGTACTGGAATTCGGGAGTCATCCACCGGTCGTCCACTGCGTGGACAACGAGAAGGGGCAGATGGTGCCGCGACGCCCGCTGCACGGCCCACGTCAAGGCGCCCTGGCTTCCGGCAGAGCCGCTGATACCGACGACAATCGGTTTGTCCATCCTGACCTGCGCTCTTCTCCGTTGGCGGTGGGGCCTGCAGCGCAAGGGCCCGCCAGCGGTGCCAACAGTCGGCCGGCACTTCAGTCTGCGCCGCCGCGTCATCGGACCTTAGGGCCTTAAGCCCCGCGCGTCGGCCACGCGAAGGCAGTCGGCCCCGGCCCGAAGAACGCAAGGGGGCCAAGATATGGCAAAAGGCCCTCGATCACGGGGCTGATGAGCCCTACACTATAAGCCACGCTGGGGACCGGATCCTTCTGGGGAAGCAGGGACGGTATGGCAGCCACACAGGCGGGGGAATTGACGGGGCCGGAAGCCGCCGGTCTTGTGCGGCCCCGCCTGATCCCAGCAGTGGACGCCGGCTCCAACCCGACTCTTGGACTTGTGATCGCACCGCCTGGTGCCGGGAAGACGACCCTCCTGGCGCAGTGGGCGGCGCAGCGGTCATCCACCGCTGCGTGGTATCGGTCGAATCCGCGGGACGCAAGGCCGGGCCGGCTGCTGGGAGGATTTGCTGCGGCCCTCGCCTCTGCTGTCGGGGCGGAGCCACCCCGTACCTTTCCCGAACTGAAGCTCCTGGCCCGCAGACTGGACGAGCCGTTCGTGTTCGTCGTGGACGACCTGCACGCGCTGGCGGACGGCACCGCAGAGGCAGAGCTCGAGCGGCTTCTCACACTCAACCTGCCGTTGGTGCACTTCCTCGTGGGCGGCCGTCGCCCTCCGCTTTTCAACCTCGCCCGGTCGGAACTGCCCGCCGTCGTGACGGTCAGCGGCGAGGACCTGCGTTTCCGTCGCGGTGAAGTGGACCAGCTTTTCCGGACCTTCTACAAACAACCTTTGGCGCCGGCAGGCATCACGAGCCTGACAATGCGGACGGACGGATGGGCCGCGGCGCTCCACCTCTTCCACCTCGCGACGAGGAACCGTTCCTCCGTGGAACGTCGGCGGGCAGCCGAATCCTTCGGCCCGGGATGCCGCCATGTCCAGGAGTACCTGACCCAGCACCTCCTTGCCGGAACCTCCGCGGAGATGGACCGGCTGCTCCGCAGAACGTGCCTCTTCGAGGTGCTGACGCCGTCCCGTTGTGACGCGCTCCTTGGGGGCAGCGACAGCAAGGAACTGCTGCACCGCCTTGAGCAGCTCGGACTTCTTTTCAGGGAGGACGACGGCGCCACGGTCCGGGTCCCGGAACTGCTGCGGCAGTACCTCGTTGCCTCGCTCGACGCCGGAAACGAGGCCGAGGACATCCGCGACCGAACGGCTGCGGTCCTGGAACGGGAAGGCGCCTTCGGCCATGCGCTGTCCGTTCTGGCCTCCGGACAGGACTGGGACAAGGCAGGCGGCCTCCTGCACCGGGCAGGGACGGCTGCGGTGCAGCCGGGCATGTGCCACTGGGCGGCCGGGATTCCTGGCCGGATGTTGCGCGATGACGCCGGGCTTGCGGTCGCTGCCGCACGGCAGATGCTCGACGACGGGGCCCTGGCAGGGGCCCAACGGATGGTCGTGGAGGTCCAGGGGTTGACGAGCGAACCCGGATGGCTTGAGTTGGCCCGCGCCATAGAAGTCGCAGCGGCCCGATGGACAGGGAGTGCATCCCTCGTGGGGTGCGACCCAGCCGACGCCCTCCGCGAAGCAGTCCGCGGGCAGCCCGGAAGGGCGGTCAGGTCTCTCGGCGTCCCCCGCCGGCCCCCGGAGCTGCTCGCATACGGCTTGGCCAGCCTGCTGGCGGGTGACCAGCGGTCGGCCCTCGATCCCCTCGGGCGGTGCGCCGGGCGGTTGGCTGAGCAACCATGGCCGGCGCTCGCGGCCCAGCTCGTGCTTGCCGTTTTCGGGCCTGACAAGCCGGACTGGGACTTCGACGGTCCGGCCGCGGAGGTGGACGCCGTTCAACGCCAGGCTGAACGGCGAGGATTGACGTGGCTTGCGCGGCTGGCGAGCGGTGTCCAGGCTGCTGTCCCGGGAACGCCCGGCGGCCAGGAGTCCGTCAGCTCCATCATTGAAAGCTGCGAGCAACGCGGCGACGAGTGGGGTGCGGCGCTCGTCACCGCGGCTGCCTCGATCATGCGGTTGCGGGCGGGCCGTCCGGAGCCGCGGGAATTCGACGAGCTGGCAGGGCGCTTTCGCAGGCTCGACGCCGGCGCGCTCGAGGCCTGGGCCCAGACGGCGCAGGCCCTTGTCTCAGCGACGCTGGACCTGCCCGGAGCCGCTGAGCAGGCACGCACCGCTGAAGCATTTGCCCGGGCAGCCGGTGTTCCTGGAGCCCTGGCCGTCAGCCACGCAGCCATGGCCCTGCAGCGGCCGGAGCAGTACGACGAACTCATGTGTACGGCCCGTGAGACCGCCGCATCTGCGGGCCTGGTCTGCCGGCCGTGGACGTGGATGGCACCGGAACCGTCAGGTCCAGCCGGTCAGCGCGGCCGGAAACAAGGGTCTGGGACGGACAGGGCCGATTCCCCTGTGGCCGCAGACTTTGCCGGCCGGCCTCCGGCAGACGACGTCATCAACGTGGCCGATGCTCCGCTGCCGTCATTGCAGGTGGGGTGTTTCGGCGGGTTTTCGATCCGCAGCGAAGGTGCCGGCGTGGATCTGTCCAGGGTGCGGCCCCAAGCCAGGACAGTGCTCCGGATCCTCTCCCTCAACGCCGGCCGGCCGGTGCACCGGGAACGGCTTGCGGGCATACTGTGGGCGGATCTGGACACTCCGGCAGCTTTGCATGCTCTGCAGGTGAGCGTTTCCAGTCTGCGCGGCGCTCTTCAAACCGAATGCCGGGCGGACGGCCAGCAGCTCCTCGTTCGGCAAGGTGAGGCCTATGCCCTGGTGCTTGCGCACGGGTCGGCCTTCGACCTTGCGGATTTCGACCGGACCCTGCAGGCAGCCTCGCAGGCACGGTCCGCGGGAGACCACCCGGGCGCCGCGGAGGAGCTGCGACGCGCCCTCGAGCTGTATACCGGCGAGGTGCTGCCGGAGGATGGTCCCGCGGAGTGGGTGGCCGACACCCGGGAGAGGTACCGCCTACGGGCCGCAGAGGCGGCGGCGTCGCTGGCCGGTATCGAACTCGTCCTGGGCAACCCTGCCGATGCGGCCGCCGCCGCCACCAGGAGTGTCGAAATCGACCCCTGGCGGGACGAGTCCTGGCGGACCTTGGTCGAGACCTTCCGCCGTCTCGGGGATCCGGCAGCGGCGGAACGTGCCCAAAGGCGTTACGGGCTCATCCTGAGCTCCCTGGGGGTGCCTGCTTCGGAACGCGCTGGCATGGACTGGCCGCCAAGCACCGAGGCGGACATCACCACCGCCAGCCAGCGAACTGCACGTCCGCGACAGAAACGGATGCCCCCGCCGGACCCGTCGTTTCTAAGATATTGAGCCTTACTCTGCTTATCTCGTCCGCCCCAAAGTAAAAGCTCTTGGAGCCATCAACGTCGGGGATGACAACGGTCAAGGACGAGCTGTGCCCGTCGCCCCGGGTCGCGACAATCTCCACCTTCGTGGGCCGCTGTTCCGTCAGCGCGGTTCTGTCTGCGCCGGGCGCAACACAGGTGATGACCACATACGTCAAACGAAACGGTCGCTCGAAGCCCGCCTCGAGGTAGTCCGCGCCCGGCTCGAAAGAGCCGTCCGACGCCCACGAACGGACGGTGCCATCGAAGGCCTTGTCTGCTTCGCGTCCCCCTGCGGGCGTCGATGAAGTTTTTGTCTGGGCAGGGATGGCCTCCTCCCGGATTTCGTCCACGCCCCGCATGACGGACCGAGCAATCACGTCACGGCCGGCATAGGCGACGCCGGCGAAAAGCCCGGTCACGGTGAGGAGTGAGACCGCTCCCGCCGGAACTCGTCTTGGTTTGCGCCACTGGGGCCGGGTTCCTGCCGGCAGTGCGGCAGGAACGGAGCGGCCCAGGAGCTGTCGCCACCACGGTGGAACCGGTACAACGGCGGCTTCCCTGAGGCCCGCCCCGCACTGCCGGCAGAAGCTCGCTTCCGGTTTGTTGTCCGCGCCGCACCGACGGCAGGTAAGCCCACCCGGCAATGGCGGTGTTTCGCCGTGCCGCCGCCGCGGCTCGGGCTCGCGGGGTGGGCGCCCATCCGACTGACGGGGCTGGCGCTCTTCCAGGACGTCCCCGCGCGTTGGGTCCACAGTTGCCGTCGCCCCGAAGCTGTCGGGAGAAGCTACTTGGGGGTTGCGCGCGGAAGCCACCCCCGACGTCGGTCCGTTAGGCACGGCAGCGTTCCGCTGGTCGCCATGAGCGCGCCCCGACGGTCCCTGCGGTGAAGCCGCCGACGGTCCGGGGATTATCGGAAGTTGTGCCGTTGTTACAGCCTCCCTTTTGCCCGTGCCCGTGTCTCTCCGCGGTGGCCGCGGCGGCCGCGGTTCCTCAGCCTTTGCGGCATCCTGCTGCCAGACCAGGTAGGCGCCGCAATTGCTGCAGAATCGCTCGCCGTCGTTGTTGCGGGCATTGCAGTCTCCACAGATCAACACCGCTGCCTCCTCAGGAATCGTCAGCGTCAGGGGCTGCGCCGGGCACGATCTCCAGGGTGTGGGGAACATGCGCGGGTTTTACGGCGTTGATAATGCCCTCCAAGCGACGGACGTTGATGTCCTCCCGGACCGCGGCGTACACGCGCACGTGCAGCATCGCTTCGGCCTGGCCCGGCAGCTCTGCGCCGGGCGTGGAAGACCACACGGCGCCTCCGGTGTCTTCAACCTCGACGTCCACTACCCCTCCGACGGCGAGCCTGACGGCGTCGGCGACGCCCGGAACAGTGCCCCGGCGCCGATGGATCGCGGCTGCATTCGCCACCACGTTCCGGCGCTGCGACGTGGACCAGGACTCATCCAGTCGCACGCCTACCCACTCGGCCAACCAGTCCAGGAAATCTTCAGGGGCCAGGCGGGGATTCAGGTAGGCGTCGAGGCCGTCGAGGGTCGTGAAAACCGGAGCGAGGGCGTCGTCGAAGGCCAGCAGAAACCTCTGGAGGAAGGCGTCTTCCTGCAGGACGGCCGGCAATCCAGCGGCCAGAGGGACCGCGCTCGGCAGACCCCGTACCATTCCACGCATCTCAGGCCCCTTCCGATACGCGCACGCGGTGGTCGAAGGAGAAGACCAGGGCATTTCGTTCCAGTTCAACCCGCTGCAACGGCTCACCACGGCGGCCGGTCACCGGGTCGGCGGCGAACACCAGCACCTCATCGACTATTTCGGTTCCGGCGAGCCTTTGCAGCACGGCGTGGACTTCGCCGGCCTGCACCGGCCGGCCGAACGGCCACCCTCCTCCGTCCGGGCCGCCGGTGATCGGGTCGAAATACTCGTAGAGGGCCCGCAGTGCGTCACGCTTGAGCGTCTCCCGCGACATCCGCGGACGCGCCGTGAGCTGCGCGACGACCGTCACGCCCCGGTAATAGGGCGGTTCCACCACCACCCGGGCGCCGACCGGGCGGCGCGCGTCAAGATACGCGGCCACCTCCGAAAGGGTGTCCTCGTCCGGTACCAGGTCCTCAAACACCAGCCGCCGGTCCCGGTCCGGGACGGCCGCGGGCACCACCAGCACCCTGACACCGCCGGCTTCGTTCGGTCCGCTCGCCGGGATGCACCGGACCCGGGCGATATCCGGAGCGGCGCGCTTCGCGAGTTGCTCGTAGTCCTCGGCGGTTATAGCCCGGTCACGGGTGCGCAGTGCAAGCGGCCCCCGGAGCTTGGCTTGTTCGATGGTTTCGGGTGCCACGCCGCCATGGGCAGCCCTGCGGTTCTCCACGCTGTTGACGAAGGGGATGCTGGACCGCAGTACCGACAATGCCCGGGCCGCGACGTTGCCCGTCGGACCTCCGCCGGTGCGGTACCGCGGGACCCGGACGGGGCTGCCGGCCGGAGGAACGGCACCGTAATGGCGCAGTGAGCCGTCGGGCTCCCGCACCGCCGGCGGGAAGTGGATGATGCCGGCCGTGCGGTCGATGGCAATAACCCGGTCCTTGGGTCCGCACCCGGCGAAGGAGTCCACCTCGGTCCAGGCATCCCAGCCGGAGCCGGCGGCGATTTCAACCACGAACGGCTCCCCACCGGGCACCACGGGGTGCCGGCCCAATTCGAACGACTGGCCCGGAACGCCTTCGGACATCCCGATGACCTCGTCGGCAATGGTCTCGGCATGGATGGCCGGAACGGACCCGCCGATGGTGAAACCACGGGCCGAACGCACCGTCGGGGAAGCGCTGTAGGACGGATAGCCGTCCGTCGGGTCGACGACGCGGCACCGCAGCCAGCCTGCACGGACTCCCCCGAGCACGGAGGAGGAGTGGATGTGCGGTACGTGGATGACGACGTCGCCGGGCCGGTTGAGCCCGCCGGTCCCGTCGCTGTCGAGTTCGCACGTTGCCCACCCGGCTCCGTCCCACGCTTCCCAGACCAAGGGCGGGTTTCGGGGGTTGACGCCGACACCGCGGACCTCGCACTCGAAGCGCAGGGCCACCACACAGGAAGGAGCCTGGTCGTTCAAACCAAGGAGCAGCACTTCCCCCGGCACGGGCGGCGTACCGAAGCAGGCGAAGTTTCCGTCGCCGTGCAATGCTTCGGAATGCGGCACCGGGACGCCACCGCGTCCCTGCGTCATGACGTATTCCAGGCTCCGGGGTGGCACGGCCAGTTCCCTCGTGGTCGCAAAGACCACCGCCTCGTCCTCCTCGGTGCGGCGGGTGGACACCTCTGTGCCTTGGGGAATGACCACGGTGTCCGGCTGCGGCGCCGACAACCACATCAACAGGTCCACAGAGGCGGCAGTCGGCGGGTGCAGGGTGACTCCCAGCAGCTCGAGGAATGCCACATAGAGCCGGTCCGGCACCCGGTTCAGACGGTAAAACAGCTGGTCGACCATGAAGGCGAACGACTCGATCAGCGTAATGCCCGGATCGGAGACATTGTGGTCCGTCCACTCGGGGCAGTAATGGGCCACCATGCGTTTGGCGTCGTCCACCAGGTCTTGGAAGCGGCGGTCGTCAAGGTTCGGTGACGGGAGCATTAGGAAACGGCCTCCTCTGCGCTGCGCGGAATGACGTAGAAGGGGAAGACGAGGTTCCTTGGGTCGTTGGTGCCTCTGATGGTGTACTGCACGTCGATCAGCAGGACGCCCTCCTGCGCGGCGTCGAAGTGCACCAGCACGTTTACCACGTCGATCCGCGGCTCCCAGCGATCGAGCGCCACCCGCACCGCGTAGGCGATGTCGCCGGCTGTTGCCGCGTCCGCCGGAGCAAAGACGTAGTCGTGGACGGCGCAACCGAACTCGGGGCGCATCGGCCGCTCCCCGGGGGAAGTCGCCAGAATCAGATGGATGCTCTCCTCGATTTCGCGCTGCTCGTGCACCAGGGCGATGCTGCCGGTCCGGTCTGTGCGTAGCGGGAACGCCCACCCGGCGCCAATGAACTCCTGTCCCACGTCAACTCCTCCTCTCTTCGGCTTCGCTGTCTCCGGTACGGACCCGGTCCTGAATTAGTTGATCCGGACCAGGCCGCCCTTGACTGTGGTCGTCGCACCGCCGGAAAGCTCAGCCGTCGCGTCGCCCGCCACTTTGACGCTCGGCGCCTTGAGTTCGGCCGAGGCGTTGCCAGTGATCTTCACGGCGGCGCCCTTCAGCTCCAGGTCGGTGGACGCTTCGACGGTTATCTTCTTGCCTTTGATCGCTACTTCCCCCGTGGCCGTCGTCACCGAGACGTCCTTCTTGGCCGTGACCTTGACCGGGCCTTCTGAAATGATCTCGATGCCCGCGTCGGGTTTCTGGACCAGGGAGATTTTTTGCTTGCCGCCGTTGCTGCTCACCGTGAGCTGCTCGCCCTCGGGCGATTCCAGGAATTCGACCAGCATTCCGGTGCGGGATACGAAGGCGCGCCGCTGGACGGCGCCGTCGGTGCCGCCGACGTGGTCCGCCCAGGGTTTGTCCGGCTTGTCCTTGCCGTTGTAGAGGCCGCCAAGGACGAACGGCTGCTGGAAGCTGCCGTGCCCGAAGGCGACGAGGACTTCATCGCCGACCTCCGGGAGCACGACGGCGCCCCGGGAGGCGCCCGCGCCCGCCTGGACGGTACGGGCCCACCAGCTCTCGTAGTTGTCCGAGAGGACCGGAAACTTGACCTTGACCCTGCCCTGGTTTTCCGGATCCTTCGCCGCGGTCACCACGGCGTTCACGATGCCGGGCATCGCAGATTTTCCGTTCGCGCCGGCCGCGACCCCGTACAGTGACCGCTCAGACTCGTGGCTCACGACGAACGTGGTGAGGTAGCCGCTGTCCGGCCTGAAATCGTGCCGGGATGAGCTCAAGGTGTACCTGCCGTCGAACGGTTTCCCGGCGCCCTTCAGCGACACAGCGGCGCCGGCCCGCAGCTTCGGATTTCCGCGGGCCACACCTTCCAGTTCCGCGAAGGCGCCGCTCAGGTGTGAGGCCAGCGCGGCAGCTGCTGCGTCGCACTGCGCGGCCTGCTCGAAGGCCGTTGCGGGAGCAACATAGCGCGGGCTGCCGAATTTCTTGGCCAGGGTGGCGGGCTCCACGTCCGGCAGCTTGGCACTGGGGGTTTTTGCCGGCGCGACGGCGACAATCGCCCGCTTCGCCGCGACGTCCCATCCCCGAACCTCAACGTCAGGAACCTGACCGGCCGATGTGACCGTTCCGCGGAGGGACACGAGGTTGACCCCGCGCTGGAGGACGAGGGGCTCGTTCCTGGCGCCGCCCGTGTCCGCAGGGGCCGTCGCGGCCTCCGTGGACGCCGTGAAGTGCAGCGCGCCCTCGGAGACGGTCAGGAACACGCCGGCTTCCACGGCCAGCCGGTGCAGGAAGTCCCAGTCGCTGATGCCGTCCTGGGCGACGTGCTGCAGCACGGGCCCTTTGGCGTCGATGGTCCCTGCCTTGATGCCGGCCCGCTGGGCAACCTTGCGAGCAATGTCCGCCGCGGTGCTTTGCAGGTAGGCCTCCACCCGGCGTCCCCGGAACAGCCGGTGGGAATGGTCGAGGCCGCGGACAATCGTGTATAGGCCGTCGTGGTCCATTTCCGTTTCGAGGGCCGTGACTTCCCCGGACAGCAGAGGAGCCGGGCCGCCGGGTCCGCTCTGCTGCACCAGCAGCTTGACCGGGACACCGATGCTGATTGCAGCTTTTTCGAGGACTGTTGAGTACTCGTCGCTGAAGCGGAGCACAAAGAGGTCGGGAACGTTGCTGCTGTCGTCCACGTAGCCGGACACGAGGCGCGCGGCGATGTCAGGGGGAAGCGGCTTCCCGGCAACTTCCACCAGCAGCATGTTGCTGAATTCCTCACCGTGCGCCACGCAGCACCTCCCGCCCGGCTGCTGCATCATCCTGGGGCGCGGTGGACGGAAGCTCGCTGACGGCCGGCAGCAGCACAGAGCTGCCGGGCCGCAGCCGCATGGGATCGTCGATCCGGTTCGCGGCGGCGACTGCCCGCCACAGCGAGGCGTTCCCATACTCGTTGTAGGCGATGCCGGCGAGAGTGTCTCCTTGGATGAGTACGTGCACGCGGCGCGGCACCAAGCCACCCGAGGTCGGGTTCTGTTTGGGCGGGCTCCCCGCTATTTCTTCCAGCGAGACCGTGCAGGTGGCGCGGACAGGAAGTCCGGCGGCCGTGAACAGGGTGTACTTGACCTGCACACTGGCAACGTAGGCCAGGAACCCCGTCAGTTCACCCCAGCGGAAAAGGACCCAGGGCGGAGAGCCCTTGTTCTGCTTCAGCGAGGCGTCGGTGGGGACGCAGCAGGCGAACAGCTTGTCCACCCGCTGGACCACGGCATCATCCTGCTTTCCCGACGCATCAAAGAACATCTCCAGGGACAGTTTGGAGGGCATTGGGCCGTTATATTGCGGAGGTCCTGCCTTCTGGTTGGCCTTGGCGGTCTGGCGCGTCCAGGAGGCCGTTTTTCCCATGCTCAGCTCTTTGGGGTTGAACTGGAAATCGATGCGACCGATCTGCGGGCCTGCCTTGTCCAGCGAGCCGTCCTTGGACGGCTCATGCAACTCCAGGTACGCGTGGGAGAGCTTCAGCGCCCCCTCGCCACCGTTGCCCGGTGAGCCTCCTGCGCTCGGCGCTGCAGGACCGGCGGCCGGCGCAGCCGCCGCGGCAGTGGCCGACCTCGGCGCGGCTGTTGTTGTGGTCATGTCCGACTCCTCCCGCTACCGCAGCTTTGAAACAAAGCCGTGATGGGCGATTTCTAAGGTCTCCATGATGACTTTGGGCTGGTCCGGGTTGAGCGAGGGTCCCTTCCATCGCACCGGAACGACGTCGTAGAGCTCCCAGCCCGCGATCTTCCTGCCGTTGCCCGTCATCGCCTCGATGATGCCGGTGCAGCGGGTGTACCCGCTGGCCATGTCCGCGAACCACTTCGCTATCTTTTCCGTGTCCCGCCCCAGCGGCCTGGTCAGCGTGATGTTGGGATATTTGAGCCGTGTGGGGAGTTGCCAGATGAAGGAGTTGTTGCCGCCCTCCTCCCGGGATTCGATCACCACCTCGCAGCCGAGGCCTTCACAGGTGCTGAACGTACCCAGTTCCATGCTGTCCAGCGCTACGTGGAACCGGACACTTACGGCAGTATCCACATCCTCGAGCATGATCTTCCTCAGTTCGCGTCGGTCCGCAGACCGCGGCGCTCGCGGTCAAGCAGCATTTCGGTCTTGATACGACGAATCAGCGGCCCGGCGAGCCGCTTGGCAAGTTCTTCAAGTTGTTCCGGGCTCGCTTGGGCAGCGTTTCCGGAAGCAGCTGCCCCAGCGGGGCCGCTCGGCGCCGGTCCCGCTAACCCCGGCGGACCGGACAAGCTGCGCTCAGCGCCCTGCCCGGCAGACGCGGCCTCCGCGGACTCAAGCGTGGGAGTTGCCGCAGGCGGAGGGGCGCCCGGAACAGAGTCGGGTGTGGGGACCTCGGCTTCTTCACGTTGCAGGACCGCCTGGTTTTGACTGCGTGCTCCGGATGGGACGGCGGCCGGGCTCAAGGTCAGCGGAGCCGCCGTCCCGGGGAGCGGCCCGGCGACCGTGGGGGCCGCGGGCTCCGTGGGGAATCCCGCCAGGGTTTGCGTCGCGAGGCTGCGTTCAAGGCCCCAGCGCTGGGGCGTCGTTGCCGTCGTTCCGGTCGTTCCGGTCGTTCCGGTCGTTCCGGTCGTTCTGGTCGTTCCCAACGTTCCCAACGTTCCCAACGTTCCAGGAACTGTGGCCAAGGAGGCACCAGAGCGCTGCAGGCTGACGGGCTGCTGCCGCTGTTGAGGGGTTTGCGGCGCCAGCGAGTGGGCGCCCATGAGCGTGTGCGTCCGGGACGCCGATAAGGTCCGGGACGCACTATCCGCGGTGGCCGCGTCCGGTAACGCAATAGTGCGCTGGATGATTCGTCCGACGGCGGCGCTCGCCTCCGGTAGTTCATCGGTCCCCGTGTCGATCGGGGTGGTTTCCTCCGGATTAAAGGCCTCCGCAGGACGCAGGGTGTTGATGCCGGAGCTGGCGTCGGTGGCAGTGCCGGCGTCGTTGCTGGGGCCGGCGTCGTTGCTGGTGCCGGTCGCCATGCCGGCGTCGGTGCCAGACCCGGGAAAGGTACCGGTGCCCATTCCGGTAAAAGTCGCCAGGGGCATGGCAGGCATCGTCAAAGTTGGATCGGTTGAGCCCGTCCCGGCCGCAATGATCTTGTCGCTACTCTCGGACCCAGCAGCTCGGGCGGCATAAAGTTCCGGGCCCACCGCCGCGGCCGGTTGCTGGACCGGCGATCGTGGCACCGGCGGCGCCACCACAGGCATCGTTGTCAGCCGTTGCCAGGTCTCTGGCCTTGAACCGCCCCCATCGCTCTGCACGACGCGCAGTACAACCGGGCCTGCTGACGAGTGGATGGGCCACGCCCGCCTTGCGTTCTCAGGCCCGGGCCCGGGAGCCCGCTGGACTCCTGGGACGGACAACGGGATGGGCGGTGCTGGGTGCTCCAGCTTGCCGGTGTCTGCCTGGCCGCTTCCGCGCGGGCCGTGTGACGATCCGTCTGACGATCCGACGCCGGCGGGTCCGTGCTGCGGCAACGGGAGCGCAGCAGCGGACGCTGAGTCCCCGGCGCGTGGGAGAGCCGCAGTCGGAGCTTCGCCGCCGGGATTGCGTTGCAGCGAAGGGGCAGGCACGACCCTGGGCGTTCCCGCGGCGACCGACGTCCTCGGGACGGCCGGCGCGGAGTCGGGCGAGGCGGAAGGCTCGTCGTCCGCGGGCGCCGCACCGGAGCCCGTGGCCGGCTCCGGTGCGGGGAGCACTACCTGGGGCGATTCTGTGCGTGCGGCTAGCAGCGCCGAACTAGAGCCCAGTTCTGCACGGGCGGTCCGAGAGTCGTCGGCGCTGATGCGCGAGACAACCGGCAAAACCATGCCGGTACCGACGTCCCGCGGTGCGGCACTGTCTCCACGGGAGGGTCGATCCCCTGCAAGGTCCAAGGTGCCGGCCGGCGCCGCATCCGAGAGTAGCGGCACTGACTCAGCCTCCGACGCGGGCGAGACTGCTGATGTGCTGGCGGGTTCGGGCCTTGGCTCGGGGAGCGGCTCTGGAGTCAAGGTATCCGCTGCTTCCACGGAATCCAGGGTTGGCGCATCGGACATGCGGGCAACCACCCCAGCCTGCCGCTCCGTTGCCGGCCTGCTCGTTGATTGCCCGTCCGCCACCATCGGTGCCGATGCCGGTGCCGATGTCTCCTGGGCAGTGCCACGGCCACCGTCCGGGAGGGCTCGTTCAACTTCCCTGTCGTCCCCGCCGGCGACCGTCTCGTGCGGCGTGGGCAGGGCGTAAGTACCCGGCGTCGATTCCCGCTGCACCGGCAAGCGGAATGGCTCAGCAGCCTTGCCTGGGGGCGGTTCCGCCGCCGCGGCGGCCTCCGTGGCCGGGTCGGAGAAGGACAGGGGCATGCCCAATCCGAGCCTGGGCATGCCGGACCCCAGCTTGGCTGCGCGCTGGACGGTCCCGAACGACGCGGCGCTTACTGCCGTCCCGCCGGGAGTCCGCTGCGCGGCGGGTACCGGCGGTATCTGGACATAGGTGGCACGCCCGTCCGAGCTGCTGCCGTCCGAGCTGCTGCTGCCGTCACGCCCGGGACTGACGGCGCCTAGGTGATGGCTTGGCAAGGTCTCCTCTGCGGCGGGGACCGCGGCGGGCATCTCAGGTGGAGCAGGGAACGCCGCGGGCCCAGTTGCCTCCGTGTCGGGAAGCGGCCGGGCCGGCGTCGTCGCCTCGGAATGTGGAAGCGGAGCATGGCGCTGAAGCGGACTCGGGTCGACGTGCAGGGCAGGAAATGGCATTCGTTCTGCGGCCAGCAGGGATTCCCGGCCTGCCGGTCCTTCCTCCGCATCAATTTCCGGCGAATCCGTGGCCGCGGGACCGCCCACCAGCGACCCACCGTCCGCGGCGCCGCCGTCGGGCGTCAGACGTTGCGCTGTCGGGGTAGCACCGCCGTCACGTACCGGCGTCGGGCGGACCGCCGGGGCGGGCGGCGGAAGCAGCGTCATCTCAGTTGAAGCAGCCGGGTATCCGCCGTCGGCCGGAACCGGACCGCCGCCGTCGACGTCGATGACTCCCGGCGGCGCCTGGGCGCTGACCAGGTGGGCCATGCGGCCGGTGAAGGACGGATCACTCCAGGAGGAGAGCGCGCCGGCGAACCGTCCGGGGTCCGAGGTCAGCTGCACATCACCGATGGTGCGCTGCAACGGCGGCAGGAAGGCCCAGCCGGCCGGTGGAACCCGGTCCCCCACCGCCGATCCGAGCGGCTCGCGCGGGGCCTGAGCCGGCGGGTGCTCGGGCCGTTCCCGTTGCCACGGCCACCGCATGGTTCAGCGCTCCTGGCTGAGGCGGGTGTTGATCGCCGCGATTTCGCTGACATAGCGAAGGCGTTGCGCGTGCTCCAGATCGAGGATGTCATCGAGGGGCCAATGGAAGTGATACGCCACGTACGACACCTCCTCATAGATCCGGTCCGGCGCATACGTCATGATTCCCCCAGGCGGCCACCGGCGAGGTCGGCGGTGAATCGGTGCGAGCATTCCGGACACGTGACCGCGATCCGGGTGTGGCCTTCCGCGTTGATCCGCCGGTAGAAGTCCTGGAGGAAGGCGACGTCGGAGGCGAACATGTTCTCCACGACGGCTGAGGTGACAGCTCCAAGGGTGCCGAGGGAAGTGATCACCCTGCCGAGCAGGACAACTGTCGTGTAGGCGGCGTTTTCCTGGACCCGGGCGTCGTAGAGCGGCAGCAGCTCGTCCCGGGCGGTCGCCAGCCGCATGACGCCCGACCTGTGCACGGTCCCGTCCTGATCCACGTAGCCGCGGGGCAACTCGAAGCTGAACTCCGTGCGCAGCGGCTGGCGCCCGTTCTCCTGCCGCCGGTCAGGGGAGGCCCCGGGCGGATCCGCCGCAAGCTCGGGCAGCACCGCGGCGCCATGGACCCGCTGCATCATGAGATGGTGGATTCGTCGTAGCAGATGACGAATTTCTCCGTGGCCTGCTCCGTGGCGCCGGCCTTCAGGGAGTTAACTTCTACGCTCTTCACCCAGCAGTTGACGAAGTTGTAGGTCTTCAGCGTCTCACCCTTGTAGTCAAGCAGCGAGACGGCTGCGGTCTTACGTGCCCCAGCGACGTCGCCCTCCATGACCGTCTTGAGCCAGTCGTTTATGGTTTTGCTTTGTGTCAGGCCCCTCGTGACAGTCAGCTCCCCTGCCTTTGGCCGGCCAATGAGCTGCCGGACGACGTACTTGCCGTCCTGGGTCTGCTGCTTCAGTTCGATCTTGTCGACCTCGGTCTTGAGGCCGCTCACCTCGATCACCCGCGGCACTTCGATGCCGTCAATGGTGACGGTGAAGCCATTCGCCGCTGAGTTGTCGAAATCGCCGAGCGCCATGGTCTTGCTCCTTTTGAACTGGAATTACTCACTCACGAGGCTGGTGCCGCCGGAGAACTGGGACAACTGGAAGATGACGAACTCGGCCGGCTTCACGGGAGCGACTCCGATCTGGCAGACCACCTGGCCGGCGTCGATACCTTCGGCCGGGTTGGTCTCCGCATCACATTTGACGAAGAAGGCCTGTTCAGGGGTGACGCCGAAAAGTGCTCCCTTACGCCATTCATTGGTCAGGAAGGCGCTGATGGTGCGGCGGATGCGCGCCCAGAGCGCGGGGTCATTCGGTTCGAAGACCGCCCACTGGGTGCCCTGCAGAATCGACTCCTCCAGATAGTTGAAGAGGCGGCGGACGTTCAGGTAGCGCCATTCGGCGTCGCTGGACAGGGTGCGTGCTCCCCAGACGCGAATGCCGCGGCCCGGGAAGGTGCGGAGGCAGTTGACGCCGATGGGGTTCAGCAGTTCCTGCTCCGTTTTGGTGATCTGCGTCTGGAGGCTGGTGACACCCCGGATCACCTCGTTGGCCGGTGCCTTATGGACGCCGCGGGTGTCATCATTGCGGGCCCACACTCCGGCCATGTGGCCCGACGGCGGGATGAACCGGTTTGTGCCTGTGCTGGGGTCGAAGGCCTTTACCCACGGCCAGTAAAGCGCGGCGAATTTCGAGTCGTAGCCTCCGCCGTCCATCCGCCAGTTCTTGATCTGCTGGGCGTTGAGATTGGGCGGCGGGTCGATGATGGCAATGCGGTCACCCATCAGCTCGCAGTGGGCGATGGCGGCAAGCTGCACGGCCTTGACCGTTTCCAGGTCAATCGATCCCTGCTCCAGGGCGGCCATCAGGTCCGGCACCGCCACCATCGTCACGTCGTCGACGGCTTCCAGGCCGCTGAACCCCGTCCGGTCCGCGGCATCCCCGACGTAGTCGTTGGCGTTCAGCTCGTCGGTGGTCGGCGGCTCGGGCTCAGGCTCGGGGGCTATCAGCTGGACGGTCCCCTTGTCCGGCTTCACGATGGCGCCGCCGGTGCCCACTTCCTCGATGGTGACGACCTTCGACTCGGCGCTGACCTTGGTGGCGACATTGTTGGTGCCACGTTTGGTGCTGACGTTGTCCCAGACTTCGGGCGGCTTGCCCTCAGCGGTGATGACGATCTTGAACTGGTCCTCGGGTGCGTTTTCGCCGCCGGGATCTGCGATTTCCACGGTGACGGGTTTGGGGTTCGCTGCCGTCGACTTCGCGGTGACCCGGTAGCCGCCGAGCTCCGCCGTCGGAGCAGCTGTCACGGCTTTCGGGGCCTGCTTGGGTTTGTCCTCCCGGGCGCCGTCGGCGCCGATGCGGACCACGTAGCAGTTCCCGCCCCCGTTGAGGAAATAGCCGTAGACGGCGTGAGCCAGATACGAACCCGGCACGAAGTCACCGAAAGTTTCGGAGAACTGGGTCCAGTTGGACACAAGAGTCGGCTGGTTGTCCGGGCCCTTCGACGCCAGCCCGACGAAGGCAGCCACTGCCGTGCCTACCCCCTCGATTGGACGAGTGCCTGCTTCGACCTCGTTTACGTACACACCTGGGGAAAGATAGCTTGGCATTTTGTCTCCTCGTTGAACCCAAAACGTGGTTCAAGGGTGCTGTGAGACGGCGCCCGGCGGTACGGCTATCAGGATGCGCTGACGGGAAGGATGGGGTGCACGAAGGGGCAGGCTTCGGCCTAATCGCTTGGGAGTTGACCCTTGAAATGCAGCCCCCGGTTCCGGAGGATATCGGTGATGACCTTCATTTCTTCCTCTGCGGCATATAAGATTCTGGAGCGGTCGGGCCAAAGCTTAAGCGGGTTGCCAGATTTATCGAGGACGCCCCTCGCTTCTCGACCCTCGGCGTTGGCGGCGAATTCGCGTTCTACTGCCCGATGTGTGCGGGAGATCACGCCAGTCGTCATTCTGTGAAAGACCTTAGACGTATCCTCATAGAAATCGAGTTTCATTCGTGCAAGCGAAGTTTGCTTTTTTGCCAGTTGCTCGGTTCTATCGAGCAGGCGCTCTTGCACCTTCGCCTCCATCCCTCGAGGGAGCTTTTTGGCGACTGGGGGCTGGCTGGGCGTACTAGCGAGACGTTTCATCGCTTCTACTTCCACAACTGCCCGCCAGATCAGCCTTCTGGCCAGTCTCAGGTCTCCTCCCAGTTGATTGTGTCTATTGAAGTCCTTGAACTCGTGGGCCTGCCTCCATGTCAGCACCGTATGCAGCCGCTTTTTCCACTCAAAGTAGTCTGCAGACCGGCCCAGCCCACCCGCGACGAGCAGGCTTTCAACGTAGGCTGCCGGGATAACATGTTCCGCCCATAAGTACTTCCCGCTGTCCTTTTGGTCCTTGTCTGGCAACACGTTTCCAACACGATCGGCGGCCTCCTGTTCCGCCCCATCGGCCTTCGTATGCACGAGCGGAAGGTCCGGAGTGTCTCCGCTGGCCTTCTGCACGTGAATGTGATGTAGGGAGCCGACGGATACTAGGTCAGCCTCCCGCAGGCCGAAGTGTTGCTTGAGTGCGGGCAACCCAGCTCGGACGCTCGCCACCGTTGCACGCTTCGCGAGCAGAAGTCGCTTACCGGCCTCGATCGAGGGCCCGATGTCACCACCGGACTTTCCCCGAACCCATGCCTTTCCGGCTTCCACCTTCCCCTTCACGTAGGCCTTCCCCTCAGCGACCTTGCCCTTCACCTTCCCGGCGAACCCCTTGATCCCGCGGATGATCGGGCCGGCCAGCTTAAGCCCGGTCTTGATCACGAAGTCGAGGGCCTTGTTGACGGGCTTTTGCAGCGTCTCGATGATCTGGCGGATCTTCTGGCCGATGCCTCCGAGGCCGATGACGCTGGCGAGGAAGCCGATGAGGATCGGGACCATCTGGCCAAGGACCTCTTCGATCTTGTTCACCACGCTGCTGACGTTGCCGCGCACGATGTCCGCCACCGAGTCGATGATGGTGTTGACGAACTTCATGATCCGCTCGGCGTTGTTCACGAAGAACATCACGACGTCGTAGATGAGCTTGCAGGCCTTGATGAACGCCGCCGCGGGGTTCAGCAGGCCGATCAGCCAAGTGATGCCGGCGGTAATGACCTTGCTGATCACGAAGTCTTTGACCTGGTCCAGGATCATGTCCTTGATGTTGCCCAGCTTCTCCAGCAGCATCTGCCACAGGCCCGCGACTCCCTGGCTGGCGAAGACCTGGAAGATCTCCACACCCTTCTCCACCGCCGCCATGGCCTTCTCGCCGATCTTCTTGACGATCCTGTTGCGGATGTTCGCCCACGTCAGCCCGAAGATCGAGGCCAGTAGCTTGATGATGCCCTTGATGTCGAAGGTGTCCGGCAGCTCGACGCCGCCCTCAGACAGGGCACCGAACAGCCAGCCCATCAGGCCCTTCTTGAGGTGGCCCAGGATGTTGTCCTTGAACTTGAGGATGCCGCCCTTCACGCCGTCGATCAGGTTCCCGAGGAACGCGACCGGACTCTTGATGATGTCCCCCACGACGCCCGCCGCCCGCGAGAGCACGTTCCTGAGCATCGCCGCGAGTTCTCGGATGGTGTTGATGATCGCCTTGATCGCACCGATCGCTTTGTCCACCAGGCCCTTGTTCTCCGCCTGGAGGGCTTCGATCCGCTCGTCGAGCCCCTTGCGGGACTCCACGTACTTGGTGGCCAGTGCATCAACCACTGACTCCTGCTTGGCGTTGACGTCGCTCTCAAGTGCCTCGAACTTGTCGCCGATCTCCTTGGTCGCCTCGGCACCGACCTTCTTGAGCGAGGCCGGAAGACCCGCGACGTAGGTAGAAATCTCGGAGCGGCCTTTCGCGATCCGCTGCTTGGCTGCGGTCAGATCTGTGCCGACGATGTCCGCCACGTTGGAGATGACGCCATTCATCTCCTTGAGGTAGAGCTCGCGCCCGGCCTCGTAGAACTCGTTAACCTTCGGAGGCATCCCGCGGATCTTGTCCCGGAGCCACCGGTAGCCGCCGAGCCAACCGCCGTACCGGTCCTTCTTGAACGCGGACATTTTAGCTTCAACGAAGGCCTCAAAAGCGGAACGGGCCCTGGCCTCGCCCTTCTCGAAGGCGGCGTCGACCTTCGGGTCGATTCCGTCGAGGATCTTCTTAACGTCGGCCTCGGTGGCGGCGAAGATGGCCTGGACTTTGGCTGTGACCTCCGCGCGCCGGGTCTCGTCCTTGGACTTGGTCTTACCTTTGTCCGCCACCAGGTTCGCCAGGGCCGCCGCCTTGGCCCCCTGCATCCCCGCGACACCGACGGCGGTCTCGGTCCCGGCCTCCGCCTTGCCCTGCTGAAGAACCTGCTGTTCCTGCTGGCGGTACTCCGCGGGAGCGGTCTGGGCATGCTCGGCGGCTGCCTTTTTGTCAGCGAGGCCTTGCTGGAACTCGGGTTCGTTGGACTGGGCCAACTGCTGGTCACTGACTTCGGCGTCGGCCATTTCCTGGTTGGCCTGTTGCGGGCCCGCGGCCAGGTTGAGCTGTTCGGCGGGTGCCGGCTTTGGCGCGGCTCCGGCAGCGGGAACGGCCGGGACCGTTCCTGCCTGTTCCTGGGCCATCGGGGTGACAGGCTTCGGGACCGCTTTGGCCTGGTCCGGCGGGGCCGCGGCGGCCGCCTCGATGTCCTTGGCCTGCCCGGCCTTCCCCTGGCTGACCAGCCCCTTGACCTCGCCCTTCGCCTCCCCGGCTTTGCCTGACTTCTTGTATTCGTCCGCTTCCTCAAGGGACTTCGGCGACTTCGCCTCAATGGCCGCTTTCACAGCGGCGATGAACGCCTGCTTGTCGAAGGAGCCGGGCTGCTGGGCGTCCATCGCGTCAACCTTGGCGGCCTTTGCCTGACCCGCGACGTCATCCGTGGGCGGAAGCGCAGCGCCTTGGGCCTCCTGGGCCTTGGCGGCGGCCGGAGGGTGGGCCTTCCGTGACTGTGCGACGCTCTTGATGTTGCCGGCCACCTGCGCGAAGCCTGCATCGTCCTCGGGGCGCACGGGAACGGGCGCCACCGGGGGCTGCAAGAGCTTGTCGGGAGGCAGCGCGAAGGGGACCAGGAGTGCCGTTGCTGCCGCTCCCCCGGCCGGGGCCGCCGGAAGCTTGCCACCTGCCCGACCCTTGGCCGGTCCAGCCACCTTCGCCGCACCGGCTTTTCCAAGGGGACTGACCGCAGGCACGGGCTTCGGAGGCTGCACTGGTTTCTTTGCAGGCACCGAGCCGGGCCCGAATCCCGTCTTGGTCACCGCGAGCGCCGAAGCCGACGGTTTGGGCCCCTCGAGTTCGACCGGTACACCTGCCGCCTGGGCGGCCTTGAGCCCCTTTTCGACAGTACCGATAGCGGGCTCGTTCTTGCGGATCTCCTTGAGGGCCGCATCGATGTCGGCGCCGGCCTGTTCCCCCGGAGATTTCAGCTTCGCCGCCATGAGGGCGCCGACGGCAGCGTTACCGGCCTGACGCTGCAACGCCAGCATGGCACGAGGATTTGCCCCGGCCGACGGATTGCCGCGCCGCCTTCCCTCGAGCAGGGCGTCGGTGACCTCACTCCTGGCAGGACCAGCGTGGCGCGCCACGGCAGGACCGGCGCTTTGCGCCGGAACCTTTCCCGGGCCGCCCTGGAAAGTCGTCGCCATGGACCGCTCCGCCCGGGATCAGCCCGGCTCTTCTTCTTCCGCCTCGTCGCGCTGCACGGCCTGCGCGTCCACGAAGGTCCCCTGGGCGGTGTCTTCCTCTTCCTCCTCGGCGCGCTGGATGGAAGCGCCCGCGATGAAACTTCCCTGGGCGGTGTCCTCGTCAGCATCGCGCTGGACGACGCCGATCCCCGCCGCGAACCGCTGCGCCGTCGCGGGCACGGCGGGGGCGGACATCGCGCGCTCGGCAGTCGCAGCCGCCTCGCGTTCGAAGCGGTCCGACGGATCGCTCACGCGCACACCGGTTCCCGTGGCGGTCCCGTCCACCGGGCCGCTCCGCTGCTGGACCACGTGCGTGAGTTCGTGCGCGAGCATCGTCCGCCCGCCGTCGGATCCGGGATCATATTTGTCGCGCTGGAACACGATGTTGGAGCCGACCGTGTAGGCGTGGGCGTTCACCGATGCCGCGGAATTGTGCGCCGCTTCCCCGGTATGCACACGCACGTCGGAGAAGCTGTGGCCCAGGCGGCCCTCCATGTCGGCACGGACCGGCTCTTCCAGCGGCTGCCCGCTTCCGGATGAGACGACGTCGAGCACCGGTGACCGCTCCTCGTCCGCCAAACCCCGGACGCCGGTGTTACCGACGGCGCGTTGCAGGGCCAGCAGCCCCCGGGAGCCGACGACGTCGGTCCGGCCGGCGGCCGCGGCCCGGTACAGCACCGCCGAGTCCGCGGCGTCAGTCCGCGCCGTTCTGGTCGGGAGACCGTCGACGTCGGACTGGTCGTGGTCGTGCCTGTGCATGGCGCACCCCTTTCATCAGACCTACACAGACGATGCGCCCGGCAAGGTGACCCCACAAGCGCCGCCGCGGCGTCCGAACGGGCAACGGAGCTTGCCCGAAGGGGCAGACCCGGCGGGCCGCATCAGGCGCGTGACGGGCGCGACGGGGCCAACATCCCCCAATAGGGGCCGAATTCGCTCTCCAGCGTCAGCCGTCCCAGTTTCCTGTATTCCCGCTGCACGGCGGTGACGAGATGCTTCATGGTGACCGTCCCGCCGTCGTCCGCTGCCAGGTAGGCGGCAGTGACTGCGGCGGAGCGGATGGCGCCGCCAGCAAGTTCGAAGGCCTGCCCCAAGAAGCCCAGGTCGATTCCCTCCTCCCGTTCCAAGGTCCTGCCGAGGCAGCGGTCCCACAGGACTCTGCGGTGCGCCGCGTCAGGGAGCGGGAAATCCACGACGACGTCCAGTCGCCGCGTGAACGCCTCGTCGATGTTGGCGCGCAGGTTCGTGGCCAGGATGGCCAGCCCGTCAAAGGTCTCCATCCGCTGCAACAGGTAGGCACTTTCGATGTTGGCGTAACGGTCGTGGGCGTCCTTGACCTCGGAGCGGCGGCCGAAAACGGCGTCGGCTTCGTCGAAGAGCAGGACCCCGTTGACCCCCGCGGCCGCGGTGAAGATGCGCTCCAGGTTCTTTTCCGTCTCCCCCACGTATTTGTCGACGACGGTGGCCAGGTCCACGACGTACAGGTCCAGGCCCAGGTCGTGGGCTACAACCTCTGCAGACATCGTCTTGCCCGTCCCCGAGTCCCCGGCGAAGAGGGCCGCCACGCCGTGTCCGCGGCCGGCTCCCGGCCGCATGGCCCAGTCGCCGAGGACCCGCTCGCGGTGCTTGGCACGCAACGCCACTTCCTGCAGGGCCAGAAGCACGGCACCGGGAAGGACTAGATCATCCCAGCCCACCACTGGTTCCACCCGTCGGGCCAGCCGGTCAAGGGCGGAGCCGTTTTCGGCACGCGCCCCGGCCCCGAGGTGACGGGCGGTGAGGCGTCCGTCGGCGGTGAGGGTGGCCTGCACCCGTGCGGAGCCCGCGGCGCGGGCAACCTGTTCCGGCCGTAGCCGGAAAGCCGCTGTGGCCGCTTCGATGTCCAGTCCCTCCAGCAGCCCGTCGTGCGATCCCAACGCGGCCCGCCACAGTGCTGACCGCTCGGCGGATGTGCTGACGGGTACGTCCACCAGCAGGGGCGGCCGGCTGGTCCAGGCGGGGTCCCACGCGGCGTCGCCGACCAGGAGCACGGGTTGCGGTTCTGCGTGCAGCGCTTCCAGTACGGCTGGCCGGTCCGTGACGGCGGCGAGGGGTCCTGCAACCAGTCCGGCACCGCGCAGCCGAACTTCCCGCACCGCGAGTTCCACGAGCTGTAGCGGGTCGCGCTCTGTGGCCAGGCGGGTCAGGTCCAGCAGCACGGCCTCCCGTCCCGTGGACGCAAGCGCACGTACGGCCAGCACGCGTCCGGAGCCGGTGGCGGGCTCCCGCAGATAGGCCATGAGAACCCCCGCTCCGAGCGCCCGGGCCAGCGGCGCAGGATCCCCCCAGACGACGGCGGGAGGCTCGGCCAGGACTGCCTGAAGCGCCGGTTCGGGGGTGTCGTCGCCCAGGAGATGCCCCACGACACGGTCTGGCACCCGCAGCGCCCTTCCCGGCAGCGGGCGGTCCGGGTCCTCGACGGCCAGCAGACCTCCGGTCAGGAGCGGACCGGACAGCAGCCGAGCCCTGCCGTCGGCCGCGGACAGCGGCGTGCCGCAGAGAGCCAGGCCCACGGCGACGGACGGCCGGCGCCGTGTGACGTCGTCGTTCAGGTAGCCGAAGAGCTGTTCGAAACGCGGATCCAAGTCGGCGGCGAGTGCGACAAGCAGCAGATCGACGTCGAGAGGCGACAGCCCGAAGGCCGATGCCAGCTCCCGGAGGCGCAGCCGGTGGCCGTTGGCCTGGGCAGTGTCGGCCAGTTGTTCGCATTGCTGCCACCGCGGCGAGGCACCGTCCGCGCCGGATCCTGTCCACTCCTGCAGAGTTGGAGAGGGGGTTGCCAGCAGGCGGTCGACGGCTTCATCGCTGAGGTAGAGCCCCCGGAAGGGGTCATCCGGCTGCGGGTCCTCGGCGCGCCGCGACGCCACGAGCAGGCGGATGCGCTCTTCAACCACTCCTACCCGTCCCAACAGGTGGGCGAGGCTGGGGTCCTTCGGCATGTCAGTCCCCACGGAACCAGTCACCCCGGCGGCCTGCCGCGCGGCCCCCGGACCGGCGTCGGCGGTGCCTTGTGCTGGTGCCGGCCCACGTCCGCAGCGCCGCCGGCAAAATCTGCCATGTCCACATGGGTCCCCTCGGAAGCTGGCGGACCGGCCTCATAGACGATGCCCGTGTCGACCGGAGCGATGATCACGATGTCGAGCGATGGTTTGAGCTCGCCGCCCAACGCGGACCACACGTCCGCGAAGGCGCGGTCCTCGGGCGGGGGAAGCCCGACGGTCAGCGGTACGGCGAGGCCGGTCTCCGCGAGCGGCCCTACGACGAGTTCGTCGGGAAGGGCGTCGTACTTGAGGAAGCAGCGCAACAGCTGGTCCAGCAGGCGGTGCTCGTCTTCCGGCCGCTGCGTCCAGGCCGTGACCAGGTACGACATCTTGAAATGCCGCGGAGCGGGCCGCCGGGTGTGGACGTAGCCGTCGTCTCCGCGTTGTTCGGAAAAGCCCCGCTCGCGGCGCCTCACGTCCTCACGGATATCGTAGAGGTACAGGTTCACCGTGGGAGCGTTGCGCCGGGCGGCCCAGTCCTTGGTCGGCGCGTCGAAATCTACCTCCACTTCCGACCCGTTGAGGGCTTCATTGCGTACCAGGCTGCGCAAGGCATCGTCGATCTGCGCTATCACTGCCCGCCTCCTTCCCGAGGGGTGGCCTCTTCCGGCTTGATGCAGCCCGCCGGCGGCCTAGATCAGGCCTTCACGGAGCGCATAGGCGACGGCGTGGGATCGGTTCCGGAGCTGAAGCCGTGTCGTCACGTCGTGGACGACGTTCTTGACCGTCCGTTCCGAGTACGCGAGCTCGTGCGCTATCTCCGACGTGTCCAGCCCGTCCGCCAGGAGCCTCAAGACTTCCACTTCCCTTGGCGCCAGGCCGGTGAACATGATTCCGCGCGGACCCAACACGTGCCGCTGCAACTTGCCGACCTGGTCCAGCAGACGCCCCAGCAGATCAGGGGGCACGCTGCCTTCGCCGGACGCGGCAGCCATGATGACGGCGACAAGTCGGTCCGGCGTCGCTTCACTGCGCCGGACGAGGCCGACGACGCCGGTTTCAACGGCCTTGACCAGGTCGCCGTCGTCGAGATGGCCCGCCACGAGGACGGCCCGGGACAGACCGCGACGCTGGACTATCCGCAGCAGCGTCAGCGCGTCGTCATCCACCGAATCCGTAACGACGACGACGACGCCCGCTTGCTCGGTATCGGTCGCCCTCACGACGCGGACTTCCGGACGCGCCCTGAGCTCGCTGGCGACGCCCGCCTCGGAGATCGGGTCACGGGCGTGCACCCGGACGGTTATTGGTTCCATAAGTCCTCCCGTTGAGAAAGGCGGGACTACCGTGGGTGGGGCACGGGTCTGCCGGATTTTACGATCTGTCCCGCTGCGAAGAAACATAGCGGACGGTGCTCTTCGTGCAGTCAACACTGGCTCAACGGGCAGCAGCAGTGCCCCCAAGTCCGCCCGGCCGCCGTGCCCTGCCCGAATATGTCCCCCTAACCTCGGAGTACGGATGGGCGTCGGCCGCCGTCGGCCACTGCAATGCCGCAAGGAGGAGCCTTGAGCACTACTGCAACGCTTGATACGCCCCTGGTCAGCCTCGAGGCTGGCACCGAGGCGAGCGTTCCGCTCCATATCCGCAACGACGGCGAAATCGTTGAGGAGTACAGGCTCCGGGTCATGGGTCCAAGCGGTTCCTGGACGGAGGTTGTCCCGGGAGTCGTCTCGCTCTTTCCGGGACAGAACACGACTGCCTCGGTCGAATTCCGGCCGCCGCGGTCCTCCGAAGTCCCGGCCGGCGAGTTCCCCTACGCCGTTCAGGTGCTGCCCACCGAACATCCGGAGGAGGCGGTTGCGCCGGAGGGCGTTCTACAGCTTCTGCCCTTCCACCAGACAACGGCAGAGCTCATGCCCCGGCAGTCTCAAGGGTGCTTCGGCGGCCTGCACCGTGTGGCCGTAGACAACTACGGGAACGTGCCGATCACCGTGGCCCTCGCAGGTTCCGATCCGGGCGACCTGCTGAACATATCCTTCCGTGAGCCGACGCTTACCATTGCCCCCGGCATAGTCGAATTTGCCCGTGTCCAGGTCCGTGTCCGGAGCACGATCTGGCGCGGGATGCCCGCTATGCATCCGTTTGCAGTGACTGTCAAACCCATGGATGCTCCTCCGGTAGTACTGGATGGAACCCACCTGCAGGAGCCCGTCCTGCCGCGTTGGATCGTCAAAGCCTTGCTCATGCTCGTGCTTTTCGTCCTGGTCCTGGTGGCACTGGGATTCGCGCTTTTCCTGCTCCAGTCCCCTGGAGAAGTCAGGTCCCCGAGTGCTGTTCCGGGATCCGTTGCCCCAGCGGGCCAGACACCCGCTGGTCCAGATCGGCGATAGGCGCTCCGCGATGCCTACCGGGCCTGCTCTTCGCGCCGGAGACACGGCACTGTGCCCGCTGTTCGATGGCCCGAAACCGCATGGCGGCGGACCTGTGACGCCCGCCGCGTCGGTGATCACCGTCCTCATAGGAGGGATGCCGGCCGCCGTCGCCAATTCGATGCCGGGCGGCATTATCTGCGTCTCCCCCGTGCCGAACGGAATTGCCAGTGGCAGCCTGACCGTGATGATCGGCGGTTTTCCCGCTGCACGAATGGGGGACCTGAGCCTCCACGGGACGCCCATCGCACCGGGCCCGGGGTGCCCCACCGTCATCATCGGCGGATGACCGGTTCTGTGGGGCTTTCGACTCGCTAGCGTTTCACCGGAACATCCCCCGGCTCCGGATGGTGCAACGTCCTCAGGGCGACGGCGTAAAGCCGGATTGGGACGGACAGTCCGACCGGGTGCCGCTCCGGACGGGTGAAGGCCTGGCTCCCAGCGTCGGCGTCGTGGTAGGCGAAGGGCATGCTTCAGATTGGACTTCGGCGCCCGTCACACACGACGCCGCAGTCCCGGTCGGCACCACCGCAGGACACGTCACACACGACGCCGCAGCCCCGGTCGGCACCACCGCAGGACACGTCACACACGACGCCGCAGCCCCGGTCGGCACCACCGCAGGACACGTCACACACGACGCCGCAGCCCCGGTCGGCACCACCGCAGGACACGTCACACACGACGCCGCAGCCCCGGTCGGCACCACCGCAGGACACGTCACACACGACGCCGCAGCCCCGGTCGGCACCACCGCAGGACACGTCACACACGACGCCGCAGCCCCGGTCGGCACCACCGCAGGACACGTCACACACGACGCCGCAGCCCCGGTCGGCACCACCGCAGGACACGTCACACACGACGCCGGCACCCCGTCCTTACCTGGAGGAGGACACGTCACACACGACGCCGCAGTCCCGGTCGGCACCACCGCAGGACACGTCACACACGACGCCGGCACCCCGTCCTTACCTGGAGGAGGACACGTCACACATGATGCCGAAGTTCCGCTCTGCCCTTCTGTCGTACAGGTAATACAAGGCGGCGCCAGCGTGCCGGGTACCGCTGTCGGTGACGTGCAGGCCGTCTTAGGAGGGGTGTTGGGATCAGACGACGTCGGACCACTTGACCCGCTCGATCTGCTGGGGGACGTACCGGGACCGGTGTCCGTCGACGGCCCGTTCGACCCAGGTGGCGGCGGAGGAGTCGCGCTGCTGGGCTCAACGGACGTCCCGGGTGCGCCCGGGACCGAGGGAGCATCGACGGAAAGCGGCCCGTTAGGTGGCCCGCACCCTGCCAGGCCCAGTTGGAGCAGGAGGACCAGCCCGATGCAAGCAGTGCCTCGGCGACCAGTACCCATGCGTCCTGCTCCGTTCGTGAACGGTCCGCCAGCTCTGGATCCTGCGCGCGCAAGGATGCTGGCCCACTACGCCTCCAGCGTGAGGGCCGCCCCCGGTTGGAGCAGGGCCCGGCAGGGCAGACTTTCGGGCAGCCTTCGGCGAGCGCCTTCTCAACGAGCGGGGACGGATGAGCTCCTGATGAGCCAAAGTGGTGGCGCGCTGCCCGGCTTGGGCTGACGGGACGCCGCCGGGCGTAAGCTCGGGGGATGGCGAGATACCTTGATGTTCATCCCGACGACCCACAGCCGCGCTTGATCAGCCAGGCGGTGGGGATCCTGCGCTCCGGCGGCCTGATCGCCTACCCCACCGACTCCTGTTACGCCCTGGGCGCGCAGTTGGGGAACCGGGACGCCCTGGACCGGATCCGCGCCATCCGGCACCTCGACGGCAAGCACCATTTCACACTGGTCTGCAAGGACTTCGCGCAACTGGGCCAGCTGGTGCAGATCGACAACGACGTCTTCCGCAGCATCAAGGCGGTCACCCCTGGGAGCTACACCTTTATCCTGCCGGCCACGAAAGAAGTCCCGCGCCGGTTGCTGCACCCGAAAAAGAAGACCGTGGGCGTGCGTATCCCGGACCACCGCGTGGTGCAGGCCCTGCTCGCTGAACTGGGGGAACCGCTCCTGTCCAGCACGCTGCTGCTGCCAGGCGAGGAGGACCCGCTCACCGATGGCTGGGAGATCAAGGAACGCCTCGAGCACGTTGTGGATGCCGTGATCGATTCCGGTGACACCGGGGCCGAGCCGACGACGGTTATCGATTTCTCCAGCGGCGGGGCGGAAGTAGTCCGGCGGGGAATGGGCGACCCGTCCCGGTTCGAGTAGGGCAGACGAGTCCCGCCGCCCACGCACAGGTGTCAGGGCAAAGACTCTTCAGGGTGAACCCGCGGAGCTGAGGGGCTCACGCGGAAGGTGCCTAGGCAGAAGCCTGGCCGCCGGTCCGCCCGGCGTCGCGCCGTCGGTTTCGTCTCCAGCGGCGGCTCAGATCAATAGCCGCCAGGACGCCCGCGAGCGGTGACAATACCGCGACGGCGTACACGAACAGCATCCACGTGAGTGTCGTCAGCAGCGTCTGGTTAGTGCTTAGCAGCGACAGGCCGCCCAGGAGACCGAGGGCCCAGAACAGGACGACGCAGAACAGCACTGCTGCCGCGGGAAAATACTCGTTCGTGACCACTTTTTTTGCAGCAAGGAAGTACTCGTGCGTGGTGATGTTTTTCAGCGCCTTCATGGACCCTCCTCACACCTGGCGGATGGGGAAGGCCGCCCAGGACATTCCCAGTATGAGGCCTCTTGGGGCCGGATCCTCGAAGAACGCGCGCTGGGTGATCAAACTAACTCAAGCCCGCCCTGTTTAGGCACTCATCCGTGTCGTGCAACGGCAACCTTTTTTTCTGGGACCGGAAAATGTCTGGTCATAAGCGCCGCAGTGAAGCAGGATAGTAAGCATGCTGATTTTATTCGGCTGCAGGATCCAGATCGGTCAGTCCGATGTGAGCTTGAGAGGACATACTCGTGGTTTTCTTTCACAAGCAGGAACTTCAATATAAGTCGACGCCGGACAAGCCGGACGCCGTCTACGCGCGGAAGCTGCAGGAGGTGCTCGGCGGCCAGTACGGCGAAATCACCGTGGCCATGCAGTACTCGTTCCAGGCCTGGAACGCACACATGCCCGGCAAATACCGGGACATGTTGTTCGGGATCGGGGCAGAGGAATTCGGCCACGTTGAGATGCTCGCCACCATGATCGCCCAGCTGCTGGAGAAGGCCCCGCTCGGGATAACCGAAGACGCCGTCCAGTCCGATCCCACCATCGCGGCCGTCGTCGGCGGAACCGACATCCAGTCGGCCATCGTCGCCGGCGCCGGCGTCCGGCCGGTGGACAGCATGGGCAACCCCTGGCAGGGCAGTTACATCACGGCCAGCGGCAACATGCTCGCCGACTTCTGGGCCAACGCCAATGCCGAGATGCAGGGCAGGTTGCAGGTGGCCCGGCTCTATCACATGACCGATGACCACGGCGTCCGGGACATGCTCTCGTTCCTGCTGGCACGGGACACCATGCACCAGAACCAGTGGATCGCGGCCGCCCGGGAACTGCAGGAAGAGGGCAATGAGAACTTCCCGGTGCCCAGCAACTTCCCGATCAACAAGGAAATGCGGGACGTCGCCTACCAGTACAGGAACTTTTCTGACGGCCAGGCGGCGGCGGAAGGTTCCTGGGCCAAGGGCCCCACACCGGACGGCCTCGGTGAATTCACCTACGTCGCCCAGCCGGACGCTGGCGTGCCGATGCCTCCTCCTACCCACCCGGACTCGAGGTTCTACGGCACCACCGAGCTGCCCAACATCATGGAAAAAGCCGCGGGAGCCATTCAGGACAAGCTCCATAAGGAGTAAGGACGCAAACCGGCGGCGCCAGGACACTGGCGCCGCCGGGTCCAGTCCCACGCATGTCCGTGCCCGGGTCTACACTTGATTCATCGAACATATATTCGAATGAGGGTGTGTTGTGGGCGTTATCATCGGACCCCGCGTGATAGACGCGGGCACTTCTCTGCTGTCGGTGCTGATTTCGCCGGTGTCGGTCGCGGCGGGCTACCCATCCCCCGCCCAGGACTACTTCGACGGCCGGATCGACCTGAACGAGCACCTCATCAAGGACATCACCAGCACCTACGTCGTCAGGGTCTCCGGAGACTCCATGGAAGGCGCCGGAATCAGCGACGGCGACGAACTGATCGTGAACCGCGCCCTGGAACCCAAGGACGGCTGCGTCGTCGTCGCGGTCCTGGACGGGGAGCTGACCGTGAAGCGCCTCCGGATCACTGCCGCAGGGGTCAGCCTTCAGGCGGACAATCCCCGGTATCCGGACATCCGCGTCGCGGCCCTGTCGGATCTGGTCATCTGGGGCGTGGCGACACGCTGCCTTCACCATGTCTAGGAGTAAGAGCATCGCGCTGGTGGATGTGAACTGCTTTTATGCCAGCGCGGAACGTGCCTTCGACCCGTCGCTGGAGGGCCGCCCCCTCGTCGTCCTGTCGAACAACGACGGCTGCGCCGTCACCCGCTCCCCCGAAGCCAAGGCCCTGGGGATCCCTGTCGGGGAACCGTGGTTCAAGCTCGCGCCGCGCGCCAAGGAGTGGGGACTCGTGGCGCGCTCCAGCAACTACGAGCTGTATGGCGACATCAGCTCCAGGGTGATGGAGCTCCTCGGCCGCTACTCCGCCTGGCTGGAGATCTACAGCATCGACGAAGCGTTCCTGGGTGTCAGCGGCACGCCGGAAGAGCTCGCGCGGCTCGGGCGCACCATGAAGGATGCAGTCCGCCGGAATGTCGGGGTGCCTGTCTGCGTCGGCATCGCGGGGACCAAGACCCTCGCGAAGCTTGCCAACAGGTGGGCCAAGAACAATCCAGCCTTCGACGGCGTGTGCCACTGGGATTCCGTCCCCGCCGCACGCAGGGAGCAGCTCATGGCGGGCTTGTCAGTCATTGAGCTCTGGGGTGTCGCCGCCCGACTGACGAACCGCTTGAATGGGCTGGGCATCCATTCCATCCTCGATCTGGCCCGGGCGGACCCCGTCATGATCAGGGACCGTTTCTCGGTAGTGCTGATGCGCACGGTCCTGGAACTGCAAGGAACGCCCTGCATCCCGCTTGAAGAAGAACGGAGTGTCCGCGACCAGCTGATCTTCAGCCGGTCGTTCTCCTCCCCCATCACCCACACGGCCGAGCTTCGGCAGGTGTTTGCCGTGTACGCCCAGCAGGCGAGCGCCCGGCTCGCCAAACACGGCCTGCAGGCCAAGGTGCTGACCGCGTTCGCAGCGACGTCCTACTACGATCGGCAGGGCAACTCGTACCCCTCCATCTGCGTGGCGTTGCCCATGCCGACAGCCGATCCGGTCCTGCTTGCCCGGGCAGCCTACGCCCTGCTCCCGCGGGTACAGGACGGCGTGAAGTACGTCCGGGCCGGGATCATGGTCACCGATCTACGGCCCACCGGAAACCAGCCGCCCCTGGAACTTTTCAAAAATCCCCTGGAGGAGCGCGGTATTGGAGCCCTTCTGGAGGAGGTCGGCCGCAGATACGGCCGGGAGTCCATCGGGCTGGGCCGCGCCGGCATGCGGGGCGGACCGGACTGGAGCATGAAGCGGGACATGCTGTCCCCGCGTTACACCACGCACTGGGATGAGCTGCCTGTCGTCAAGGCCGCCTGACCCTGGCCACGCACCACCAACGAACCGCACCATCAGGAACCGCACCGTCCAAAGAAAAGCAAAGGCGCCCGGGGAGAGCAGCCGGCACTGCCTTCCCCTGGGCGCCTTCGTAACATCGTTTCGGGACGGAGGCCTGTGTTGTCAGATGGCAGCACGCATCCGCTGAAGGAACGAGTCCAGGACCCTGCCGGCGTTTTCATGCAAGCGCCGGGACTCCGCAGCAGGCAGAACGTGTCGCTTCGGTTCGCCGAGGTAGAGCAACGCGGCAAGCACCTCGGACAGCTCGGAGTTTCCTTCGGCGCGCTGACGGAGGAGCCGGAGGTGAGCGGCCTGCAAGGCGGGGCCCGGCGCACAACCCAGATCGCGGTCAAATAGCCTGCGGCACCGGTCGTATGCCGACAGGCCCTCCGCCGGCAGGCCGGCCTGCTCGTAGGTGGTCACCAGGACGGTCCAGGCCCGCTCATTGAGCGGCTCCGAGCGGATGGCGGCTTGCACCCACCGGATCGCCTCGTCCGCGCGGTCCAGGATGACCGCCGTTTCTGCTGCAAGAATCTGGGCCGCAACTTTTTCGGCTGAATGCCGTGTCCGCGCCTCGTCAGCCCAGTCGGCGGCGAGCTCGAATCCGAGCAGGGGTTCTGACGAGAGGTCCAGTGCCTTGAGCAGCAACGGGTAAGCGTCGGCAGGTGCGGCCTGGCCGGCGCTGCGCACGAGCCGCCTGAACTCCCACAGATCGAGATCCACCAGCTGGGGATCCAGAACGTAGCCGCTGTTGGCAGTGCGCAGTGGGCCCGTCTTGGTCTGCCCGGGCTGGATGGCCCGGCGGATGCCGCTGACATAGCTCTCCAGCGTGGCCACCGCGCCTTCGCTGGCGCTCGCACCCCAGAGGATGTCGATCAATTGCGTTTTCGAGACCGGCGTGCCGAGATTCAGGAGCAGTATTTCCAGGATGTGCCGCGGCTTGCAGCCGCCCAGGTCCGTCGCGGTGAGCGTCGCCCCGTTGCGCTGTATCTCAAAGTTTCCGAAAAGGCGGACTGAAATTCTCGGTGAAGGTCCGGCTGAATTTTCCACGTTGTTCTCCGATTTCCCCAGCTGTAAATCTCAACACTGTTCGGAAGATCGGAATCTTTTCGGAACCGTGAAGTGTTGAGACTTTGTTCCTTCCGGTCTTCTAAGGAAACCGTGACACGCCTGACCTGCCACAACAAGCGACGAAACTACCCGACTTAGCGGCGGCGGAAAGTCGAGTACCGGGGCAAGTAGGGGCACGTACGCGTCCCAAGGTTTTCCCAAGTACAAAGTGCGTAGTGCAGGTGTTACGCACTCACTGGCAGAACTTCCCCCGACCCCGGGGCCGGAAGGGGCGCCTGAATCCCGCTGCAAACGTTCACCGTTTATGCCCTCCCGCCTGCTCAGTTCTTGTCCGTCATCTCTTCCGGAACGGCGACCGCCCGCATCTCCACGCCGTCGCGCAGGAGCAACAGCTCCAGCGGCACCCCGATGGCGTCGGCGAACAGCAGCTTCTGCAGGCTCTCGGCGTTAGCCACGGGCCTGTCGCCCACGCTCAGGAGGATGTCTCCGGCACGGAGCCCGGCACGTTCGGCAGGCGATCCGGTCAACACCTCCACAACCAGAAGGCCCTCCCGATGCCCGGTGCGGACCACCGCGCTGGCCTGCAGCTGGACAGGCGTATTCACCAGCCCGAGATAGGCACGTCTGACCCGCCCGTCCTTAAGCAGCGAGGCGATGATTCTGCGCGAGGTGGCATTGACGGGTACCGCCAGGCCCAGCCCGGCACCCGCCACCGCCGTGTTGATGCCGACGATCCGGCCGCGGGCGTCCGCGAGGGCGCCGCCGGAGCTGCCCGGATTCAGGGCGGCATCGGTCTGGATGACATCCTCGATCATGCGTCGGTTCCGACCGGACCACACCGGGATGGAGCGGCCCAGCCCGCTGACCACCCCGGCCGTCACCGATCCGGACAAACCGAGCGGGTTGCCGACGGCGATCACCAGCTGGCCGACCCGGAGCGTCTCCGCGTCGCCGAATTCTGCCGGCGCCGCGGTGGGTGTCCTGCCATGGACGACCGCGAGATCCGAGAGCGGATCGGCGCCGACGACGTCCACCGTGGTGCGGGTCCCGTCGGCGAACACTGCGGTTCCGCCCTGGGTTCCCGCTACTACGTGGGCGTTGGTCACAAGGAAGCCGTCGGAGGTGAACAGGACAGCTGAACCGGCCCCGACCCGGAAGCGGCCGCTGCGTCCGTGGCCGGTCATTTCGATCGCTGCGACGTGCGGAGTGACTGTCTCAGCCACCCGGACAACGGTTGCCGAGTAGGAATCCAGTGGATCGTCGGATGCCTCAGGGCCGGAGGCCCTGCTCATCGCTGTTGCCACGGTGCACCTCCCTTGACTGGTGGTTATCTAAGTCAACCACCGGCGCAGCGCCCATAGTTCCTGGCAACCTACGCCCACAGAGAAAAACGGCCGCCGGACCGCCCGGGGTGTTACTCCCGGATGCCGGCAATTCATTCCTTCCGCGATCCGCGGATAGGCTCAGAAGCAGTCCAGCCTTTCAGCCTCAGGAGAACCTCGTGACTCCAGCGACAACTTCCCCCGATCCACAGCTACCGCCCGGCCTCGGCTGGGGCATAAAACGCAGCTTCATCGACTACATCAACAGCCTGCCGGACGCATCGGTATCGGCAATCGACGGCGCAGCCAGGGACGACGCCGGCCTATTCCGCTTTGCCCCCGACCGGTCGGAATACGACGTCGAAAGCGGCACCGGCATCCTGCGCTTCCGCGGAGACGCCCGGCTCTCCGGCCATCACGGGATGATGTTTGTCAGGTTGCTGGACCCGTGGGTCGTCCTCACGGGCGGCCGTGGAATCCTGTCGATCAGCACGGGTGAGGACGCCGGCCAGGACCGCACCGCGGTGGCAGTCCTGCGAGCCGGAGCACCCGTCCGGGAAGCGGACGGATCCCTGACCTGGTCCGGCGTCGAAGTAGCCATCACGGACGAAGGGTCCGATCTCTTTGATGGCCAATACGCAGCCGGGCAGCCGATGGACCCGCTGTTTATCCGCGTGCCGGCTGGTGCCGTCCCTTAGCGCCAATGGTGACCGGCCGCGCACCGGTTGAGGAGAGCGCGCGGCCGGTAGTTGATGGGGCTTCGGCTCACGGCCGAGGCGATGGTTTGGGAACTTATCGGCGGGATTTTGCTGCTGAGCCCACTATCCCTTAACCCACCTGAGAGGACGCTGAGAAGGCGTGGCCCCGCAGGAGCAGCGGTCCTGGACGGAGAAAAAGCGGGCCTTTGGTTGTCGCCGATGCGCCGGTGGCTCATTCTTGGAACATGCAACACGTCCCGCTCCATTCCGCGGCCGCCCACCCCGGGCGCCGCCGGAGCCGCTGGGGCGTGCGCAAGCGTTCCACTGCGGCCGCAGTCGCCGTGGTGGCCGTGGCGCTGCTCGCGGGCGGACTGGTCCTCCTGGCACTGCTGGAGTCGACCCTGACAGCGTCGACCGAGTCGGCCGCGCGGCAGAAGACGCAGGATGTTGTCGCCCAGTTGGCGGTGGACGAGGACATCGAGGACGCGATTGAATACGTGATAGCGACGGGGCACGCCGGTCAGTATGTGCAGCTGATTAACGCCGCGGGTACCGTCATCGCCGGGTCCGAGCCGAGGGCGTCCAGCCAGCCGCTGTCCGGGTTGCGTCCTGAGCCCGGCTTTTCGCTGACGCAGCGCGTCTCCAGCCTGCCAAATATCGGCAACAATGACGACTTCCACGTCGTAGTGACGGGAGCCCGGGTGGCCAGGCAGCACGTGGTTGTGGTTGTCGCGTCCTCCGTGCAGTTGCAGGCCGAGACCATCTCCACCGTTGCTTCGCTCATGCTGGGGGCCGCGCCGCCCCTCTTGGCGGTTGTGGCCGTGTCCGTCTGGCTCCTGGTCGGCCGATCGCTCCGGCACGTCGAAAGGATTCGCGGCCAGGTGGCGCGGATCAACGCCGAACGCCTCGACGGGCGGGTTGATGTGCCGCCCACCAAAGATGAGCTCGAGGCACTCGCGCTGACCATGAACACCATGCTTGAGCGCCTGCAGGCCTCGGACAGCGAACAGCGACGGTTTGTCTCCGACGCCAGCCACGAGCTGCGCAGTCCGCTGGCAACCCTGAGCGCCGGGCTGGAAATAGCGGCAGCGGATCCTACGGGGACGATGTGGTTCCAGTTGAAGGACGACCTCACCGGCGAAACAGCCCGGATGCGCTACCTCGTGGAGGATCTCCTCACCCTGGCCCGGACGAACGACGGCGGCCTGACCCGGCAGGACGCTGATGTGGACCTGGACGACGTCGTGGGCCAGGAGGTGCGCCGGCTGCGGGCGGTCAGCAGCCACCAGGTTTCCGCGGATCTGACCCCGGTGCGCATCAAGGGCGACGCGCGCCGTCTCGCGCAGGTGCTGCGGAATGTCCTGGACAACGCCGACCGGCATGCGCTCTCCCTGATCCGTGTCAGCATGCACGCAGCCGACGGCGCGGCTGTCCTCACCGTCGACGACGACGGCGCCCCGGTTCCGGCAGCGGACCGGGAGCGGGTGTTCGAGCGCTTTGTCCGCCTGGACGAAAGCCGGTCACGGGAGGGCGGGGGCAGCGGCCTTGGCCTGGCCATCGCCGCCGGCATCATGGCGGCGCATCACGGCTCCATCCGGGCGACGGAAACTCCCGGAGGCGAGTGCCGCTTCGAAATGGTCCTGCCGCTCCCGGCGCCTCCCGCCCAGGCGCCAGTCACGCGCGGGAGTGTGGCACGGCCGCGGAAGTAGCTTCCCGGTCGGCGCTGAGCAAGTATCCGACGCCGCGGACGGTGGCCAGGGTGTGGACGCCGAAGGGGGCGTCGATTTTGCGCCGCAGGTATCCGATATAGACCTCCACGACGTTGTCGCCGCCCTCGAAGGCGGAGTCCCAGACGTTGTCGAGGATGTCGGCCTTGGACACGATCTGGTCGTGCCGGCGCATGAGGTATTGCAGGAGCCCGTACTCCCTCGCGGTGAGGTTAATGGCGGTTCCGCGCCGCCGTACGCGGTGGTCCACCGGGTCCAGGCTCAGCGTCCCGAGGGTCAGGACAACGGGTCGTTCCGGCGCTCCCCTGCGCATCAGGGCCCGGATCCGGGCTACGAGGACGAGGAAACTGAAGGGTTTGGTCAGATAGTCGTCGGCTCCCAGGTCGAAAGCATCCGTCTGGTCGTACTCGCCGTCCTTCGCGGTAAGCATCAGCACCGGGGTCCAGTTCCGGCGTTGCCGCAGCTCACGGAGGACGTCATAGCCATTCTTGAGCGGCAGCATCAGATCCAGCAGGATCACGTCGTAGGTGTTCTCCGTCGCCGCCGAGAGCCCGCTGACGCCGTCGTGAGCCACGTCCACGACGAACCCCTCATTCGCCAGTCCCCGGCGGACGGTATCGGCAAGGACCCTCTCATCCTCGACCAACAGGATCCTCAATGCCGGGCCTCCTCTTCCTCGAGACGAATATGGCGGGTGTGCACCCAGCCAGCATAGGCCCAGCGGCGGCGCCGTCCACGGGGCCTGGCGTCACGCGCAGGGCCCGGTTCCGCCGTCGGGAACCGGGCCCGCAGAAGGGCTCAGGGCTTGAGGACCACCTTGATGCAGCCGTCCTCCTTCTTCTGGAACAGCTCGTAGGCTGCGGCGGCGCCGTCGAGGGGCACTTCGTGGGTCTTCAGGTCCATGACGCCCAGCGGATCGGCGGCGTCCTCGACGATCGGAAGCAGCTCATCGGTCCAGCGGCGGACGTTGCACTGGCCCATTCTCAACTGCAGCTGCTTGTCGAACATTGCCAACAGCGGCATCGGGCTCGCGGTGCCGCCGTAGACGCCGCTCAGGGACAGGGTGCCGCCGCGCCGTACGGAGTCGATGGCGGCGTGCAGCACCGTCAGCCGGTCCACGCCCGCGGTTTCCATCGCCTTCTTGGCCAGGGCGTCGGGCAGGAGTCCGACGGCGTGCTGGGCGAAGGCGCCCACCGGGGAGCCGTGGGCCTCCATTCCGACGGCGTCGACGATTGCATCCGGCCCGCGCCCGTCAGTCATCTCGCGGAGCTCGTCAGCGATGTCCTTGGTGAAGTCGAGTGTCTCGATCCCGTGGCGCTCGGCCATCTGCCGGCGCTCCGGAACCGGCTCGACGGCGATCACCCGGTGCCCGAGGTGGCGTCCGATCCGGCTCGCGAACTGGCCAACCGGGCCGAGCCCGAAGACGGCCAGCGTCCCGCCGTCGGGAACATCTGCATACTTCACGCCCTGCCAGGCGGTGGGGAGAATGTCCGAAAGGTAGAGGTACCGCTCATCGGGGAGTTCGTGCCCGACCTTGACGGGGCCGTAGTCGGCGTGGGGAACGCGCAGGAACTCGGCCTGGCCCCCTGGCACGGAGCCGTAAAGCTCCGAGAACCCGAAGAGGCTGGCCCCGCTGTTGTGCGAGTGCACCTGCGTGGTCTCGCACTGGGACTGTAGGCCCTGCTTGCACATCCAGCAGTGTCCGCACGAGATGTTGAACGGAATGACCACCCGGTCACCGGGCTGGAGGTTCCGCACGTCGGCCCCGACCTCCTGCACGATCCCCATCGGCTCGTGGCCCAGGATGTCGCCGGCCTGCATGTACGGCCCCAGGACCTCGTACAGGTGGAGGTCAGAGCCGCAGATTGCCGAGGACGTGATCCGCACGATGGCATCCGTCGGCTCCTGGATCACCGGATCAGGCACGTTCTCTACGCGTACAGATCTTTTGCCCTGCCAGGTTAGTGCTCTCATTTGAACTCCTTCGGGAAGACGTTAACTACCGAGCTCGCCAACTACTGAGCTCGCCAACTACTAAGCTTGCTGAGTATTCAACGTAACCCGGGCCGGACTCCGGACACAAGACGGCCTCAGTGACCCGGTGTGTCAGCCAGGTCCACGGGGAATCGGGAGCGCCAGCGTAGACTCGAGCGATAATCCAGGATGAAAGCATGCGATGAACAAGAACCGGCTCGAAGCCTTCAGCGACGGCGTGCTCGCCATCATCATCACCATCATGGTCCTGGAGCTCCACGTCCCCACGGAGCCCACCTGGCACGCTCTGCTGGAGGAGGTGCCGACCTTCCTCAGCTATGTGCTGAGCTTTGCCTACGTGGGGATCTACTGGAACAACCACCACCACATGCTGCACCTCGCCGGGAGGATCAGCGGCGGGATCCTCTGGGCCAACCTGCATCTGCTGTTCTGGCTGTCGCTGCTGCCCTTTACCACCCGCTGGATGAACACGGGCGATCTGGCCGAGGTTCCGGTGCTCGTCTACGGGCTGAATCTGCTGCTTGCCGCAATTGCCTTCTACATCCTCAAGACGACGCTTCTCCGGCGGCAAGGCCGGGATGGCCCGCTGGCCCTGGCAATGGGGCGGGACTGGAAGGGCAAGGCCTCGCCCGTTCTTTATCTGGTGGGGATGGGTGTCAGCCTGGTGCACCCGGCGCTCGGCGTCGCTGTCTACGCCGTCGTCGCAGCGATCTGGCTGATTCCGGACCGCCGGGTGGAGAGGTTCGTCTCCCGCGGGGCAGAGGCCGCCGGTGAGTCCGGCCCCGGTTCCCACCCCGGTTCCCACCCCGCCAGCCCCCTCCACTGAGGGCTGCACAGCCCCGGCCACCGCAGACGGCAGAATGGAGTCATGCCCACACCCGAGTCCCCGGTTTCCGTCGTCGTCGGCGATGCGAGGGTCTCCGCCCTCTATGCCCGGCCGGCTGACGCGTTCGCCACGCTCGTTGTCGCCCACGGCGCCGGCACCGGCATGGACCATCCCTTCCTGGTTGGCTTCACACGTGCCTTGAACGGCAAGTCCGTCGCCACGCTCCGCTTCAACTTTCCGTACCGCGAGGCGGGGAAGAAGTTCCCGGACAGGCCGCCGGCCGCGATCGCGGCGTGGCGGGCCGCCATGGCCGAAGCCGCTGCCCGCTCCGGCGGAGAGCCCGTCTGGGCCGGCGGCAAATCCTTCGGCGGCCGCATGGCGTCGATGGCCGTCGCCGAGGGCATGGCCGCGGCGGGGCTGGTCTATCTCGGCTATCCCCTGCATCCACCGGGCAAGCCGGAGAAGCTGCGGGACGGGCACCTCTACGGCCTGACCCTGCCGATGCTCTTCCTTCAGGGGACGCGGGATGCTTTTGCAACGCCCGCACTGCTCGAGTCAGTGGTTGCCCGCATCGGGCCCTCCGCGACAGTGGAGTGGTGCGAGGGCGGCGGCCACACGTTCGACGTCGCTGGCCTTAAGCGGGCCCCCGAGGACGTCGGCGCCTCCCTGGCGGGCGCCGTCGCTTCCTTTCTGAAAGCGCGCAGCTAGATCCAGTCAGTCCGGCGCAGGGGCGGTTCGGCGCCGCCGGCCTTCTGCACCAGTACCTGGTTAACCCCCGTGAGTCCCGTTTCGAAGCCCAGGGCGCTGGCGGCCATGTACAGCCGCCAGACCCGGGCCCGTCCCGCGCCCACGATATCCACCGCTTCCTCCCAGTGGTCCTCCAGGTTCCGGACCCACGCCCGGAGGGTGAGCGCGTAGTGGCGGCGCAGCGCCTCGACGTCAAGGACCTCGAAGCCGCCGCCTTCCAGGGCCGTGACCGTTTCAGCGAGGCTGAGCATCTCGCCGTCGGGGAAGACATAGCGCGGGATGAAGGAGTCCGGGTCCGGGTCGGTGGGGCCGGCATTCCAGGAGATGGCGTGGTTCAGCAGTCGGCCGCCGGGACGGAGGAGCCCGTGCAGCCGGGAGACGTAGGCGGGCATCTGTTCTCCGCCGACATGCTCGGACATGCCGATGGAACTGATGGCATCGAACGGGCCGTCCTCGACGTCGCGGTAGTCCTGCACCCGGATCTCGATCCGGTCGGTCAGGCCGGCGTCGGCCACCCGCTTGCCCGCCAGCGCGGCCTGCTCGGTGGAAAGGGTGACCCCGACGACGTCGGCGCCGTAGCGCTGGGCCGCGTGCAGCGCGAAGCTGCCCCATCCGCAACCGACGTCGAGCACCCGCATGCCCGGCCGAAGGCCCAGCTTGCGGCAAACCAGATCGATCTTGGCCTCTTGGGCAGCTTCAAGCCCGGTGTCCTCGGAATCCCAGACCGCACAGGAGTAAACCATGGACGGGCCCAGGACAAGGCCGTAGAAGTCGTTGCCCACGTCATAATGATGGGAGATGGCCGCAGCGTCCCGTTTCTTGGAGTGGCGACGGCCCGCGCGGACGATCCTTGCTTCTTCCGGCGGCGGCGCCGGGTTCGGCCCCAGCGCCCCAAGCCGGACCGCCGTCCCCACCAGGAAAGCAAGCTCGCGGACAGTGGGCCTGCGGAACGGTCCGGGCTCCGCCAACTTGCCGGCAGAGCTCAAGGCGGAGAAGGACGCGAAAACGTCGTCGGGAGCATCGATATCCCCGGACACGTACGCCCTGCTGAGGCCCAGCTGCCCCGGCGACCACAGGATCCGGCGCAGGGCCCGCCGTGACCTGAACACGATGAGCGGCGCTCCCGCCGGCCCCGCCTCCGACCCGTCCCAGGCCCGCAGCCGCAGGGGGATCTCGGAGGTGCCAAGGACAATGGCCAGCGCGGCGGCCAGCCGCGATGCGGCGTCTGTTTTTCTTCCCACGTCCCAAACCTCTCGTCCAATCGCTTTCCTCGCCCTAATCTATGCGCCGGTCCCGCCTTCGGAAAGGGGACCGACGGCCCTGCCTACGCACTCCGGCGGGCGGGGCGAGTGGGTGGGTCTGGTGCCCCGTACGCGCAGTGCCTATGGTGGCTGGTATGTCAGAGGCTCTGTCGTCTCTCGCCGAGGCGTTTAAGAACGTGGGTGTGTCGCGGGCGTACGGCCCGGCCGTGCGGGTGGACGGGGAGGAACTGATTCCCGTGGCCCTCGTGTCCTTCGGGTTCGGAGGCGGTGGCACTTCCGAAGGCGGGACAGGGAGCCCCGGGGCCGGGACCAGCAGCGACGCCGCTGCCGCAGGCGGCGGAGGCGGCGGGTTCGTGCTTCCGCTCGGCGTGTACGGCCGGGACAGGAGCGGGCGCGTGGCGTTCCGTCCCAACACCGTGGCCGTGCTTGCCGCGCTGATGCCGCTGGTCTGCGCCGTCGGGTTTGCCGCCCGGGTGGTGCTCCGCGCCGTCCACTGAGAGGCCGTCCGCTGACAAGCGGTCCGCTGACAGGCGGTCACGGCCGGGCGTTGAAGACGTCGTCACCGAAGCTGTTGAGGCCCGCCGCCGCGGCATAACCCAGCCGGGGCAGGGAAAAGGCGTCCTCAACCGTAGCCAGCAGGCTGAAATGGTTGTAGAGCCGGTCCGACGTCGTGCCGCCCCTGATCAGCGGCGAGAGCACCAGGGCACCGATCCGCCCGCCGGCCGTGCCGCCGGGTATTCCTGACGGGCCGCCGGTGTTGCCCTCGGACTCATCAAAGGTGATGACGAGCATCCCGTCCTGCTTGAACGCCGGCGAGTCCAGGATCTGCGGAACCTCCCGGGCGAGCCAGGCGTCGGCGCGGGCCAGCCCGCCGGGGCTTCCGTCGACGCAGGGATCGTCGTGTCCGTCGTTGCACAGGTTGGGGGTGATATAGGCAAGGGCTGGCGTGGTGTCGAGCGACCGCAGGTCGCCCTCGAGTTCGCTGTAGTCGACGACGTCGGCCTTGCAGTCCGGGGAGGATGTAATCTCCTGGAAGTAGACAAACGGGTTGTGGCGGGTGGCGTACTGGTCACCCGCCTTCGCATCCTGGGAGGCGTCCTTGGCGCCGAGCCCCGGATGACGGCAGGGGCTTTTCATGTCCTCCATATAGCCTTTCCAGCGCTTTCCCGCCGCACTGAGCTGGCCCGCAAGGGTAGGCACCGACGCCGGATAGACACAGCCGGTGCCCTCGACCTGGCCCGGGGACACGACACCCGTCTGGCTGAACGGCGCGTACGTCGGGCAGTCGTCCCGGGTCATGGCATTCGACGCCTGCCCGGAGATCTGCGCGAGATAGTTCGGGTTGGAGTGGTGGGCGATGCCGTAGTATTGCGAGAGCAGTACGCCCTGCTTGCGAAGGGTGGCCGACAAGTACGGGGCCGCAGAACCGGCACCCCAGACCTTTTCATAGCCCTTGTTCTCGAGGTTGACGATGAAGACATGCCCGGGGGTCCCTGCGCCGTTGGTCGTCGCCGATGGCGGCGGCGTCGGGGTGGGCGTTGGCGTGCATGCAGTAGTTACAAAGGCGAGCAGCATTGCGATGGCAATCCAGCAGGCGCGCGCTGCCCCCTTCGCGCCCGGAGTTGTTGAGGGATTCCGGCTCATGGTTTCCGGCTTTCTGGTTGACCGGGCCAGCGGGATAGCCGGGCCGATGCTCGTACTGTCCCACCAGCGGATCACAGCAGCCCCCGAAGTCCCTTAAGAAAGCCTGTGAAGTTCCCGGTTATCAATTTCCGAAAGGGCCGCAGCTGCTTTAGTCCTTGGCCCGGGCCCGGCTGGGCTGGACCCGCATCGGTTCGCCCGGCATCTTAGGAAAGTCCGGCGGAAACGGCATCTCCCCCAGCCCGTCGGCGAGGTCACGTTCCCACCATTCCAGGAGGGTGTCGATGGTGCCCGGCTTTGCGTGCATGTCAGCCCAGGGATCGCCGGCGGTCTTCAGCCGGTCCGGCACGGTGAGGATGGTGAAGTCCTTCGGATCGGCGGCCTCAAGTTCCTCCCAGCGGAGCGGGCAGGAAACCGTGGCGCCCGGGAGGGCGCGCGGGCTGTACGCGCCGGCGATGGTGCGGTCGCGGTTCGCCTGGTTAAAATCGACGAAGATCCGGGTACCGCGCTCCTCCTTCCACCACGCGGTGGTGACCTTGTCGGGCATCCGCCGTTCCAGCTCGCGGGCCGCCGCAATGACGGCGTGCCGGACGTCGAGGAACTCCCGGGTGGGCTCGATCGGGGCGAAGACGTGCAGGCCGCGGTTCCCGGAGGTCTTGATGAACGCCTCCAGCCCGGCCTCGTCCAGCACGGAGCGCAGTTCGTGCGCAGCCGGAACGGCCTCCCTGAACCCGGTGCCGGGCTGCGGGTCGAGGTCGATCCGGAGCTGGTCAGGGTTGTCCGGGTCGCCCGCCCGGGAGGCCCAGGGGTGGAACACCACGGTGTTCATCTGGATCGTCCAGACAGCGGCCGCCACGTTGTCGAGCACGATCTGCGGGTGGGATCGGGCACTGGGATATTTCACCACCACCGAGCGCACGAAATCCGGGGCACCCTTCGGCGGATTCTTCGAGAAGAACTGTTCCCCGTCAACGTTGCCGCCGAACCGCTGGAGCGTCACCGGACGGTCGCCGTTCGCGGCCAGGAAGGCATCCCCGACTTCCACCATGTACGTGGCGAGGTCCAGCTTGGTCAGCCCGAGTTCCGGCCAGATGATTCTGGACGGGCTCGACAGCCGCACGTCGCGTTCGCCCTGCGGGCTCTTGACGGTGAGTGTGGTTTCTTCCTTGGCCATGGGGAACAAGCTACCCCGGGTCCTTGCGCCGATGGAATAGGGCGCGCGGCACAGACCTCCAGGTCCCTAGCCCTTCAGGAGGTCCTTGTGCTGCGCCTCCACCACATTGGGGTGGGCCCGCATCCGGTAGCGGAGGGCGTTGTCGCCGTAGGTCTCCAGGATCGGGCTGTTCGTCGGGTCCACCGACAGGCCCCGGGCCTTGTCCTGGAATTCAGGCGCCACCGCCAGCCCCGGCATCGTCGCGTCCAGTGCCGGGTTGTAGAAGAAGGGCAGCGAGATCCGGTCGGTGCCGCGCAGCGGCGAGATCACCCGGTGCAGGGTCGCCTTGAGGTAGCCGTTAGTGGCCAGCTCCAGCATTTCGCCGATGTTCACGACGAAGGTTCCCGGCACCTGAGGTGCGTCGATCCAGCGGCCCTCGTGTTCAACCTGGAGTCCGCCCTTACCGGGCTCCACCAGCAGCAGTGTCAGGACCCCGCCGTCGCGGTGGGAGCCCACACCCTGCTTGGGCTCCGGGTCGGACTCCCCCGGGTACCGCACAATCTTGAGCATCGGGAAGGCGCGTTCACCGAAGGCGTCGTCAAAGGCGTCCTCCTCCGCACCGAGGGATACGGCCACCGCCCGCAGGAGGGTGAGCGAAATCGCGCTCAGCCGCTCGGTCCATTCGGAGACGATGCCGCGCATTTCGGGCAGGGCCTCCGGCCACAGGTTGGGCCCCTCGAGGCGCCAGTAGTCCGCCACGGCCGGATCCCGCGGTACGGCCTCGCGCTCGACGCCGATATCGATCTGCTCCCGCCAGTCGACAGCACCGTCCGTCAGCTCTCCGCCCATCCGCGTGTATCCGCGGAACTGGGCAGAGAAGATGTTCTCGACGGCGAGTTTCTGTTCCTCGGGAAGATCGAAGAACTTCCGGGATACGTCCAGGATCGCGTCGGTCAGCTCCTGCGGCACGCCGTGCCCGGCCAGGTAGAAGAACCCGACGTCGTGCATCACCTCGCGGAGTTCGTTCCGGAAGCGGTCTGCTTCTTCGGCACCTGCATTCAAGCGGGAGAAGTCGAGGATGGGCAAGGTTTCGAGTGGCAAAGTCTGTAGCCCTTCTTGCTGAACTTGGCAAGCTTTCGCCTGCTTTTTCCCCTATGTTACGGACGCGGCGATTTCCGCGGACATCAACATGTCGAAATGTGTCGTCTGCGCTCTGGCCGGAGCCGGTGCGGGCTACTCGTCGTGGCCCTGGTCCCCGCTCATCTGGTCCTCGGCGGGCGGCGTTTCACCCGGAGGAACGCCGCCGCCGGGCTCGAGACCCGTGATGTTGCCCTGGAGCGGGTCCGGGTTGGCGGAACCGGCCTGGTCCGCCCCCTGCCCGCTGGACTGCTCGCGGCCCGCGCCCTCGCGTCCGGCCGGGCTCGCAGCCGCCGGCGGATTGCCGTGGCCTACTTGTTCCCGGTCCGGGTTGGCCGGATCATTTTCAGGATGGTAGCTGCTCATGTGGGACCTCCGCAGTTAGGAGCACACAGATAGTTTGTGCTCTGGACTAATTGTAAGCATGCTGATGATTCTGGACCAGTCAGGCCTTATCCAGCCGCGATGAGGGCCTGGGGCGCAGCTTGTTTTATGCGTGTCTGCAGCCATTTCAGTTGCGTGCCGGTTTCTCCGTCGCAGGTGGCCACGATGGCGAGAAGTTCCGAGTCCCGCAGTCCCTGGCCTGCCTGCTTGACCACAGTCCAGGTGATGTCGACCAGGCTCGCGAGCAGGTAGAGGTCCTGGAGATCCCTGAGGAGCCCGACTGGACCGGTCCGCGTCCGGGAGAGCCCCTCGGCGTGGAGGCGTTCGGGTTCGTCGTCCTCGGTTACTTCGCCGTACCGGTCAACGGCGGGTGCCAGGGCTTTCTGGTGTTCGTCGCACTGCCGGGCGAGTGTGAGGCAAAGGAAGTGGACGTCGGGCTCATCCCCATGGCCCACGGCGACCTGCCGGAAGGATTCGGCGAGGATCCCCTCGGATTTGTGCAGCAGACCCAGGTAGACCGGAAGTTTCATGCCCGTTCCTCTTTCGTCGCAGCCGCTGGAGGTTCCACCGGTGCGATGGTTTCCGTGGCCTGGGCCGCCGGACCACCGGCAGTGGGCAGGACACGTCCCCTCCCTTTTGAACGCCCGGCCGGCCGCGACGCCGTGGTGGTGGGAGCCAGGGACGGGCCAGATCCGTCCGCGATCTTCGTGACCTTGACGGCCGCGTTCTTGAGGACCGGCTGCTTCGAGACCGGGTCCCATTCGGTGATGGTCAGTTCATTCGCGGCCCGGTGCTTCCCGTCCGGCGCACCGTCCTGGTCCCAGTATCCATAGTGGAAGGGGGCGAAGACCGTGCCGTCACGGATGTCACTGATCCGGACCGGCGCCGCGATGAAGCCGCGCCGGGATTCCACACGGACGACGTCGCCTTCGTCCAGTTCCTGGGCGGCGGCGTCATTGACCGACATCTCCACCCACACCTCGGGGGCAGCGCTGTTGAGTTGCGGGGAGCGTCCGGTTTTGGTGCGGGTATGGAAGTGATAGACGGTCCGCCCGGTCGTGTACCGGTAAGGGTATTCGTCGTCGGGGGTTTCATGGGCCGGCTGGTAGGCGGCGGTTTTGAAGACCGCACGCCCGGCCGGGCTGGCAGCCTTGTAGGCCTGGGATCCGACTGTGGCTCCCGTGAGGAGGTCGTGGCCGTAGGTTTCGCAATACCCGGGGTCGGTGGAGAATACGCCGTCCCCGTACAGCCGCACAGTGCCGTCGGGATGTTCGTCGTTGCAGGGCCACGGGACGCCGCTGCCGCCCCGCAGCTTCTCATAGCTGAGGCCGGTGTAGTCGCAGGGGCGTCCCCGGGAGCATTCGCGCCAGGCGTTGAAGGCGTCCTCGGGCCCCCGCCAGGTCAGCAAGGGCGTCCCGTCGAGCTGGGTGAAGCCCATGCGGCGTGAGTAATCCAGGAAGGTGTCGAGGTCGCTGCGCGCCTCCCCTGGGGGTTCCACTGCTTTCTCGGACAGGTGCACGGTGCGGTTGACGTTAGTGAAGGTACCTGTCTTTTCGCCCCACGCGGCTGCGGGAAGGACGACGTCGGCATACCGGGCCGTTTCTGTCAGGTACAGGTCCTGCACCACGAGGAACAGCCCGGGCGTGGACAGGATGTCCCGGATACGGGCCAGCTGGGGCATCGACACCGCCGGGTTCGTGGCGGAGATCCACAGGAACTCGATGGATCCCTGCTCCACATACCGGAAGATCTGCATGGCGTGGGTGGGCGGCGCCCAGTGCGGAATGATCGCCGGGTCGACGTTCCACAGCTCCGCCAGTTCCTGGACGTGTTCGGGGTTTTCCCAGTTCCGGAAGCCCGACAGGTCCCCGTCAGCCCCGCACTCACGGTTGTTCTGGGCCGTGGGCTGCCCGTTCATCTGCAGGATTCCGCACCCGGGCCTGCCGATCAGACCGCGGAGAAGGTGCAGGTTATTCACCGCGCACGAGGAAGCCGTCGCCTGGGACGACTGGTAGAACCCCTGCAGCACCGTGGAGAGGACACGGGCCGATGTTCCGAATATTTCAGCGGCCCGGCGGACGTCACCAGCGTCCACGCCGCAGGTCTCGGCCACCGCCTCCGGCGTCCAGGGTTCCACCGTGGCACGCAGTTCCTCCACGTTGACGGTGTGCCGGTCGATGTAGTCCTGGTCGATCCACCCGTTGACGAACAGTTCCCGCACCAGGCCATGCATCAGCGCAAGGTTGGTCCCGGGCCTGACGGCGAGGTGGACATCGGCGTGCAGGGCGACTTCGGTTTCGCGCGGATCCACGCACACGAGCTTCGGGCGGTCAGGGCCGGCGATACGGTCCAGGACCCGCGCCCAGAGGACAGTCTGGGTTTCGGCCATGTTGTGGCCGAACAGGAACATCGCGTCGCATTCGTCGATGTCGACGTAGCTGCCGGGCTGGCCGTCGGCGCCGAAGGACTCCTTCATCGCCGCCGCCGCCGTTGCCGTGCACAGCCTCGTGTTGCCGTCCATGTGCGGCGTGCCGATCCCCGCCTTCCCGACGATGGCCTGCGCATAGTACTCCTCCAGGAACAGCTGTCCGCTGGTGTAGAACCCGTGCGATAGCGGGCCCTTGCTGTCGAGCAGGGAACGGCTGCGGCTGACAATCCGCTGCATCGCCGTCTCCCAGTCGGTCTCCACCAACTCGCCATTCTCGCGGACCAGGGGCTTCGTGAGGCGGTCCCCGTTGTCCACGCCCTGCCAGCTGGCGAACAGGCCCTTCGGGCCGAGCCGGCCGTGGTTGACGATATCCACAGCCCGCCCGCGGACCCCGACCATTGCTCCGCCCTTGACCGCTATATCGATACCGCACCCGTTGCTGCACAACACGCACGCGGACTGGACCCACCGCTCCACATCCGCTTCCGCAATGCCCTCCGCGAGAACCTGGTCCACGCGCACAGGCCAGCGCTGACCCTGTCCGAACGGGGTACGGGTACCCCAGACCTCGGCAATACGATCGACCATGAACCCAATCCTCCATCGGAAGTGCTTACGGTAATTGCGGCGCCCCAGCCCCTCGCCGTCGCGCTGTGCCGGTGCACGCCGTCGGGCGCGGTGCACGCCGTCCGGCGCCGGCAATACTTACGCTTCCCCGAGCGCCGCCCCTTCGCCGCCACGGATGCGTTCCACCACCGCGGTGGTGGACAGTTCCGCAACGTAGTCGAGAATCGCCACGCGCCCGCCGTACCGCTCCACGGCGGCCGTTTCGGCCAGCATCTGGGGGCTGTAGTCACCGCCCTTGGCGTAGATCTCCGGCCTGAACTGATCGATCAGCGGAATGGGCGTGGGCGTATCGAACACCGTCACGTAGTCCACGCAACTGAGCGCCGCAATCACGGCTGCCCGGTCCGAGACGGTGTTGATGGGCCGGTCCGGCCCCTTGAGCATCCGGACCGAGTCATCGCTGTTCAGTGCCACCACCAGGATGTCGCCCAGCTGCTTCGCCTGGTTGAGATAGCGGGTGTGTCCGCGGTGCAGCACGTCAAAGCATCCGTTGGTGAGGACGATTGTCTGGCCTTCCGCCCGGTGGCGGGCGAGGTGCCGGGCAAGCTCCTGCGCGTCGAGGGCGGTGTCGGCAAAGCTTTCCAGGTAGCGGCCCAGATCGGCAGTGCTGCAGACCGACGTGCCGGTGCGGTGGACGGCGATGTCGGCCGCGGCCTGGGCAAGATCCACGCTGGTGGACAGAGGCAACGAGGCGGCACGGGCCAGCGCCAGCGCAGCCACGAAGGTGTCCCCCGCCCCCGAGGCCTGTTTCTCCGCGACCGGCTTCGCCCACGTCCGGTGGACCGCTCCGGACGCGGGCAACAGCACCGTCCCGTCGCGGTCCAGGGTGACCACGACGGCGGCCGCTCCGGTGGCCTCGAGCAGGGCGGCGCGGTGCTCCATCAGGACGGCGGGGCGGGCCGCGCCGTGCGGCAGCTGGAGCCCCAGCAAGGCGGCCGCTTCCTTGGCATTCGGAGTGGCCAGGTCGGGCCGTAGCGGCGCCCAGGGCCGGGGATCGTGGGCGTCCACGACGGCCAGCAGTGACGCGGGGCGTCCCTGCAGCAATCCGAGCAGGGTCCGCCTGACCAGGCCTGTCAACGCTCCGGCACCGTAGTCGCACAGCACGACGGCGTCCTGCGCTTCGAGGGCGCCGGGGAGGGAGCGGGCGACGGCGGCGAGGGCTTCCTCCGGGAGGTCGGGCGCAACCTCGTCAACGCGCAGGAGCAGCTGCCCGGCACCGCTGATGCGGGTCTTCGTGGTGGTCGGCACGCCTTGCACCCGGTGGATATGGGTGGTGTTGACGCCGGCATCCTGCAGTTGCCGGATCAGTTCCGAACCGCTGTCATCGCATCCCACGATCCCGACGAGGCTCACCCGCGCCCCCAGGGCAGCCAGGTTCATCGCCGTGTTGGCGGCGCCGCCCGGGGCAAAGCTGCGCTGGCGGACGTCCACCACCGGGGCGGGCCCTTCCCGGCACAGGCGGTCGATGCTGCCGGACCACCAGCCGTCCAGCATCACGTCCCCCAGGACGGCAACCGACGGCGCCCGCGCGGCAAGCTCCCCGGGGAGCCAGTCTTCCAGCCCGCGCTGCTCGGTCAACCCTCCGCGGCGGTGGCCGGCAGGTTCCGGGGCGGCGGGGCTCACGGCTGTCCATCCCCGGGCGGGGCCGCGATATGCACGACCTTGACCCTGGTGAACTCATCCAGCAGCTCGGGCCCGTAGCCAAACCCGCTGCCGCTCTCTCCCCGGGGCTGCGCGGCCCCGCCCGGGGCTCCGCCGAAGACCTCGTTGATCTTGACGGTGCCGACCGGAAGCGCCGCGATGGCCCGCTGGGCGTGCGCGATCCTGCCGGTGAGGACGGTGGCAGCGAGGCCGTAACGGCCCGCGGCGGCCAGCCGGAGCCCCTCGTCGAAGCTGTCCACCACCTGGACCGGCGCCACCGGGCCGAAGGTTTCCTCCGCCATCACGCTCATGTCCGCGGTGCAGTCCAGCAGGACGGTGGCCGGGTAGTAGGAGCCCGGCCCGTCCGGGAGGGTTCCCCCTTCCACCGGCTGCGCCCCGCGCTGCAGGGCATCGGCGACCTGGCGGTGGACGGCATCGCGCAGCGCACTGTCCACCAGAGGCGCCAGCCCTCCGTCCCGGTTCCGGCGCCGGGCCTCCTCCTCCAGAGCCGCACAGAATGGCCCCGCGATCGCGCGGTGCACGTAGATGCGCTCAACGGACGTGCAGATCTGGCCGCTGTTGCTGAAGGCTCCGACGGCCGCCTGCCCGGCAGCCCAGGCGGGGTCGACGTCGTCGTCCACTACCAGCGGATCATTGCCGCCGTTTTCCCGGATAACGTGGGCGCCGGTGAGCAGGGAGCTCCGCGCGATCCGGGCACCGGACGCGCTGGAGCCGACGTGCGCCACCACCGAGACTCCCGCCTGTTCGGTCAGCTGGGTACCGACCGCTGCCCCGCCGGTGAGCGTGATCAGGACGTCGGGCGGAAAGGCGGGCGCCAGGACTTTGCCCAGCAGGACGCCCAGGTGCGGGCACCGTTCACTGGGTTTGTGCACCACGGTGTTGCCTGTCACCAGCGCCGCGCCGATCAAGCCGCAGGCCACCGCCACCGGGTCGTTCCAGGGGGTCAGGAGGACGGCGACGCCGCGGGACTCGGCGATCGTGTAGTCGGCGGCCAGCTGGTCGCCCCGCAGGCTGTGCCCCCGGTGGACCGGCCCAAGCTCCGCGTACTGCTCCAGCGTGGCGACGCCGGCGGCTATCCCGGCCTCCGCCTCGGCCACCGGACGGCCGGTTTCCCGGCTGTTCAGTTCCGCGAGTTCCGCGGAGGCGGCCGCCAGCGCCCTGGCAGCGGAGCGCAGGCAGCTCCCCCGGGCCGCAGGGGCGGTGGCGGACCAGGCGGGGTGCGCGGCCCGGGCGGCGTTAACCGCTTGGCGGATGGCCAGGGGGCGGGCGACCGGAAGGCTGCCTACGGGCTCGCCGCTGCGCGGATCGCTGATGGTGAGCAGCTCCGGAGCGCTGCTGCGGGCGTGCTGGACGATGGCGGACATCGGACTTCCTCCCTGGTGTGTTAGGGCCATGAGCCCTCCTCGGCGTGGCAGATGAGCAGTTCGCGGACTTCGCACCCCGCCGGCTGGGACAGGGCGAACAGCACGGCGCGCGCCACGTTGGCCGGATCGTTGAGCCTGGAGTCGTCCTGGGGCTTGTACTGTTCGGCACGGTCGTCGAAGAACCGGGTCTTCATGCCCCCGGGAATCAGCGTGGTGACACCGATTTCGCCGCCGGTTTCGGCCGCCAGCGCCTGGCTGAACCCCACGACGCCGAACTTGGACGCGCAGTAGGCGGAAGCCTCCGGCAGTGCGCGTTTGCCCAGGGTCGAGGCCACGGTGACCACCCGGCCCCGTGATGCCTTCAGATACGGAAGCGCCGCGCGCACCACCGATACGGTGCCGAACAGATTCACGAAGATGACCTGCTCCCAGTCCTCCGGCGGGACGTCCTCGAGCCGGCCGCACCGGTCGATCCCCGCCGCGGTCACCACGGCATCCAGGCCGCCCAGCTCCTCGGCCGCCTGCTGCACCGCCGAGGACACGGCGGCCCGGTCCGCGACGTCCACTTCGATGGCTTTCACGGCGGACACCTCCCGGAGGTCCCGGTCCAGCACCACCGGCGTACCGCCGGCCTGCAGCACGGCGTCAACGACGGCGGCGCCGAGTCCGGAGGCACCTCCGGTGACAAGGACCCGGCCGGGGAATAGGCTCTCGTTGTTCATGGTGTTCCTTTCGCTGGGGGATCTTGGGCTGCGTTGTCAGGGGTCCGCGCTTCAACCGACCCGGGCCAGCGCGTCGGCGAGGTGTGTTGTGGAGCGGGCCGCATGGTGCGGCACGGTGAGGCAGCGGCCGCCCCAGCTCTCCACCAACGCGGTCTCGGGCAGGTCACGCACGTCGTAGTCGCCGCCCTTCACCCAGATGTCCGGGCGGAGCGCATCGAGGCAGGCTTCCGGGGTGTCCTCCTCAAAGACCAGCACGGCATCCACGCAACCGAGCGCCAGCAGCAGTTCCGCACGGTCCTGCTCTGTGATGATGGGACGGTGGGCTCCCTTGATCCGGCGTACCGAAGCATCGGAATTCAGGCACACGATGAGGCAGTCACCCATGCGCCGGGCTGCTGCGAGGGACCGGGCATGCCCGGCGTGCAGGAGGTCGAAGCAACCACCCGTGGCGACCACCGTCCCGCCCGAACGCCGGACCCGCCGGGCCAGCGCCAGGGCGTCGGGATCCGGCCCGTCCGCGGCGGAGGAAAGAGGCACGTAAACGTCGGGCAACAGGGCCAGCCCGGCCACTCCGCCGCATGCCAGGAACGCGGCCGCTTCCTGGACCGCCAGGGCGGCGGAGTCCTCAACATCGCGCCCGGCTGCCAGGTGGACGGCAAGGCTTGCGGCCAGCCTGTCCCCCGCACCGCACGGATCGGCGACGGTGGTCTGCGGTGCCGGGATCGGAAGCGGCGTCCGCACCTGGTCCTGCGCCAGGACGGCGCCATGTTCACCGTGCGTCACCAGGACCGCCTTGCTCTGCCAGCGGCCGAGCAGCCGTGCCGCCAGCACACCGGCGGCGTCGTTCACGGTGCCGGCCATCGGCCCGGTGCCGGCAGCGGCGCGGGCTTCGGCGAGGTTGGGGGTGACGACGTCGACGCCGGCCACCGGCGGGGCGCCCGCAGGATGGGGGTCCCACACGATCGGAACGCGTCCGGCAAGCCGCGACAGGGCGGCCCGGAGGTCCGGATTTGCGGCCACTCCCCGCCCGTAGTCGGCAACGATGATGGCGGCTGCGCCGTCCAGCGCCTGCAGCATGGCAGCTGTGGCCTGCGGGACGGGTGGGCGTGCGCAGCCCTCGTCGAACCGGACCAGCGCCTGGCCGCGGGCGCGGACCCGGGTCTTGACCGGGGTCGGAGCGCCGGATGCTCCCGCGACTACCGTGACCCCCGCCAGTTCCTCCTCTATCTGGGTGGCCGCATCGTCCGTGCCCAGGACTGTCACCAGGACGACGGAATGACCGTCGCCGGCAAGCATGCGGGCCACCAGGCCCGCACCCCCGGCACGCCGCCGGGCCGAGGACACGTCGACGACGGGCACGGGCGCATCCGGGCTCAGCCGGGTGGCCTGCCCGTCGAGGTCCACATCCAGCAGGACGTCACCGACGACGACGATGTTCATCGCGCTGCCCCGCCCGGTGAGCCTTGGCGTCCGCGTCGAACGACCTCGGCGTCGAAAGCACGGCATACGGCGTGCAGCGCGATCAGGTGGCATTCCTGGGCGTTGGCGGCCGGGCCGTCAATGGTCACGGCCTCGTCGCAGCCGGAGGCCAGCGGATTCGGCCCCGGTCCGGTCAGCGCCCAGGTGGCGACTCCCAGCCGGGCAGCGGCCTCGGCGGCGCGGAGCAGGTTGGGGCTCTTGCCGCTGGTGGACAGCAGCATCAGCACGTCGCCGGACCGGGCGTGCGCGCGCACCTGGCGCGCGAAGAGTTCCTCGAAGCCGTAATCGTTGGCGATGGCGGTGACGGCGGAGGTTTCCGCATGAAGTGAAATCGCCGAGAAGGGGACGCGCTCGCCGTCGAACCGTCCCACGAGTTCAGCTGTCAGGTGCTGGGCCTCGGCGGCGGAGCCGCCGTTGCCTGCGGCCAGCAGGCGCGCGCCGCGGAGCAGCCGGCGGGCCAGTTCTTCGCCCCACGCGGCCAGGTGGAACGACTGGCTGCGCAGCGACTCGAAGGCTGGCAGGACGTTGTCCAGGTGGCTGCGGACCGCCGCAACCGAGTCCGGTCGGCTGCCCGGGGCCGGGCCTGCAGTGGCCTCCGTCCCGGGCAACACCAGGACCGGGGCCACGGCGTCTCTCAGGGGGGATTCGGGAGTCACAGCACGGCCCCTTCCACCGCATCAAGCCGCCGGACTTCCGCACCTGCGGCCACTGTCTGCAGGTAGGCCCTTTCGGTTTCGGCGGCAACCCGGTCCCAGGAATAGCGCGTCCGGGCGCGGGCCTCGCCGGCGGAACCCAGCGCCCGCCGCAGGCCGGGATCGGTCAGCAGCGCGGCGACGGCGGCAGCGATGGCCGCCGGATCCCGCGGCGGGACATGCAGGCCGGTCTTCCGGTCCAGCACGGTGTCCCGCAGTCCGCCGACGGCCGCTGCCACCACCGGCACGCCGCAGGCCATGGCTTCCAGCGGCACAATGCCGAACGGCTCGTACCACGGCGCGCACACCACCGCGTCGGCGCTGCGGAAGATGGCCCCCATGGCGTCCCGGGGCAGCTGGCCCCGAAAGACCACCCGGTCCTGCACGCCCAATTCCGTGGCGACCTCCAGCAGCCGGTGCGCTTCGGCGTCGTCCGCCAGGGCCGCGGCGTTCCCGCCGCCGCCGACAATCAGGAGTTCGACGTCGAGGCCTGCGTCCCGCAGGGCCGGCAGCGCCCCGATCACCAGGTCAACGCCCTTCCGCGGGACGAGGCGCCCGACGGAAAGGATGCGGTAGGCGCGGGTCCTGGGCTCGGCGGGGCCCCGGCCGGAAAACAGTTCCAGGTCCACGCCGCACGGCACCACCGAGATCCGGCGCCGGTCGATGCCCATGGCCTTGAGTTCGAAGACCTCATCCGAGCAGGTGGCGATGATCCGGTCCACCGATCTGCCCACGGACGGCTCCAGCCATTGGCGCTCCAGCGGGCTGGTGTCCCCGGCGCCCTGGTGCCGGCGCTTGACCGGTCCCAGTGCGTGGAACGTCTGCAGCACGGGGATCCTGGTGTCCGATGGTGCCCGGCGGGCTGCGTCGAGGGCCGCGACACCCGACATCCAGAAGTGTCCGTGGACCACATCGGGAGGCCGGCGCTGCCAGTCCCGGGAGATCCCGTCGGCCAGTTCACCCATGAAGGGCAGGAGCTCGTCCTTGGGAACGTGCTCCGCCGGGCCGGCGTCGAGGTGGACCACCTCGAGCCGCGGCAGGATCCGCACGCGCCGCGGCAGTGCTGCGGAGTCACGGCGGGTGTAGACGGTGACGTGGTGCCGCCGCCTCGCCAGGGCCGTTGACAGCGCGGCCACGTGGACGTTCTGGCCGCCGGCGTCCACTCCGCCCAGCGCCGCCAGCGGACTGGCGTGTTCCGAAACCATGGCTATCCTCACTGGCTCTTCCCTTCCTGCGATGGAATCAGAATCCGGCCCCTCCGGGAGCGCGGGGCGAGTTCGCCAAGCAGCCCGTCCCACGACTGAAGGAAGGCCTGGAGGCCGTAGCGTTCGAGGGCCACCCGGCGGGCGACGCCTCCGCGGCGCCGAGCCTCCTCCGGGTCGTTGACGAGCTGCGCGGCACTGTCCACGAGTTCGTCGACGCTGGTGGAGATCGCGCCGGCCTCCGGCGGTACCGCGCGGGCCGCTTCCGTGGTGCCGAGGACCACCACGGGCATCCCGAGCTGCATCGCCTCCAGCAGGGCCAGGCCCAGGGAAGTCCAGCGGAGCGGGTGGATGTACACCCGGCAGCGGGCCAGTTCCTGGTGCAGCTGCGCGGTGGGCAGGTCCCCGCGGATCCTCAGCCTTGACGCCGGCAGGCCTGTCGCCTCCCCGAGGCCCACACCGCCCATGCCGAACATCTGCAGCGGCGCCGCCGCGGCGAACCGGTGCAGCAGGTCGGTGCCGGTGACCCTCCCGCGGCGCACCGGCTCGTTGACGACGGCGGCCAGTTCGGCCACCTCGCCGGTGTACAGATGGCCGGGATCGGGGATTCCGTGTTCGATCACCAGCGTCGGGGCGGCGCCGTTGTCCCAGAACAGCTCGTTGAAGTGCGTCACGTGGACAACGGGGATGGCGTCCTGGTCGGCCAGCGGATGCACGGAGTTCGGAACGCCGCCCTTGGGCGTGTTGTGTTCGAGGTAGACGGCCGGCAGCTCCTTGCCGGGCCGGCGGCCCAGGGCCTGGGCGAGCACGTCAATCTCCTCAGGCCGCTGCAGCACGACGGCGTCGATACTGTCCGGGTCCACCGCGTCCAGGCTCACCTCCCGGACGGAATCCGGCCAGTTCCGGCCCGCGCGTCCCATCCCCCAGGGACCTCCGTCCGGAAGCGCAGGAAGCAGGTATTCGTGCCGGCCGCGGACGAAAGAGTCCGTCCAGGCCCCGTGCACATGCCACAGCAGGATCCTCATGGGTACCGCACCTTCCGTCGGGTCGACAGCGAGGTCACCCCGCTGATCAGCCGTTCCACTGCCTCCACCAGCTGCTCCGGGCCCACCGATGACAGGCACGGATGCCCGGGCACGGGACACTCCGTGGCGCGGGTGAGCCTGCAGGGTGCAGCCTGGTCGCCCAGCAGCTCCAGCGGCACGCCGTACGGGGCCCACCGGATTGCCGGCACCACCGGTGAAAAGAGGCAGGCCACCGGGGTTCCCAGCGCGGCCGCCAGGTGTGCCGGGCCGGTGTTGCCGGTGATCAGCACCTCGGCGTGGGCCAGCACACCGGCCAAGGTCTTCAGGTCTGTTCGTCCGCCGAGGTCCACCGCGGAGGGCCCGGCGACCGTCGCGGTGAGCTTGGTTTCCCCGGGGCCTCCGGTGACCACAACGCGGTGCCCGGCCCCCTCGAGCAGTTCCACCGCGGCGGCATGGTGCAGCGCCGGCCAGGACCGTGCCGCGGCCGATGATCCGGGGTGGACCACGACGTACGGTTCCTCGCCCACGAGCTCACGCGCATCGGGGTAGCCGGTGATGCGGAGCTTGCCGTCGTCGCCGGGGGGAAGCCTGAAGCCCGCGGCCGAGGCGATGGCAAGCGCCCGTTCGGCCTCCGGCTGGTCCTCGGCGAGGTCCTCGCCCGGCCGCAGGCGGATGTCCAGCAGGCTGCCCGCGTAGTCGGTGGATACGCCTGTGATCCGGCGGACTCCGGCCAGCCGCAACTGCAGGGCCAGGGGCAGCGGCGACTGGTGGAAAGAAGTCAGGATAACGGCTTCAGTGATGCGGGAGTCCGTGACGAACCTCCGCAGGGCATCCAGCTGCTGTTGCTCCACCGGGGGCGCCGGCTTCACGATCCACGGGCAGCTCCAGCTGTACACCTCGGTGACGCCGGGCAGGAGTGCTGCCGCGGGTTCTCCCTGCGGCCCGCAGAGCAGGACGACGTCGTTCGGCTCGCCGCCGTCGGCCCGCCGGCCGTGGGCGACCGCCCGGATCGCGGGACCTGCCAGCAGAACGTCGCCGACGCTGTCCAGCCGGGCCACCAGGACGGGCGTCACGAGCCGGTCCCGGAAAGCGCACTGAAGGGCGGATCAAGGAGCAGTTCCAGCGCGGCGCCGAGGTGGGCTGCAACCGAGGGGGCGGCGGCGACTTCCGCAGCCCGCGTCACCGGCGTCGGCACCAGCACGCCCCGGGATCCGGCCGCCTCCGCCGCTGCCACATCGATGCCGATATCTCCGATATAAGCCGCATCCGCCGTCCCGATTCCCAGCCGGCGGCAGGCGTTGACGATCATCCCGGGTGCCGGCTTGCGGCAGCTGCAGCCGTCCTCCGCAAGATGCGGGCAGAAGTCCCAGACATCGAAGGGCCCCAGCAGTTCCTCGACACGGCGGTTGACGGCGCACACTTCTTCCACAGTGAGGAGGCCGCGGCCGATCCCGGACTGGTTGCTGAGGACGCCGGTGGCAATGCCGCGCGCCCTCAGCTCTTGGAGTGCTTCCCTGGCGTACGGCATGATCCGTACGCGGGCGGGGTCCCCGTTATAAGGGACGTCGTGGACGAGCGTGCCGTCCCGGTCGAAGAGGACAGCACGCAACGACGGAAAACCGGATCTTTCCATACCCACCTTGTTCCCCGTTCGGGCCGGGGCTAAACGCCGGGTGCCAAACCCTCTGGTGCACCGCACCTTGACCGGGTGCCCGGCAATCCAGGGACGGGGCGTCACGGCTCAGGAGCTTTCGGAAGCCGTGCGCAAGTCCGGCCCGCCCTCGGCACCATGGGCATCAGCCGATGTCAGCAGCTGGTGAAGCCGCACCAGCACCTTCGAAAGCCGGCGGGAGACCTGCATCTGCGAGACGCCGAACCTCTTGCCCAGCTCTGCCTGGCTTTCTTCACAGAAGTAACGCCGGTAGAGCAGTTCCCGCTCATCGTCCGAAAGCTTCCGGATCGCCTGGTCGAGGCACATCAGTTCCTCAAGCCGCTCCAGCGGAAGGTCCTGCGAGGCGAGGCCCTCGGCAAGGGCCGGGCGACCTTCCCCGTAGTTGTCGACGACGTCGAGCGAGTCAGGGCGGAGGCTGGAGCCGGCTGCCGCCGCTTCCCTGACATTGTTCTCGGGTACGCCCAGCTCGCGTGCCAGTTCAGCCGATGTCGGCCGGTGCCCCAGGAGCTGGGTCAGTTCCGGTTCGGAACGGAGGAGTTCGGTGCGCAGGTCCTGGACCCGGCGGGGTGGTCTCACTACCCAGCACCGGTCCCGCAGATAGCGCTTCAGCTCGCCCGTGATCGTGGGGGCGGCGTAGGCGGCGAAGCTTCCTCCCCGGCTGTCGTCGAAGCCCCGCGCGGCTTTTATCAGTCCCAGATAGGCGACCTGGGTAAGATCCTCACGTTCCCGGCCACGGCCCGCGAACCGTACCGCCAGCGCCTCGGCCAGATCCAGATACTCCAGGACCAGCCGGTTCTCGAAGGCTTGCCGGATCTGGCCAAGTGCACCCCGGGGCGCGGGCGGCCTGCTCGAAAAGCCGGCTTCCGCACCCGGCGGGTTCACAGTGGGCGACTGCTGCACTTCTGCCATGATCGGTCGCTCCTTTTGAACAAGTAGCATTCAAGACTTTGCGGCAAGACGTAGGAGAAGAGAACCACAGGCCCGGCCCCTGCACAATGGTCCAGGGGCCCTTGACGCCGACCGGGCAGCCGCCGGCTTGGCTATCGACACCGGTAGTCAGTAGGCTTAGTGTCACTACTGGATCGGCAGCCCTTCGGCCCGGTACATGCGGGCCCACCGGGGCCACGGTGCCAGCCGGAGGGCACGCCGAAGATCTTATTGACTGCAGAGATGACTGGGGAGAGACAGATGCACCGGACTTTCAGGACTGCCCTCGCTGGACTGGCGCTGTGCGCCGCCGCACTGCTGACTGCCGGTGCGGCTGAGGCCGCGCCGGCGGAGGGAATCCAGGTGGCGAGCCTCGTCAGCCAGACCAGCTCTCCGTCGGGCGGCCCGACGCCGGACGACAAGGCCTCGTCATCGGCGCCGGTGGACCCGGGGACCGGCGAGACCCGTGAGGCCAAGGAGACCCGCGTCGACTATGCGCCGTACGTGATTGGGGCCGCTGTAGTCGTGGTTCTGGCCGCCGCCGCGGTGGTGTTGCGGCGCCGCGGCGGTCCGTCGTCGAAGGGCCCCCGCCGCGACGCCTGACGCCGGAGCCCTGCGGCGGGACGGTGCCTGGGCGCTTAGGTGCTGGGTGCTTAGTGGCCCGGTGACTTTTGGTCCGCCGCCGTCGGAAGATTCCGCGTGGTAGGTCCCTGCAAAACCTCTCCGGTGGCAGAGAAGCGGGAGCCGTGAAGGGGGCAGTCCCAGCTCTTCTCCGCGTCGTTCCAGCTGACGAGCCCACCGAGGTGGGTGCAGACAGCGGACAGCCTGCAGGTGACGCCGTCGACAGTGGAGACCGCCACCGGCCTGCCGTCCTTCAGAACCACCGTTCCCTCGCCTTCCGCCGGAACGGTGGGAACGCCAGCTTCCGGACCGCCCCGACGGACCTTGGCCCAGCTCTGCGCCAGAGTCCTGGCCACGTCCGCGTTCAGGTTGATCGCCGCGGCGGCTCCGGCCGGTGAAGTGACGCGCCGGTGGATGGTGTCCGCCCAGTGCAGGTTCCCGCCGAGGATCTGGGCGCTGATGTCGAGGGCAGCGGCGATGCTGTTGCTCATCCCCCACTTGTTGTAGCCCGTCGCAAAGAAGATCCGGCCGCCGCCACGCGGGAGTTTGCCGATGAAGGGCATGAGGTTGGTTGCCTGGTAGTCCTCACCGGACCAGGTATGGGTCACCTCGGCTCCGGGGAAGTATGAGACCGCCCAGTCCAGCAGTTCATCCAGGCGGCGCCGGGGGGACGGCTCGCGCCCGACCTGGTGTCCGTTGCCGCCGACCACCAGAAGTTCCCCGGTGGCGGCAGGGTAGCTGCGCAGTGACCGGCCCGGTTTCTCGGCCGAGAGGTACATGCCGGAGGGGATGGCGGCAGGGTCGGGCAGCCGAAGGGCTGCGGCGTAGGACTGTGACGCCTTGAGCTTGGCGAAGTACATGCCCCGGTCCAGGATCGGGATGCCGGTTGCCAGCACCACAAGGTCCGCGTGGACCGTGCCGGCGTACGTTTCTACAGTGGCGTCAGCGCCGGTCTTCACGTTCCGGACCCGGACGCCCTCGACCAGCACGCCCCCGTGCTCCCGGAAGTCCGTGGCGAGTGCCTCCAGCACGTCCATCGGATTGAACTGCGCCTGCCCTCGCAGGGTGACCGTCCGACGGGTAGCGAATGGCAGCTCGGTGTCTGCGGCCTCCTCGACGTCGAGGCCGGCGGCCCTGGCCACTTTCAGTTCCGCCGCCACCTGTTCGGCGCCGCTGTCCGTCACGGAAAAGGTGTAGGCGTCGCGATTCTGGAACGGGACGCTCCGTTCCTCAAGGAACCGGAGCAGCCAGGCCTGGCCTTCCCGGTTTGCCTCCACATAGGCATTGACGACCTTTTGCGCGTACTGGCGGCGCAGCGCCGACAGGACAGTCCCTTGCAACAGGCTGAGCTTGGCCGTGGTGTTGCCGGTGGTGCCGGCGCCGACGGTCCTCGCCTCCAGGACGGCCACCTTCATGCCCGACCGCGCGAGCAGCAGGGCACTGGCCAGTCCGGTGATCCCGGCCCCCACCACCACCGCGTCATAGCGGGATTCCGGAATGAACGGATCCACGGGAAACTGCCGCGCGGTGTCGAGCCAGAGTGAGGTCATGGTCGGTCCCTTCGTTACCTTCTCCTGCCGAGGACATGTGGCAGTTCATTCTGGAGCCGGACCGGGGTTGCGCGTCAAGGCACAACGGCGGGAGTAAGTTTGCACTGTTGCAAACATGCATTTGTGAAAACTTTGCAGTCGTGCAAGGCTTGCTGCATGATTGAGACCGGAACGAGGACACTGCGGGAACGCCGCAAGGCGGAAACCTGGACTGCACTCCACGACGCCGCCGCGTCGCTTGCGCTGCAGCGCGGGATCGAGCAGACCACGGTCGAGGCCATCGCCGAGAACGCGGGGGTCTCCCAGCGCACATTCTTCAACTACTTCAGGGCCAAGGAGGACGCAATCCTCGGTCTTCAGGAGCCCCACGTGGACCCGGAGGAGCTGTCCCGGGTCTCCACGTCCGCCGAAGACCTTTTGGACCAGGTATCCCGGCTGCTGATGACAGTGGCGCGGTCAGCGATCGGCGGGGCAGATCCGGACCGCCGCCGGAAACTGCTGGCCCGCTACCCGAACCTGGGCCGCCACAAGATGGAGCAGATGGTCAAGGCCGAGACGCTGGTCTGCTACGCAGTGGCCGGCCTGCTGGCGGCCGATCCGGCCTGGTCGGCCCCCGCGGCCGGCTTCGGCCCGGACGAGACCGCCCGCATGCTGGTCATGATCGCCGGCATCCCCCTCCGCTTCAATCTCACCTCAGCCGGCTTTGACCCGGCCAAAGGCGTCCAACCCGACGACCTCGGGTCCTCCCTAGCCCTCCTCCACCACTTGCAAAGGAAACTCTCGTGACCACTGCCCCTGTTCCCGTCCCGGGCCCTGACTCGGGCCCATCTGAAGGGAAGCAGCACATCGTGCTCCTCTTCGTGGGCCTGATGCTCTCGATGCTCCTCGCTGCACTGAACCAGACCGTGCTGAGCACCGCGTTGCCCACGATCGTGGGTGAACTTCACGGCGTCAACGACATGCTGTGGGTCATCACCGCGTTCATTCTCGCCTCCACCGTCACCATGCCCATCTACGGCAAACTCGGCGACCTGATGGGACGCAAGGCCCTGCTGATGGCTGCCATCGTGCTGTTCATGATCGGCTCGGTGGTGGGCGCCCTGGCCAACGACATGGGTATGCTTATCACCGCCCGCGTCATCCAGGGCCTGGGCGGCGGAGGCCTGATGATCCTCTCGCAGGCGGTCATCGCCGACGTCATTCCCCCGCGGGAACGCGGAAAGTACATGGGCATGATGGGTGGCGTCTTCGCCATCGCCTCCGTCGCGGGACCGCTGCTCGGAGGCTGGTTCACCGAGGGACCCGGCTGGCGCTGGGTGTTCTGGATCAACATTCCGCTGGGGCTGCTGGCGCTCGCCGGTGCCGTGTTCTTCCTCAAGCTGCCACGGCACTCCGGTAAGCCGCGCTTGGACCTGGGCGGCATGGTGCTGCTGGCGATCGCGACTACCTGCCTCGTTCTCTTCGCCACCTGGGGTGGGAGTAAGTACGAATGGAGCGACCCGATCATCCTGGCCCTGATCGCGGGCACCGTCCTGAGCGCCGTGGCGTTTGTCCTCGTGGAGCGCCGGACGGCGGAGCCGATCATTCCGCTGCACCTGTTCAAGGACCTCAACTTCAACCTCGCCACAGTGGCGGGCCTGTTCATCGGTGTCGCCATGTTCGGAGCGATCGGCTACCTGCCGACATACCTCCAGATGGCTTTCAGCGTCAACGCCACCGAGTCAGGTCTGCTGATGATCCCGATGATGGGCGCGCTCCTGGTTGCCTCGGTCGTCTCGGGCCAGCTGGTCAGCCGCACGGGCCGCTACAAGTGGATGCCGATAGCGGGCGGCGTGCTTGTCGCAGTCGCCCTCGTCCTGCTCTCCACCCTCAAGCCCGGTTCACCCCTGTGGGAAATCTGCGCGTACCTGGCGGTCATGGGTCTGGGGCTGGGTCTGAGCATGCAGATCATGGTGCTGATCGTGCAGAACTCTTTCCCGCTGCGCGAGGTCGGTACGGCGACGGCGTCGAACAACTTCTTCCGGCAGATCGGCGCGACGCTGGGATCCGCTGTCGTCGGCAGCCTCTTCGCGAGCAGGCTAGCGGAATTGCTGGTCCAGCGGCTGCCCGCCGCCGCCACCGGCGGCGCGCCCGGCGGATCCAATTCCCTGACCCCCGCCGTCGTCAGCGCCCTGCCGGCGCCAATTAAGGAGGCCATTATCTCCTCCTACAATGATGCCCTCACACCGATCTTCATCTGGATGGTTCCGCTGGCGTTGCTGGCGGCGGCGCTCATGTGCTTCATCAAGGAACGGCCGCTGGCCACCGCGATCGAACACGACGTGCTGTCCGAGTCCATCTCGGAAGGCAACATCCTGATCACGGCAGACGACGCCGGAAACCAGGCACCGGTCCGGGCAGGTGGCCCTCGGCACTAACCCGAGGACTCTTCCGACACACCGCGTGCAGCGCGCCTTCCCGGCGGCGCTGCACGCGGTGTTTTTATTTGCGGCTCTTGGTCCTGGCGGTGGCCGGCGCCGTCCACGGGTCCTCCGGCCAGGGGTGCCGGGGGTAGCGGCCGCGCATTTCGGCACGGACCTGGGCATACGGCCCGGACCAGAAGGACGCCAGGTCGTCCGTCACGGCCAGCGGCCGGCGCGCGGGTGACAGCAGGTGGAACAGCACCGGCACGGCCCCGCCCACCAGCCGGGGCGTCCGGTCCCATCCGAAGCACTCCTGGAGCTTGACCGCCACCACGGGCCTGCCGGCCGCATCCCCCACCTCCGGGTAGTCGATCCGGACGCGGGAGCCGCTGGGCACTTCGAGCCGCTCCGGCACGAGTTCGTCCAGACGCGATGCCTCGGGCCAGGGCAGCAGCCTGCGGAGCGGTTCGGCCAGGTCGATACCGCCAGCGGGGGCACCACCGGCCAGCGCTTCGAGCTCCGGGGCAAGCCACTCCTGCAGCCGGGCCAGCAGCGCGTCCTCCGCGACATCCGGCCAGGGATCCCCCAGCTCCCGGTGCAGGAGGAACAGCCGACGGCGCAGGGTGTCCCCCGCCGTCGACCATCCGATCGTCCCCAGCCCGTCCCGCTTCAGGGCGGCGGCCACGGCCCGGCGTCCTTCCTCGGCGGAGGGCCGGACCGGCGTCGAGGACAGCACGATGGCGCCGAGCCGCCGCTCCCGCCGGGCCGTCACCCGGCCCTGGTTGAACTGCGCCTCCACCGCGTCGGTGAGCAGCTGCCGCGCGGCGGCCTCCGCGGCATCAGCGGCCAGCGGCGCGGCGGAACGGATTACGGCCCCGGTCCCGGCGGCATCCCGCCCCTGGGTGCGGGACACTTCGGCTACGGCCAGCCACTCGTGCCCGGTCAGGGAGCTGCCGGCCGGCAGCCCTGCCCGGGTACCGGACGAGAGCAGATAACGTTCCGGCCCGCCACCCGGGACACGGCGCGCCACCCGGTCCGGGAAGGCGAGGGCAACAACAAAACCAACCGCGTCCGCGGCGTCCGGCGGTGCCGGCGTTGCCGGCGGGACGGCGCCGGAGGGCTCCCGGCGCGCAATCGCCTCCATCCGCCGCACATCCTCCGACCAGCGCCGGGAGGCCGGGTCCTTCCCGGCGCGGAGGGCGCTGAGCAGCCGCGTCAGGTCCGCGCCGGGGGCCCGCTGGTCTCCGGCCACGAGGGCGACAGCTTCGGCGGCGGTGCGCGGGCCGACGCCGGCGGCCCCGTCCAGCAGGGCGCGGGCCAGGCGCGGGTCCGCCGGGATCCCTGCCAGGGTCCGGCCAAGAGGCGTGGCGGAGCCGTCCTGGTCCACAGCGCCGAGTTCCCCCAGCACCTCCATGGCGTCCGCCATCGCCGCGGGGGGCGGAGCGTCCGGGAGCGCCAGTCCGCGCCCGCCGGGCGATCCCCAGCAGGCCAGGGTCAGGGCGGCGCCCGTCAGGTCGGCGACGGCGATCTCCGGCGTCTGGTGCGCAGGCGCGGCGCCGAACGTCCGCTGGTCGTAGCAGCGCACCACTTTTCCGGGGCCCTGGCGGGCGGCGCGCCCGGCCCGCTGTTCGGCGGAAGCCCGTGAGCAGGACACGGTCACCAGTCCGGACATGCCGCGGCTGGCGTCGCGGCGGGGCTCGCGGGACAGCCCGGCGTCGATGACCAGCCGGACTCCCGGGACGGTCAGCGAGGATTCGGCAAGGCCGGTGGACACGATGATCCGCGCGGGGGCGCCCGGCTCACGCCCCGAAACGGCGCGGTCCTGCTCCGCCGGGCCGGACTGGCCATGCAGCTCCAGCACCTCCGGGCCGCCGCCGCGCCCGCGAAGACGCGCGGCCACGTAGGAAACCTCCCAGGCCCCCGGCACGAAGACCAGGGCGTCAATGTCCTGTCCGGCCGCCCGCGCGGCGGCGTGGGCGGCCCCGGCAGTGTCCGCCACGTGGTCGAGGAAGGACCGGGTCACGCCCCGTTCGTCCAGCCTGGCCCCGGCCGCGGGAACCCACTCGACCTCCAGCGGGTGGAGGGCGGACGGACAGTCGATGACCGGGGCGACGGCGCCGCCGTCGCCGAGGAGGCGGGCGAAGCGCGGGGCATCCAGGGTGGCGGACATGGCGACCAGGGTGAGGTCCTCTCGCAACTGCCGGACCTCGCCGAGCATGCCGACGAGGAGGTCTGTTTCCAGCCCGCGCTCGTGGACTTCGTCGAGGACGACGACGGCTGTTGACCCCAGTCCCGGATCCGCCAGCAGCCTGTTCAGCAGGATCCCGGGGGTGACGAACTCGATCAGGGTGCCCGGCCCCGCCTGGCGTTCGCCCCGGACCATGTAGCCGATCCGGTCCCCGAGCCGGCTGCCGTCGAGGGCCGCCAGGCGCCGGGCGGCGGACCGGACCGCCACGCGCCGCGGCTGCGTGACCACCACGCGCGGCGGCGGGACGTTGTCCCGCCCCCGCCCGCCCTGCCCCGCCGCGGCCAGGTTCGCTGCGGCCAAGTTCGCGAGCAAAGGCGGCACTAGGGTGGTCTTTCCGGTGCCCGGCGGGGCCTGCACCACGGCGGCCCCGCCGGCACCCGCCGACCGCAACGTGGCAGCCAACTCCCCCAGCGACGCGGCAAAAGTCAGACCGGCTCCGATGGCAGCCAGATCGAAAGGCCCGCGGGCACCAAGCAGGTCAACGGGCGCGGGAGCGGAAGTCACTACTTTATTGTCCCGGAAACCTGTGCCGGAAACTTTTGCATCCGGAAACCCGAGCCCGGAAACGCAGCAGGGGCTGACCGGAACCTTGCGGTCCGTTCAGCCCCTGCCTACTCCAGCGCCTACTCCAGCGCCTACTCCAGCGACCGCGGCGGTCCCTAGAAAGGTGCCCCTGCCGGCTTCACGGCGAGCACCGGCCGGTCCGCCTGCATCAGGATCCGCTGGGCGTGGCTGCCGAGGATGAACTTGCCCACCTGGGAACGGTGCCGCAGCCCGATGACAATCAAGGAGGCATCGATCTCGCGGGCGAGGTCGAGGAACTCGTCCGCCAGGTCGTGCTGGTACGGCGGCTGCCTCACCGAAGTGCGGACGCCGGCGGCGGTGGCGCGCCGCGACGCTTCCTCCAGGACATCCCGGGGAGCCACGGCCTTGTCAACCAGGGCGCCCTCCCGCGCGGAGTTGACAATCACCAGGTCCTCGTTCCGCAGTTGCGCTTCGGCGATGCCCGCGGTCAGCGCAGCCTCCCCTGCCGGGGTGGGGACGAAACCGACAATGATGCTCATACCTTCTCCTTGATTCGTTCCGGTGAGGGCGCTCCGGAAGCGGAGGCCTTGCGTTTGGCCAGCATGTTCCGGATCACCGGGAACACTGCAACGAGCACAAAGACCGTCAGCAGGGTTGCCGAGATGGGGCGGCTGAAGAAGCCTGCCGGGTCGCCGCCGAAGACCAGCAGCGAACGCCGCAATGAACTCTCCAGCAGCGATCCAAGAACGAACGCCAGGACCAGGGGTCCTGGTTCGAAACCGAACTTCTTCATGAGGTAGCCGATGATGCCGAAGACGACGACCAGCGTCACGTCGAACATGCTGTTGTTGATCGTGTAGGCGCCCAGCAGCGTGATGAGCGCGGTGACGGGGGCCAGGATTGCGGCGCGCACCCGAAGGATCTTTACGAAGACTCCCACGAGCGGAAGGCTCATGATCAGCAGCAGGATGTTGCCGATGTACATCGAGTTCACGACGCCCCAGAACAGCTCCGGATCCTGGTCCACGAGCTGCGGGCCTGGCGTGACGCCCTGAATCAGCAGGGCTCCGAACATGAGCGCCATGGTGGCGTTTGCCGGGATCCCGAGCGTGAGCAGCGGGATGAAGGATGACGTCGCTGCCGCGTTGTTGGCGGTTTCCGGACCGGCAACGCCTTCCGGCGCGCCCTTGCCGAACCGCTCCGGCTGCTTGGCCCGCTTCTTCTCCATGGCGTAGGAGGCCATGGAGGCGATCGTCGCGCCGCCACCTGGCAGGATGCCAAGGAAGAAGCCGAGAACCGAGCCGCGGCCGATCGCACCGGACGCCTGCTTGAGGTCCTTCCGTGAGGGCCAGATGTTCGTGACCTTGGTGGGTGCCTTGGCGGCGCGGTGGCGTTCCTCCAGGTTGTAGAGGATTTCGCCAAGGCCGAAAACGCCCATGGCGATCGGCACAAAGTCGATGCCGTCGGCAAGCTCCAGGCTGCCGAAGGTGAAACGGCTTTCGCCGGTGAAGATGTCCCGGCCGACCGTTGCGAGCAGCAGGCCGACGGCGGCGGCGATGAGCGCCTTGGTCTTTGCACCGTTGCTGATGGTTGCCACCAGCAGGATTCCGAGCAGCGCCAGGGCCGAGTACTCCGCGGGACCGAAGTCGAGGGCGAAGCTGGCCACGACGGGAGCCAGGAAGGTCAAGCCGATGATGGCGCCGGTGCCGCCGATGAATGAGCCGATGGACGCCAGCCCGAGCGCGGTGCCGGCCTTGCCCTGTTTGGCCATCTGGTAGCCGTCGAACACGGTCACCACGGACGACGCTTCGCCCGGCAGGCGCAGCAGCACGGAGGTGATGGTGCCGCCGTATTGTGCGCCATAGAAGATGCCCGCGAGCATGATGATGGCGGTGACGGGTTCTACGTTGTACGTGAGCGGCAGAAGGATGGCGATGGTTGCCGCGGGCCCCAGACCGGGCAGGACACCGATCAACATGCCGATAACGACGCCGATCAGGCAGTAGAGGAGGTTGGTCGGCTCCAGGACAACGGCGAAGCCGTTGATGACGGGATTTAGGAAATCCACGGGGTTCTCCTAGAAGAGGTGGGGAATGGAGGTGTTGAGCGCCAGGACGAAGATTCCGTAGAACGCCGCCACGACGATTGCGCTGACCAGCAGGGTGGAGCGCCAGGTTTCGCCGCCGAGGAAGCGCATCCAGATGATGGACAGGACGAGTGCCGGCAGTTCAAAACCGATGACCGGCATCAGCGCAACCATGGCGGCCAGGGTGACGAGACCCGTGAGGGGCGCCAGGGACATCCGGGTGAACTTTTCCGCGTCCCGGTTGTGCCGCCCGATGATGAGCTGGAAGAGGCCGAGGACCACCATGACGCAACTGATCATGAACGGCCACAACCCGGGCTGCGGCGCCGCCGGGGTGCCCAGGCCCATCGCGATGGACAGGACTACTGCGCCGATGCCGACGCCGATAACCACAAGGGAGGACGCCGCGCTGGCCAGCGCTCCGGCGGCGGGCGGCTTCTCGTCCTCCCACTGCGCGGCAAGCTGTTCCGGAGTGAGGTCCGCGAGAACATCGTCGGTATCAACAAGAGGGGCGTCCCCGCCGGAGGGGGCAGCCGAACGGCGTCCTCCTCCGGCGGGCACTGCTGGTGTGGCTGGCACTGGGATCACTTCGTCCCGCTGAGGCTGATGCTGTACTTCTCCACCAGGGCCTTGTACTTGGCGGCGTAGTCCTTCCACTGCGTGACGACTTCCTCGCCGGAGATTTCCTTCGGGGTCAGCATGTTTTTCTTGTTGAACTCTTTGTAGGTGTCGGTCTTAAGGGTCTCCTGGATGGACGCGAGCAGCTTGTCCTTCACTTCCTTCGGGGTACCCTTCGGGGCGGCGACGGCGCGGTACTGGGCCACGGGCACGTCGTAGCCGGATTCCTTGGCCGTCGGCACGTCCGGGAGGAAGGAGTTCCGCTCTTCTGAGAAGACCAGCAGCGGTGTCACCTTGCCGGCCTGGATCTGCGGCATTGCTTCGCCGAGCTGGACGGTGGTCAGTTCGACCTGGTTACCCAGGACCGCGGTGAGGGCGGGCTTGCCGCTGTCGAAGGGGACGTCGGTTCCCTTCACGTCAGCCTGCTTGAAGAGCACAGTCTGGGCCAGCTGGCTGCCGGTCCCCACGCCTGTGGTGCCGAACGTGATGTTGCGTCCCGCGCCGGTCACGTCCTTGATGGTTTTAAACCCTGATGCCTGGCTGGCCACCATCACGTAGTCGTCCTGGGACAACCCGGTAATGACGTCGAAGTCATCGATGTTGACGGCCTCCTCCGACGTGACGGCGAGGGGTGTGATGGTGATCAGGGACGCGTTGAGCAGAACCAGGTTCTGTCCGTCGGCAGGCTTTCCGGCGACCTCCTTGCTGGCAAGGGCCCCGTTGGCGCCGGGCTTGTTCACCACAGGCATCGGCGCACCGAGCGACTTTGCTGCGCCTTCCGAAATGGCGCGGGCAATCAGGTCGGTGCTGCCGCCCGCCGCCTGGCCCACCGTGAGGTTCACAGGTCCGTTCGGATACTTCGACGTCGAAGCGGCGCTGCCGCCGGCGACGTTGCCGCAGGCGGTCAAGGCCAGCAGCGTTACCGCCGATGCCGCTCCGAGTACGGCACGGCGCGAAGGGAAGTGCATCATTGAAACTCCTCATTGATCGTCAGGGACGAAGCCCCGGAAGCATGTGAACCGCGTCACTGCCGGTTCGCTGTGTCGAGTTTAGGGAGCGGCTATGATGCATGTCTAAGCCCAAATATGCATCGAGTGATACCTGGAAGGCATAATGTTTACCTTTGACCAGCTGGCGGGATTCATTGCCGTGGCGGAAGAACTGCACTTCGGCCGGGCGGCGGAACGCCTCAACATGACCCAGCCACCGCTGAGCCGGCAGATCCAGAAGCTGGAGAAGTCCGTGGGGACCGAACTGTTTGAACGGGACAACCGGAAGGTGCAGCTGACCGCCGCAGGTTCCGCCTTCCTCGAAGAAGCCAGGCGGCTGCTGGCTCTCGCCGAGCGGGCCCCCCTCACCGCCCGGCGCATCGCATCGGGCCGCTCCGGCCTGCTGCGGATCGGTTTCACCGCAGCGAGCGGGTTCAGCATTCTGGGGCCGCTGCTGGAGGAGATCTCCGCGATCCTCCCCGACGTCGACGTCGATTTGCAGGAGATGGTGACCGGGGAACAGATCCAGGCCCTGGAGACGGGGGAACTGGACCTGGGCCTGGCGCGGCCCCCGTTCGACAGGGATCTCTTCGACTCGAGGCTCCTGTTCCGCGAATCCATGATGGTCGCCGTACCGGCGGGCCACCCGCTTGCCCGCCGCGGCGGGACCGTCGCGGACGAGGACCTCAAGGACGAGCCCCTCATCATGCATTCTCCGCTGCAGGCGCGGTACTTCTACGACCTGGTGGTCCGCATGCTGCCGGTGCAGCACGAGAACGTGGTCCACACCGTGAGCCAGATCCTGACCATGGTTTCCCTGGTAGCAGCCAAACGCGGCGTCGCCTTCGTGCCCCGGTCCGCCACGGCACTGGGCATCCAGGGTGTCGAGTTCCTTCCCCTGGCCACCGGGCATGGGGAGCCCGTTGAGCTCCACGCGATCTGGAGCCGGAAGGTGAGCAATCCGGCGCTTTCGCGGCTGCTGGCCGGTATCGACTTCCATCTGGACTGACAGCAATGCAATGCACGCAAGGTATCAATTCATTCAATAATGCACTTGGACAGGCATGAGGTGGCAAACCTACGCTGAGAAGGAACCACCACCCCCGCCCATCTCGGCGCTTATCCGGAGGACCACATCGTGGCAAAGTACACACCCCAGGAACTGGCGAACGTCCTCAAGGACGGCCTGCTCTCTTTCCCCGTCACCTCGTTCGACGCCGAGCTGCAGTTCGATGAGGAGAACTACCGCAAGCACCTGGCCTGGCAGGCAAGCTTCCCGGTGGCCGGCCTCTTCGCAGCAGGCGGAACCGGTGAAGGCTTTTCCCTGACCCCGGCCGAGTCCGAGCGCGTCGTCCGTGCAGCCGTCGAGGAAGTCGGCGGCACCGTCCCGGTCCTCGCCTCCGCCGGCGGTTCCACTGCCCAGGCTGTCGAGAATGCCCGCGCGGCCGAGGCTGCCGGCGCCGAAGGCATCCTGCTGCTCCCGCCCTACCTCACCGAAGCGGACCAGGGCGGACTGATCGACCACGTCAGCGCCGTCTGCCAGTCGACGTCCCTCGGCGTCATCATCTACAACCGCGCGAACGCCATCTACAAGGACACCACGGTAGCCACCCTGGCCGACCGCCACGAGAACCTGATCGGATTCAAGGACGGCGTGGGGGACCTCGAACACGATGCGCGGGTCTACGCCAAGCTCGGCGACCGCCTGTTCTACCTCGGCGGCCTCCCCACGGCGGAGACCTTCGCGCTGCCGCTGCTGCAGCTGGGCATGAGCACGTACTCCAGCGCCATGTACAACTTTGTCCCGCAGTTCGCCCTGGACTTCTACCAGGACGTCCGCAACCTGGACCGGGTTGCCGTCAACAAGAAGCTCAACGACTTCGTCATTCCCTACCTGGACATCCGCGACCGGGCCAAGGGCTACGCCGTTTCCATCGTCAAGGGCGGACTGGATGCGATCGGCCGCTCCGCCGGCGGCGTCCGCCCCCCGCTGCAGAACCTGGCGCCCCAGGACCTCGCGGACCTCAAGTCCCTCATCGCCACCGTTTCCTAGGAGGACGCACCGTGACACTCACCGGACACTCGCTCATCGCGGGCCAGACCGTCGCCGGAGACGGCAAGACGGCGTACGGCTTCAACCCCGCCACGAACGAAGAGCTCGAACCGGGCTACACCCTGCTCACGGAAGAGCAGCTGAAGGCCGCAACCGCTGCCGCAGCCGCAGCCTACCCCTCCTTCAGCACACTGGACCCGGAAACCCACGCCCGGTTCCTGGAGGCCATCGCCGAGAACATCGAGGCTATCGGCGACGAACTGATCACCCGGGCGGGCCACGAGACCGGCCTGCCTGCCGCGCGGCTGCAAGGCGAACGGGCCCGCACCACGGGACAGCTGAGGCTCTTCGCCGCCGTCGTCCGCCAGGGTGACTTCCGTGGGGTCCGGATCGACCCGGCCCTCCCGGACCGCGCTCCCCTCCCCCGCGCCGATATCCGTCAGCGGCAGATTCCGCTCGGCCCCGTCGCGGTCTTCGGCGCCAGCAACTTCCCGCTGGCCTTCTCGACGGCGGGCGGCGACACCGCTTCCGCCCTCGCCGCCGGCTGCCCCGTGGTCTTCAAGGCCCACAATGCGCACCCCGGCACCGGCGAGCTCGTCGGCCAGGCCATCGCCAAGGCGGTCCGCGACAACGGACTGCACCCCGGCGTGTTCTCCCTGATCTACGGTCCCGGCAGCAGCATCGGCCAGGCGCTCGTCGCCGATCCGGCCATCAAAGCCGTCGGATTCACCGGCTCGCAGTCCGCCGGCATCGCTTTGATGCGCACCGCCGCCGCCCGCCCGGAGCCCATTCCGGTCTACGCCGAGATGTCCTCGCTCAACCCGGTGTTCGTCTTCCCGGGCGCCCTGGCCGGCAATGCCGGAGAAATTGACGCGCTCGCCGGCCAGTACGTCGCCGCCGTCACCGGCAGCTCCGGGCAGCTCTGCACCTCCCCCGGCCTGTTGTTTGCCCCCGCCGGTGCGGCCGGCGACGCCTTTGCTGCCGCCGTCGGCCGCGCCGTATCCGCCTGCGCCGGGCAGACCATGCTGACCGAAGGCGTCGCCGGGTCCTGGAACGCCGGCGCCGAGGCGCTCGGCTCCGCCACGAACGTCAATATTGTCGGCAAGGGCGCGGCAGGGGCAACCCAGAACGCCCCCGGCCCCGCCATCTTCGGCACCGACGTCGCGGAGTTCGTGTCCAACCATGTCCTGCACGAGGAGATTTTCGGCGCCGCCAGCCTCGTGATCCGCTATTCCACCACCGAGGAACTGCTCGGCGCCGCCAGCCGGCTTGAAGGCCAGCTCACGGCCTCCCTGCAGCTCACCGAAGCGGACTACCCGGAGGCGGCACCGCTCATCCCGGTCCTGGAGCAGAAGGTGGGCCGCATCATCGTCAACGGCTGGCCCACCGGCGTCGAGGTGGGACATGCCATGGTCCACGGTGGCCCCTTCCCGGCAACGTCGGACACCCGGATCACGTCCGTGGGGACGCTGGCCATCAACCGGTTCCTTAGGCCGGTGGCCTACCAGAACCTGCCGCAGGAACTGCTCCCGGTTCCGTTGCAGGACGCCAACCCGTGGCAGCTGAACCGCCGGATCGACGGCGTCGTGCATGCCGCCGCCACAGGAGCAGCAGCAGAAGTGGCAGCAGCAGAGAAAGCAGAGGTCAACGCGTGAGCACGCAGCCCACCATCGCCCACGTCGAAGTTGTCCCGGTCGCCGGGCACGACAGCATGCTGATGAACCTCAGCGGCGCTCACGGCCCGTTCTTCACCCGCAACATCGTGATCATCACCGATTCGGACGGCCGCACCGGCCTTGGGGAGGTGCCAGGCGGAGAGAAGATTCGCGGCACCATCGAGGAGGCGGGCGTCTTCCTGGCCGGCCGGCCGGTGGCCCGCTACCGCTCCCTGCTCCGCGACGTCATGGCCAAGTTTGCCGACCGCGACGCCGGCGGCCGGGGGCTGCAGACGTTTGACCTCCGCACCACGGTCCACGCCGTCACCGCCATCGAGTCCGCGCTCCTTGACCTGCACGGGCAGTTCCTCGGAGTCCCCGTCGCGGAACTGCTGGGCGACGGCCAGCAGCGCAGCACCGTACCCATGCTCGGCTACCTCTTCTTCGTCGGCGACACCCGCCGGACGGATTTGCCGTACTTGGTGGAGGAGGCGCCGGCGGACCGGTGGGAAAAGCTCCGCCGGCAGGAGGCCATGACTCCCGAAGCGGTGGTGGCTTTGGCCGAGGCAGCCCAGGAACGCTACGGCTTCAGCGACTTCAAGCTCAAAGGCGGCGTGCTCGCCGGCGACGCCGAAGTGGACGTGGTGACGGCGCTGGCCGAGCGCTTCCCGGAGGCCCGCGTCACCCTGGACCCCAACGGCGGCTGGCTCCTGGAAGAAGCGATCCGGCTGGGCAAGCGCATGCAGGGCGTGGTGGCCTACGCCGAAGACCCCTGCGGCGCCGAGGGCCGATTCTCCGGGCGGGAGGTCATGGCGGAGTTCCGGCGTGCCACCGGGCTGAGGACCGCCACGAACATGGTCGCGACGGACTGGCGCGAGATGTCCCATGCCATCCGCAGCAACGCGGTGGACATCCCCCTCGCGGACCCGCACTTCTGGACCATGCACGGTTCCGTCCGGGTGGCGCAGTTGTGCAACGAGTTCGGTCTCACCTGGGGCTCGCACTCGAACAACCACTTCGACATCTCACTCGCCATGTTCACCCACACGGGAGCCGCGGCCCCGGGCGAGATCACCGCCCTGGACACGCACTGGATCTGGCAGGACGGCCAGGGGCTCACCGCGGATCCGCTGCAGATCAAGGACGGCGCCATCGAGGTCCCGGACGCGCCCGGCCTGGGGATCGAACTGGACCGCGACGCCCTGGAGAAGGCGCACCAGCTGTACCTGGAGCACGGCCTTGACGCCCGCGACGACAGCATCGGCATGCAGTCCTACATCGACGGCTGGTCCTTCGATCCCAAGCGGCCCTGCCTGGTCCGTTAGAGCAGGGGGAGAAAACTTGGGCGGTGTTGTCACCGGTGTACTGATTGTCGCCTCCGTCATCGCCGTCGGCTATCTTGCGGCCCGGTTGCGGGTCCTCGGACCGGAGGTCCAGGGCGCCCTGACCCGAACCGCCTTTCACATCACCAACCCCGCACTGCTGTTCACCGTGGTGGCCGGCAGCGACATCCGGGCCGCGCTCGGAACTGATGCCCCGCTGGCGCTGCTCTCCGCAGCGGCAGCGGGGCTGCTTTACTGCCTGCTGAGTTTCCTGTTCTTCCGGCGGCCGCTGGCGGAGACGGCTGTGGGCGCCATGTCGAGCAGCTACGCGAACGCCAACAACATCGGAATCCCGGTGTCCCTGTACGCCGTGGGAACGGCACAGCATGTGGCGCCTGTGCTGTTGGTGCAGATCCTCGTGCTGGCACCGTTTTATTTGACGGTCCTGGGCCTGGCCTCGGGTTCGAAGATTTCCTGGCGGAAACTGCTGCTCCAGCCCTTCAGCAACCCGATGATCATCGCCTCCGGCTTGGGTGCGGCCGTCGCGCTGACCGGCTTTACCGTCCCCGAACTGCTGCTGAAGCCCGTAGAGATGCTCGCCGGCGGTGCGGTCCCCATGGTGCTGCTGGCCTTCGGCCTGTCCCTGGCGGGCAAGGCCCCGCTCCAAAAAGGCGACGGGCGCACCGAATCGCTGGTGGCCACCTTCCTGAAGATTGCCGGCATGCCCCTGATCGCCTGGGCACTGGGACGCTTCGTCTTCGGGCTCGAGGGGCAGCATCTGCTGGCCATCGTCATCATGGGGGCGCTGCCCACCGCGCAGAATGTGTTCCTCTTCGCCTCCCCATACGGCCGTGGCACCATCGTTGCCCGCGACGTGATCCTCTGCACCACGCTGCTCTGCGCCGGCTCCCTGCTGGCCATCGCCTGGCTGCTGGGCTGATACGAACCGGCTCGCCTCATCCACTTGTTATACAAGTGAAAGACTTGTAACCTAAGCTGAGCGGGGCGGAGTTGCCCCGCAGAAACTTCAGGGAGAACCATGACCAGCGTTGATCTGATCCGCCACGTAAAGCTGTCCACGGCGAGGCTTCCGCTCGCCGTACCGATCAGCGACGCAAAAGTCTTCACCGGACGCCAGAAGCCTATGACCGAAGTCGTGTTCCTCTTCGCCGAGATCACCACCGAACAGGGCCATAGCGGCATCGGCTTCAGCTACTCCAAGCGCGCCGGCGGCCCGGCCCAGTATGCCCACGCCAAGGAAGTCGCCGAAGGCATCATCGGGGAAGACCCCAATGACATCGGCAAGATCTACACCAAGCTTCTCTGGGCCGGTGCATCCGTCGGCCGCTCCGGCGTGGCCACCCAGGCCCTCGCCGCCATCGACATTGCGCTCTACGACCTCAAAGCCAAGCGCGCCGGCCTGCCGCTGGCGAAGTTCCTCGGCGCCTACCGCGACTCCGTCCAGACCTACAACACCTCCGGCGGCTTCCTCAACGCCACCCTGGACGAGGTCAAGGCCCGCGCCACCCGGTCGGTGGAAGAGGGCATCGGCGGCATCAAGATCAAGGTCGGCCTTCCGGACACGGCCGAGGATCTGCGCCGCGTGGCCGGCATCCGTGAGCACATCGGCTGGGACGTGCCCCTCATGGTTGACGCCAACCAGCAATGGGACCGTGCCACCGCCCTCCGGATGGGGCGCCGGTTGGAGGAATTCAACCTCGTCTGGATCGAGGAGCCGCTCGACGCCTACGACTTCGAAGGCCACGCGGACCTCGCCCGCGCCCTCGACACCCCCATCGCCACCGGTGAGATGCTCGCCTCCGTCGCGGAGCACAAGGGACTGATCAACGCCAACGGCTGCGACATCATCCAGCCCGACGCGCCGCGGGTGGGCGGCATCACCCAGTTCCTGCGCCTGGCAGCCCTGGCCGACGAGCGCGGGCTTGGCCTCGCACCGCACTTCGCCATGGAAATCCACCTCCACCTCGCCGCTGCCTACCCCCGCGAACCGTGGGTGGAGCACTTCGACTGGCTCGATCCGCTCTTCAACGAGCGCCTCGAAACCAAGAACGGCCGCATGCTGGTTCCGGACCGTCCCGGGCTTGGCATCTCCCTCAGCGAGCAGGCGCGCGCGTGGACGACAGAGTCAGTGGAATTCGGCAAGTAACCTTGAAGCCATGAGCCGGAACCTGACCGCGGACCTCGCCACTGATCTCCGCAGGCGCATTGTCGACGGCGTCATCCAGCCGGGGGCGAAGCTGCCCAGCGAGAACACCCTGATCAGCGAGTTCGGCGTCAGCCGGACGGTGGTCCGCGCGGCCTTGACCCGGCTCCAGGCCGAGGGACTGGTGGAAACCGAACGGGGGCGGGGCAGCTTTGCGCTGACCCCGCCGCCGGACGGACCGCAGCAGGGTGCCGGGACGCGCACCGTGGCCAGCCTGGAGGACCGCCTGTGGCAGCTCGAGTTCCGGATTGGAGTCGAGTCCGAGGCCGCTGCGCTCGCCGCCCGCAACCATACCGACCGGCAGCTGAAGGCGGTTCAAAAGGCCTTCAGTGACTTCACGGACAGTGCGGCGCATCCGGCGCACGCCATGAAAGCCGACTACGAGTTCCACCGGGCAATTGCCGCGGCCTCCGGCAATCCTTTCTACTCCGACTGCCTGGCATCCCTGGGGCAGACCATGATCGCCATGCCAAGGGCCCGGCTCCTGGGCGGGGCGGAGCACTACGCGCGCGAGCATTTCGATCAGGTCGTGCAGGAGCACCAGTCAATCGCCGCGGCCATCGCCGAAGGGGACGGCCCGTCGTCGTCAGCCGCAATGCGGAGCCACCTGGCAAACTCGCGACGCCGGTTGCGCGACGCCGCTTCCGGCAACGGCTGAGGTCAGGGTTCCGGCAGCGCTTTCGAGTCCCGCAAGGCATCCAGTAATGCAAATAATGTGTTGGACGGGCATTACTGCCGCCGAATAAAGTGGAGAATCGCTGTGGTGCGGACCACAACCCCACCGCCCCGGGCCCCCAAGCTTCGCCAATTCAAAGGATTACCCATGCCGTCTGTAGACACCGCTGTCACGGACGTGGCCTCGGCCACGACAAAGTTCTTCAAGCGGGTGCTGCCCATCATGCTGGTCATGCTGGTGTGCAACCAGCTCAACCGGTCCAACATCGGCTACGCCCAGGAACACCTGCAGGCCGATGTCGGTATCGGCGCTGCCGCTTACGGCTTCGGGGCCGGGCTGTTCTTCATCGCCTACGCCATCTTCGAACTGCCCAGCAATGTGATGATGGAGAAGTACGGGGCCAAGGTCTGGCTGGCCCGGATCATGGTCAGCTGGGGCATCGTTTCCTTCCTGATGGCGTTCGTGCAGAACGAGACCATGTTCTACGTCCTGCGGTTCCTGCTGGGAGCCGCGGAAGCCGGATTCTTTCCTGCGGTGATTTTCTACTTCGCCCGCTGGGTACCGGCAGGACACCGCGGCAAGGCCACCGCGATCTTCATCGCCGGCTCCTCCGTTGCCGCGGCCATCTCGGGCCCGGTTGCCGGCTCGCTGCTGAGCCTCCACGACGTGCTCGGCCTGCGGGGCTGGCAGTGGCTGTTCGGGGTTGAAGGCGTGCTGTCGGTCGTTGTCGGCATTGTGGTGTTCTTCCTGCTGGACGCGAAGATCCAAGACGCCAAGTGGCTGGGTGCAGCTGAAAAGGCCGCCCTGTCAGCTGCTATTGCGCGCGAGGATGCCGAACACGCGGCTTCGTCCGCCGGCAAGGGAACGGTTAACCGCTGGAAGATGCTGCTGAACCCACAGATCCTCCTGCTGTGCGGTATCTACTTTGCGGTCCAGCTGTCCATCTACGCCAATACGTTCTGGCTGCCGACGATCATCAAGCGCATCCCGGGAACCACCGACCTCAGCGTGGGATTCCTCTCCGCCATACCCTGGGTCTGCGCCGTGTTCGCCATGTACTTTGCGGCCAAGTGGCAGGACAAGGCCAAGTCGAAGCGGCCCTTGCTCGCAGTGGCGCTTCTCGTCGCTGCGGGCGGTACGCTCGCTGCCGCCGTCGCCTCCCCCGTCATCGCCCTGGTTTTCCTGGCTGTCGCGGCCATGGGATTCAAGAGCGCCTCACCTTTGTTCTGGACCATCCCGCAGTCCGGCCTGCACCCCATGGTCCTGGCCCCGGCCATTGCCATCATCAACTCGCTGGGCAACCTGGGCGGCTTTGTGGCACCCTTCGGATTCGGCCTGATCAAGGAGCAGACGGGCAGCGTCATGCCGGGCCTGTTCGCCCTTGCCGCCGCATCCACAATCGCAGCCGGCCTCGTCTTCTTCCTGAAGGAACGCAGGACCCACGCTCCGGACGCCGAGCGCACCGACGAGCCCGGCGAGAACGCAACAGCCACGGAACTGGTGGCGTCCCGGTAGGACCTAGGCCCAGAACGCGTCGCCCTGCGCAGTGTCAACGTAGAATTCGCGACCTTCGGTGATCTTGCCGTCGCGGACCTTGAAGGCGATCACGCCCTCCATGTCCAGGCTCCTGCCGCCGCTTTCTGCCTGGTTGTGTTGCAGGGCGACGGTGTAGTTCTCGCCGTCGAGGTGTCCTGCAGGGTTACTTTCAGCTGGCCTTCCGAGCGTGTCCCGAGTTCCCGGAAGTACGCCAGGATCCTCTCGCGTCCCTCCTTCCTGCCCGACAGCGTGCCGTTGCCCGGAGCGAACCAGACGGCGTCCTCGGCGAACAACTCCCTGAGGGTGTCCATGTCGCCCGCGTTGAAGGCCTCGTATCCGCGCCGGACCAGTTCAACGTTCTCCCCTGCTCCCATGTCGGCCACCTCTCCGTCATCATCGTCGGTCAGATTTTGAACGGATTAAGGCTATTTCCGGGCTCCTGTGCCTGTCGATGGGCCGAAGGTCCGGTGCGGTCAGTCGCCCTTGGAATCGGTGTGCCGGCCGGTGAGCTTGTCCAGGAGCCGGTCAACCATGCCGACACCGGGCCCTACCGTCTTATGGAACAGTTCCGAGTGCGGAGCGCTCGGGTGCGGCCGGGTCGGTGCCAGCTTTTTCGCCTTCTGTACCTTGTTCGCCCATATCGACGAGTTTTTCGCGGGGGATGTGAAGGCGGAGCTTCGGGAACTGTTCGGACTCCTCGTCGCTCGCGTGATGCGTCAGCTGCTTCTCCAGCTCGTGTACCAGGTCCATGAACGCCTGGTCGGAAGACTCGGCTTTCTCCATCTTCTTCAGCAGCTTGACGATCTCGTCGTGCTCCTTCTTGTCGTGTTCTACTTCCTCCGGACCGTTGGGCACGTGGTCCTTGATCGCGGGATAGACGTACATCTCCTCCGCGACAGCATGACGCATGATTTCCGCGATCAGAGTGTCGGCAAGGTCCCTGCGCTCGCTCCCATCCGGCGAGCTCTTAATTTGCCCGATCAAGGCAATCATGTCCTGATGATCACTGGTCAGGATGTCCACGACGTCCACGTTCGCTCCAGCGGAATTGGTATCGCTCATGAGTTCGGCCTCCTCCTGGATCGCTTCCTGCAAGCGATGTAGGACGGTCAAAGTACCACGTGGTAACAGCCCGATCCATAGGTGGAATGCGCCGTACCTGCGCAACGGGATGGACGCACCGCGGTGGGCCGCCACACCGCGCGGCAGTCGGGCAGCAGCACGCCTTCAGGGCAGACTAGGGTCATGGCTGATTCTGAGGCAGTGACTACCCAACATTCGACAGTGGAGGAATGGACACGGGCGTTGGCGGAATCCGTGGGTTCCCCAGGCGGTGGCGCCGGGGCCGGGTTAATGCTGGCCATAGGCGCGTCGCTGACGTCGATGGTGGCCGGATACACCGAGGCCGATGAGCACCAACGCGCCGAACTCGACAATGTTCACGCCCGGGCGCGGACACTGCGGCAAGCTGCTCTTCGACTGGCGGATGACGACGCTTCCGCATCCGAAGCTTTCGGGGCCGCGTTCCGGCTGGAGCCCGGGCCTGAACGCGAGGATGCAATCCAAAAAGCCTCGGTCGAAGCCGCAAAGGCATCCGCCCTGCTCGGCGAACGGGCGATCGCTGCCATCACTGACCTGCAATGGCTGGCAGACAACGGCAACCCGGCGCTTATCGCCGATGTGGTGGTTGCTTTCGGCGCCCTAAGGGCAGCGCTGACAGGAGCCCGCACCAACGTCAGCTACGACCTCTCCACCTTGACCTCGGCCGGCGCGACGCTCGAACAGGTCCGCCACGAGCACCCGGACTTGTGGGCGACGGTTAAGGACCTCAACGCCGCGCTGGACCGGATCGACAGGCTTACGGCCGCGATAGATCACCGGGCGGCCCCCACAGACGCCGTCTGACGGGGCACACATTGCCGGCCGGCACGGGCACGGCCACGCAAGGGGCACGGCCACGGCAGATGTTCCCGGGTCAGAAAGTTCGGGTCGCGCTGGGCGTGATAACCCCGTCGACGGGCCGGTCATGGCTTTCGCAGGGCACCGAGTCTACGAACTCCTCGTCATAAACGACCGCGAACACCGGAGGCGGTTGCTCCAAAGACGCGAGAGCTCGGTCAAAATATCCGCGGCCCCATCCCATTCGCATTCCCGAACTGTCAACCGCCGCGGCCGGAATAAGCAGCAGATCGACGCTCTGGAAAACGCTGGCAGGCACTACCTCGCCGACCATTTCAGAGATGCCGAACAAGCCAACCTGTTCAGGCCCTTCAGTCGCAGGTACCCAGTCCAGCAGCCCGTCCTGTCTGCTCACCGGGACGAGAACGTCCACGCCGTTCGCGGCGGCCCAGCCCAGAAAGGGCCGGGTGTTCGGTTCGTCCCCACCGGAAAGGTAGCAGCCCACCAACGCGGGGACACGATCACGGACCAGGGCGATCAAGTGCTCCGTCAGACCGGCCGTTGCCGATCCCAACTCCCCCGCCGACCGGGTCCGGCGCCGGAGGCGAACCTCCGCGCGCAACCTGCGCTTTGCATCCCTCACTGAATCATCCGACATCATGCTTAGACAGTAGCTTCAGTTGGCCCGGCTGTATGGCTAGTCCACGCAGAGGCAGAAGGGGTGGCCGGCCGGGTCGAGGAAAACCCTGAAGGTGGTGCCAGGCTGGGTCTCCGCTTTAGTGGCTCCCAATTTGGTGGCTTCTGTCTCGCCTTCGTCCAGGTCCTCCACCATGAGGTCCACATGCATCTGCTGTGGCACGGACTGCCCGGGCCATTGGGGCGCCTGGTAGTCCTCCACTTGCTGGAAGGAGATGCAGTTGCTGCCGTCGTCGGGGCGGATTTCGGCCCAGCCGCCGTCGACCTTTGTGTTCCAGCCCAGCAGGGCGCCGTAAAACGCTGCGAGTGCCCCGGCGTCGGGGCAGTCGATGACGATACCTGGGAAGCGCGCGATAGCCATAGCGGAATGCTACCGCCGCCACACCGGCCAGTCTCTAAGAAGGCGGTCCTTGACAGGTCCAATGCCGGCGCCTAGGACTGGCGTTATCCAGTCCAGTCCATGTCCAACCACCGGCGGAGGAGAGAAAATGGAGACCACAGCGTACGGAATCGTGCACTTCTTCCCGGGAGGCACCAAGGAGCAATATGAGGCTTCACTTGCCGCCGTCCATCCCGGCGAGGGGATCCTGCCCGAGGGCCAGATCTTCCACGCCGCAGGTCCGTCCGAGGGCGGCTGGACCATCATGGCGGTGCATGAATCAAGGGCGAGTTGGGAAAAATTCCGCGACGGAATCCTCCTGCCCCGGATGCAGCAGGGCATCCAGGGCGGCTTCGCTTCCCAGCCTGAGGAGACCGTCGTGGATCTCTACAAGGTCATGCCTTAGCGGAGCCAGGGCATAAACTGTTACCTGCAGTGCCCATCCAGCCCCAGCATCAGGCACAGCCGATGGTGGTGGTGCGAAAGGTGCACTGGCAGTACCTGTATCAGCAGGGACTCCCGCCCGCCGTGGAGTCCCTGTTTACTTGATAGGGGTCCAACGGCGTACCCCTGACGCACATCACCACAAAAAGCACTGGAGACACATGCTGACCGTTAACGCTTATGCCGCACCATCCGCCGACGGGGAACTGGTTCCCACCACGATCGAGCGCCGCGACCTTGGCGCGCACGACGTCCTGATCGACATCAAGTACGCAGGCATCTGCCACTCCGACATCCACACTGTCCGGGGCGAGTGGGGCCCGCAGCAGTACCCGCTGGTTCCCGGCCATGAGATCGCCGGCGTTGTCACCGAGGTGGGCCCGGCGGTGACGAAGCACAAGGTTGGTGACCGCGTGGGCGTCGGCTGCATGGTCAACTCCTGCCGCGAATGCGCCAACTGCCTGAAGGGCGAGGAGCAGTACTGCCTCAAGGGCAACGTGGGAACGTACGGCGCGGTTGACCGCGACGGCACCGTCACCCAGGGCGGCTACTCCACCCACGTCGTGGTGACGGAAGACTTCGTGGTCCGGATCCCCGAAGGCATCGAGCTCGACGTCGCCGCGCCGCTGCTGTGCGCCGGCATCACCACCTACTCCCCGCTGCGCCATTGGGGCGCCGGGCACGGAAAGAAGGTCGCCGTCGTCGGCCTCGGCGGGCTCGGCCATATGGCCGTCAAACTCGCCCACGCCATGGGCGCAGAGGTAACGGTGCTCTCCCAGTCGCTGAAGAAGCAGGAAGACGGACTCCGCCTCGGAGCTGACAACTACTTCGCCACCAGCGATCCCAGCACCTTTGAACAGCTCGCCGGCCACTTCGACCTGATCATCAACACCGTCAGCGCTTCGATCGACATCAGCTCCTACCTGCAGCTGCTGACCCTCGACGGCGCGCTGGTGAACGTCGGCGCTCCGGCCGAGCCCCTTCCCGTCAACGCGTTCGCGCTGATCGGCGGACGCCGGTCCTTCGCTGGATCGATGATCGGCGGCATCCGCGAAACGCAGGAGATGCTGGACTTCTGCGCCGAGCACCACCTCGGTGCGGAGATCGAGGTCATCCCGGCTGAAAAGATCAACGACGCGTACGAGCGGGTCCTTGCCTCGGACGTCCGGTACCGCTTCGTCATCGACACCGCCACGCTGAGCTAACCAGCCAGCACGCGCCAGCACCCACAAGCCCGGGGGTTCCTCTGTTTACAGGGGGACCCCCGGGTTTCGCATTCCCGCTGTACCGGATGTCCATGGCACCATCAGGAGACCGGTCGCTAGGAGCCGGACTCCGGATGAACCTCCCACCACGAAAGGGCCACTCATGAGCCTGGAACAGCCCGACGCCTCCCGCGGACCGGACACCGAGTTCGATCCTGACTCCCCCGCCGAACAGCCGGAGGACGCTCTCCGGGCCCTCATCGGCCGCATCGAGCGCGAGATGGCGACACTCCAGTTCGGCAGCTTCAGCCAGAGCGACGCCCTCGACCTCGGCTTGCTCCTCGTGGAGCTGGGCACCACACGCAGTCTTCCCATCGCCATCGACATCCGAAGAGGCGCCCACATCCTCTTCCACGTTTCCCTGCCCGGCGCCACGGCGGATAACGAGATCTGGGTCGAACGCAAGAGCCGGACGGCGGAGCAATACGCCGAACCCTCCCTCCTGGTCGGCCTGCGGGGACGGCTCGGGGGCGGAAGGATCGAGGACAACGCCTGGTTCGATCAGTCACGCTACGCCGCCCACGGCGGTTCCTTCCCCCTGTACCTGAAAGGAACCGGGCCCGTGGCCACGGTGACTGTTTCCGGACTGCCGCAGAAGGCGGACCACGAGCTGGTGGTGGAAGCGCTGACGGCGTTCAGGGACACTGTGTTCTAGGCCGCGTTTTAGGCCGCAGCCGGTTCTAGACGCCGGCAGGCGACGGATTCGTCCGGCGCAACGCCCGGGCTCCCCGGGCCGACTGACGGGCGCGCCGGTAGATGGCGTATTCGGCCACAGCCAGATTGATCATCCATGCCGCCCCCATCAGCACCGCGCGGCTCACCTCGTTGGTAGGGCCGACGAGCAAGAGCCAGGGAATGCTCAAGAGGGCCTGGGTTCCCGCTGCCACCCCGATGGCATAGCCTCGGGTCATCCATGCGCCGTGCCCAACGAAATCCCGGCGGCGGATGGCGAAAAGGCCCATTCCGATGCTTGCCGCCATTCCGGAACCGAACAACAACCTAAGTCCAAGGAGAATTTCGCCGTCGCCCGCGGGGAGCGGATAAAACACGGACATCCACAGGCCGGAGAGTGCCGCCAGGAGACCTGCGGGGATGAGGATGGCGCCGGCTACGCGATGCCAGCCCCGCCTGCCCCGAAGGGCCGGAACGAACTGGAACGCTCCAAGGAGGCTGAAGACCGTGGCGCTGGCAATGTGGGTTACCACCGGAACGGGCGACGCGAAGAACCTTGCATTTTGCGGGGTGACCGCGGCGCCGCCCGTCAGCTCGGCCACGCGCAGCGCCCCGAAGATGACCGGGATGAGGCTCAGGAGGATCAAGGCGGCGGGAACCGGCCACTGGGGCCTGGAGCGGCGGGCGGCGGCGCGGATGCGGCTTCGTTCCAGCGTCATGACCTTGTCCTCGGCTCGTCGGTGTACGGCGTACACCTTATGCGCTCCAAGGTAGGTGTACGGCGTACACTTGTCAATAGGAAAGAGCTGTCCATAGGACAATAGCCAAGAAAGGCCGCCGCCATGACACCTGCGGACACCGCGAGCCGGACGCCGTTGAACCGGCAACGGGTGCTCCGGACCGCCGTCGAACTTGCCGACCAATCAGGCCTGGAGTCACTCAGCATGCGCCGGCTCGCAGACGAGCTCGGCGTGGTGCCGATGGCGCTCTACAAGCACGTGGCGGGCAAGGAAGAACTTCTTGACGGAATGGTCGCTTGCCTCATCGAGGAGATCGGGCCCGCTGTCCGCGACGCCGACTGGAAGAGGGCCGTGCGCCTGCGGGTGCTCTCGGCGAGACAGACGCTGCAGCGTCACCGGTGGGCCCGGCAGGCCATCGAATCCCGGACCAACAAAACGCCGGCCGTCCTGGGTTACATGGACTCGTTCATCGGCATGTTCCTGGCAGGCGGCTTTTCTGCCGATCTCACCCACCACGCTATGCACGCCATCGGCGGGCGCATGTGGGGATTCACCCAGGAGCTGTTCGACGACGCGGCGGCCCCGCAGACGCCGGACGCTGTGCCGCCGGAGGTCCGCACCGCCATGCTTCAGCAGATGGCGGCGATGTACCCGAACGTCCTGGCGATTGCCACCTTAGGGGCGCATGACGATGACTCGGTGGTGGGGCACGGTTGCGACGACCAGTTCGAGTTCGAATTCGCCCTTGATCTGCTGCTGGACGGTTTTGAGCGGCTTCACCAACGCGGCTGGACCTCGAGGCAGGCGAAACTGTCGGGCGGGAGTGTCGAAAACGCGGGTCGCCCTATTGCCTGAATGCGCACTTCGGAGGAGGATTTGCGGCAAACTCCAGGAGGCCGAACACAATGACCCAGCTTGGAAAGTTCGAAAAGTACCTGATCGAGGAATTCTTTGACGACTACCGCGCCGGTGCTCTTTCTCAGCGCACCTTCACGCGTCGCGTGGCGTTCATTACGGGCAGCATGGCCGCGGCAGCGGCGGCAATGCTGCTGGTCGGTTGCACGCCGGAGGAAGTCCCCCGCAGCTCCGACCCTATGCCGACCCCCAGCACTCCCGCCTCGTCCGCAGAGTCCGGCACTGCAACCCCCGGTCCGGTACCGGGAGCCAAGAGCCCGCTGTCCGTTCCGGAGGGTGCGCCGGGGCTGGCTACCGCGACTGTCCGCTTCCCTTCCGGCGGAGCCGAGATCAGCGGCTACCTGGCACGGCCGGAGGGAAGCGCGGCCGGACCCGCCGTGTTGGTCTGCCATGAGAACCGGGGGCTGACGCCGCACATCCAGGACGTGGCACGGCGCTTCGCCAAGGCCGGATACGCGGCTCTGGCGCTGGATCTGCTCAGCAGGGAGGGCGGCACCGCGAGCCTTGACCGGGACGCTGTCCCGGGAGCCCTGACCCAGGCCGGCGCGCAGCGCCATGTCTCCGACTTTGCCGCCGCTTTCGAGTTCCTGAAGTCACAGACCTTTGTGGACCAGGGCAGGATCGCCATGAACGGCTACTGCTTCGGCGGCGGCATCACGTGGCAGGCTGCTACTGACATACCGGGCCTGAAAGCCACTGCGGCGTTCTACGGCCCCGCCCCCGATCTTGCCAAGGTGCCGACGATCAAGCCGGCGGTGTTTGGCGCTTATGCCGAACTCGACCAGCGGATCACCGGGGCCATGCCGGCCCTCCGGGACGCCTTGGACGCCACCGACGTGCGGCACCAGCTCACTGTCTACCCCGGCGTCGGCCACGCGTTCCACAACGACACCGGCGACGCCTACGCGGAGGCGCAGGCGACGGCTGCCTGGAACGACATGCTGGCCTGGTTCGCAAAATACGTCTGAACCGTCCCGGGTACGGTCAGCCCGTCACAACATCTTCGAGCATTGTCCTGTCGAAGAACCGGATTTCGCCCGTTGCCTGGAAGTACACCGGAACAACTGACGTGCTCGGGTCCTTCGAGGTTTCGTAGATCTCCGGAGCACCCCCGTGTTTACGCGCCATGGTTCCGACGAGGTCGGTGCCGCGGACCCGGACGGTTCGATACTTGTAGCTCATGCTGGGACCCCTTCGTCAGTGGTGCAAACTCCACGCCTGCCGCCTCCGGCAGGAACCTTCAGACGCAGGAGTGGTCGTAATCGAAACCACCCGAAACGTACTGCGTCAGCGTAACCTTGCCACCTGCGGTCAGCGGCGCGGCTGAACACATGCGTTTCGCCGCGGTGAGCGTGGTCGCTCCGGCCAGCCAGCTGGGCAGCTTGTACAGGTTGCTTGAGGAAGGGACGGTTCCGACAATCTGGGCCCATTGCATTCCCGTGGAGTAAAGGCCGGTTTTCGCGCCAATACTGGCGAAGAAGGCGACCATGCCCTCCAGGTCCGCCCTGTTAGCCCCGGTGTCCGTTGACCAGCTGTTGCCGGTCTCGACGTCGAGCCACCACAGATAGGAAGAAGGGCCGGTGATGCCGCGGATGTTCGCGTCATCGTACGCTTTCGCGTACCCGTACATGTAGGAGCAGGCCTCATCGTAGGCTCCGGCCGTGCACTCGCCGTACGGGTTGGCCACGGCCGTGCCCGCATAGGTGTTGCTCGTGGGCCACCACGAGCCCGCCTTGCCCGGGTTGCCCGTATTGACATAGAGAGCAACCAGGGGCTGGCCCGTTCCACCCTTGGACGTGCCGGCCCAGGTCAGCTGGGTCTTCAGGCACGGGTTGGTGTTGTTTGCCAACCCGTTGTTGACGCCTACAATGCCGAACGTCTGGCCTTTCGGCAACGGCTTCCCGCACTGGGGCCAGGAGACGTCATTGCCCGGACCGGCAGACGTTGCGGCCTCGGCCGGAGCAGCGAAGACCAGCATGACGGCGGCAGCTGCCGCCCAGCACAGCCGGAAACGCGCGAAAAGATTCGCTGGCTTGGTAGACATGGACGGTCCTCCGGTCGGTGCGGCGTGAGGCGGACTATGCACGGATACAGCATGCCCGCCACCGCTTCCCGGGTCAACGGCGGGCCGGAAGCCTGAGGCCGCCCTTGGCATGCCGGTGGCGAGCATCGGACGGACCTCATGCTCTCCTCGTCAATGAACCTCGGAGGGGTTCAGTTTTACCCGCCTCAGCAGCTGGGCGTTCAGGGCAACCACGATGGTGGAGAGGGACATCAGGACCGCACCGGCGGCGGGAGAGAGCACGACGCCGGCGAAGGCGAGCACCCCGGCGGCCAGCGGCACGGCGATGATGTTGTACCCGGTGGCCCAGACGAGGTTCTGCCACATCTTCCGGTAGCTGGCCCGGGACAGGTCCACCATGGAGAGCACGGCCCGGGGGTCGTTGCCGGCGAGCACCACTCCGGCGGATTCCATGGCGACGTCGGTGCCGGCGCCGATGGCGATGCCCACCTCGGCCCGGGCCAGGGCCGGGGAGTCGTTGACGCCGTCTCCGACCATGGCGACCTTCAGGCTGCGGGATTGGAGTTCGGCGACTTTCTTGTCCTTATCCGCGGGCAGGACCTCGGCGAACACCTCGTCGATGTTCAACTCTTCGGCCACGGCCTGTGCGACCTGGCGGGCGTCGCCGGTGATCATGGCTACCTTCACGCCGCGGTTCTGCAGGGCGGTGACGGCTTGCCGGGACTCCTCGCGGATGGCGTCCTCGAGGATGGCCGCGCCCAGGATCCGGGTCCCTTCCACCACGTGCAGGACGGCTGCGCCGCGGTCCATCCATGTCCGGGTCGCGGCTGCCAGTTCTGCCGGCTCTGTGAGTCCGAGTTCGCGCAATAGTGCCGGACCCCCGACCCGGAGGGTGCGGCCGCCAACGCTAGCCTGCACGCCGCGTCCGGTCATGGACGTGAAGTCGGTGGCGCGTGGAATGTCCAGGTTCCGGCGGCGTGCTGCCCGGACGATTGCGCGGGCCACCGGGTGTTCACTGTCGGATTCGACCGCGGCGGCCAGGGCCAGCATCTCCTGCCCGTCCACGCCTCCGACCGTGGCGAAGTCCTTGAGTTCGGGTTCGCCCTTGGTCAGGGTTCCGGTCTTGTCGAACAGCACGACGTCGACGGTGCGCATGCGCTCCAGGACCATCCGGTTTTTGATCAGGACACCGGCCCGGGCGGCCTGTTCGGTGGAGATTGCGATCACCAATGGAATGGCCAGGCCCAGGGCGTGGGGGCAGGCGATCACCAGGACGGTGACGGTGCGCGTGACAGCTTCGGGGATGTTGCCCAGCAGCGTCCAGGCGATGAAGGTGATGACGCCGGCCGCGGTGGCGAAGTAGAACAGGAACGCCGCGGCGCGGTCGGCAAGGGCCTGCGCCCGCGACGATGAGGCCTGCGCTTCGGCGACCAGGCGCTGGATCCCGGCCAGGGCGGTGTCATCCCCGACGGCGTCCACCCTGACCCGGACCGTGTTGTCGGTGGCGACCGTTCCGGCCACGACAGTATCCCCCGGGGAGCGGAGCACGGTCTTGGATTCGCCGGTGATCATCGATTCGTCGAACTCGGCCTGCCCGTCGGTCACCGTTCCGTCTGCCGGCATCCGGGCGCCGGAGCGGACCAGAACCAGGTCCCCGGCCTGCAGCTCCGTGACACGGACGGTTTCGGTGCCGGCGTCGGTGATGCGTTCGGCCTCGTCCGGCAGCAGGGCTGCCAACGCGTCCAGGGCGCCCCGGGCAGAGCCGAGGGCCCGCATCTCAATCCAGTGGCCCAGCAGCATGATGGCCACCAACAGGGCAAGTTCCCACCAGAAGTCCAGGTCGAAACCGCCGATGCCCAGGGTGGTGGCCCAGGAAGCGGTAAAGGCAACGGTGATGGCCATGCCGATCAGCAGCATCATCCCCGGTTGCCGGGTTTTCAGCTCATTCCGGCCGCCCTTCAGGAACGGCGCGCCGCCGTAGAGGAAGATGACGGTACCCAGGACCGGTGGGATCCATACCGAACCGGGAAACTCCGGCGGCATGTAGCCGAGCAGGTGCCCGAACATCGGGCTGAAAAAAACCACCGGCACCGACAGCACGAGCGTGAGCCAGAACCTGTCTTTGAACATGGCCGTGCTGTGCCCGGCGTGCTGGCCATGGGTGTGCACGACATGGTCATCGTCTGGACCATGTCCCTCATGGCCGTAGCGGGCCGGTGCCGTGACGGTCCCTGCGGCAGGGGCTTCGTGGGCCGTGCCTCGCGCGGGGCCCGCCGCGGAATGATGGCGGTGCTGGTTATGGTCGTCCATGACCCCTCCTTACGGTGGCCCGAGATTCGCCGGCGACGGCCGGTGAGCAGCAGCCGCAGCCTGAAGCCGAGACGACCAGAGGGAGTTCTTGACGGGATTCTGCTCCGCACATGTCAGTTCCAATCTCTTGAACAAGTGATGGGTGCTGGGGTTGAACGGCTGTGACGGCGAGGCGAAGCACCTGCCTGGACATACCACTTCACTGACAACACCTGCAATATACCCCCCGGGGGTATCGTATGCAAGAGCGTTGAGTGGGCTTGCCATCGCCGTGGCAAGCGACACGTTCGGGGTGGAGTGCGCACAGGCACTGGCCGGCAGCGTGGGACCCTTGATGGAAGTACCCGTTCTTGTTGCACTGGTCTATGTGGCCCTGTGGGCCCGCAAGCGCCGCTTCAGCCCAGCCGCCGTTTCCCGCTAATCCGTCCACCCGATCCGCCACCCGGGAGATAAACCTCATGAGCACCGAAGCCGTCCGAAAGCCGTCCGTCCTCTTCCACATGTCCGCCGAAATCCCCAAGGTTCCCACCACGCAGGCCGTGAAGGACTCCGACGTCGTGATCACCATGGGCTGCGGCCTGATAGCGTCCCTCATCCCCGCCGCCAAGTAGCCGGAACAGGAGCCCCACCATGAGCACCGCATCCTCGAAAACCGCAACGCCAACGTCTGCTGCCGCGAGCACCCAGCAGCTGATCATCATCGGCTCCGGCCCGGCCGGCTACACCGCGGCCATCTACGCCGCCCGCGCCGGCCTGAACCCGCTCGTCCTCGCAGGGGCGGTAACCGCGGGAGGTGCCCTGATGAACACCACCGACGTGGAGAACTTCCCCGGCTTCCCCGAAGGTATCCAGGGTCCCGAGCTCATGGACGGCTTGCAGCAGCAGGCCGAGAGGTTCGGCGCGCAGGTGGTGTTCGACGACGTCACGGCCGTCGAACTGGCCGGGCACCTCAAGCGGGTGGTCACCGGCGCCGGAGAGACCCATGAGGCCCGGGCCGTCATCCTCGCCACCGGCTCCGCCTACAAGGAACTGGGACTGCCGGAGGAGAAAAAGTTCAGCGGCCACGGCGTCTCCTGGTGCGCCACCTGCGACGGCTTCTTCTTCCGGGAACAGGACATCATCGTCGTCGGCGGCGGGGATTCCGCGATGGAGGAAGCCACCTTCCTGACCCGGTTCGGAAAGTCCGTCACCATCGTGGTCCGCACCGGCCAGCTGCGTGCCTCCCGGATCATGGCCCAGCGGGCCAAGGACAACCCGAAGATCCGGTTCGCCTGGAATTCCGTCATCACCGGCATCCACGGCGACGGGAAGGTCACGGGAGTCACCCTCAAGGACACCCTGACCGGCGAAACCCGGGAGCAGGCGGCCACCGGCATTTTCGTTGCGATCGGCCACGTCCCGCGCACCGAGCTGCTGACCGGGCAGGTGGACCTCGACGCCGACGGCTATATCAAGGTCGACTCCCCCACAACGGTCACGAACCTGTCCGGCGTCTTTGCTTGCGGCGACGCCGTGGACCACCGCTACCGCCAGGCGATCACCGCCGCCGGCACGGGGTGCGCCGCGGCCCTCGACGCCGAACGCTACCTCGCGGCGCTGGATGATGCGGACAGCATCGCCACCGCCCTGGTGGAGGAACCAGTCCACTCCTGAGGCAAGGGAAAGGCTGGATGAGCACGGCATGCTGTGAAAGGTTCCCAATGGCGGGCAGACCGTGAAGTATGGGGTCCATGAGTTCAACATACGATGCCTCCCGCCCGGTCGAGTCCGATGCCCCCGAAGCAGTGAACGCTGCCGTCCGGGAGGCCACCCGGGAACTCAGCGAAACGCTTCGTCGAAACGGCCACGAGGTCGCCTTTGAAGATATTGCGCGGTTGGGGCACACCGAATCCTGGGACGACGAAGGCCAGCGCTGGGTCCAGGTCACCTGGACGGACGAAGAGCCCGGCGACGCAGCCCCCGAAGCCTAGGCCGGGGCCTGCAAAGAACCCGCCGGCTCGTACCGTTCGAGGGCCGTGCCGGCAGCGACGATCTTCCGCAGGTCCGCGAGGCCTCCAGCCAGTTCACCGGCGGCGCGTGCCTGCACCAGCACGTTGCCGAGGGCGGTGGCCTCGACCGGCCCCGCGACCACCGGTTTGCCCGTAGCGTCGGCCGTCAGCCGGCAGAGGAGCCGGTTCTGCGAACCGCCGCCAACGATGTGCACGACGCCGATGCTGCGTCCGGTGAGCCGTTCGGCGTCGCGGATGGTCCGCGCGTAACCGGCAGCCAGGCTGTCCAGGATGCAGCGGACAACCTCCGCGGGCCGGTCCGCAAGGCCGGCGCCGGCATGGCGGACGGCAGCGCGGATCCGGTCGGGCATGTTGTCCGGCGGCGTGAAGGCGGGGTCGTCGGCGTTGATCTGCGGTCCGCCGGGCGGCAGCTCTGCGGCATCCTCCAGCAGCCGGGCGAGCGGCAGCGTCAGGCCCTCGGCGGCCCACGTCCGCTGGCACTCGCTGAGCAGCCACAGGCCGCCGACGTTGCGCAAGTACCGGATGGTGCCGTCCACGCCGCGCTCATTGGTGAAATTCGCGAGCCGGCTGGCCTCGCTGAGGACCGGATGCTGAAGTTCGACGCCCACCAGCGACCACGTCCCGGACGAAATGTAGGCGAAATCCGGGGTCCCCGCGGGCACGGCCGCCACAGCGGATGCGGTGTCGTGCGAGCCGACCGCCACCACCGGGGTACCGGCGGGCAGCCCGGTCCGCACGGCGATGGCCGGCAGGACGGTGCCGATCGTTTCCCCGGGCTGGATCAGCGGCGGAAACAGGTCCTGCGGCAGGTCCAGGGCAGCCAGGAACTCCGCGGCCCACTCACCCGCGGCGGCATCGAAGAGCCCCGTGGTGGAGGCATTGGTGGCTTCCGTCCGCCGCACACCCGTGAGCCGGAAAGCGATCAGGTCCGGAATCAGCAGCGCCTGGACACCATGCAGATCACCTTCGCTGGCGAGCTGGTAGAGCGTGTTGAACTGCAGGAACTGCAGACCCGTAGTGCCGTACAGCCGCGCAGGAGCCAGGCGCTCATGGACACGGCCGACGGCGGCGCGGCTGCGCTCATCCCGGTAGCTGTACGGCTGGGCGACGAGCGCGCCCGAGGCATCCACCAGCCCGTAGTCCACGGCCCAGGTGTCGATGCCGACGCTCGCGATGCGCGCTCCGCGTGCCGCTGCCGCCGTTGCGGCCTCAGTAAGGCCGGTGAGCACTTCCGCGAACAGGGCATCGAAGTCCCAGCGCAGCCCGCCGCCGGACCGAACCACGGCGTTCGGAAACCGGTGCACGGTTTCGAGGGAAACCCCGGGGTCCCCGTCGTCGTTCTCCCTGATCCGGCCCAGCATCACCCGGCCGGAGGACGCGCCGATATCGACGGCGGCGAAGACGCTGCCCCCGGAGTCCGCCCTTTTCCCGGTCATCGGAGGAAAGCATTGGCGACGCCGGCATCCACCGGAATGTGCAACCCGGTGGTGTGCGAGAGCTCACTGCTGGTGAGCACGGCGGCGGCGTTGGCCACGTTCTCGGGCAGGACCTCGCGCTTGAGCAGGGTGCGCTGGGCGTAGTACTCGCCCAGTTTTTCCTCTTCCACGCCGTACACGGCGGCGCGCTTGGCGCCCCAGCCGCCGGCGAAGATCCCCGAACCGCGGACGACGCCGTCGGGGTTAATGCCGTTGACCCGGATGCCGTGCCCGCCCAGCTCCGCCGCGAGCAGCCGGACCTGGTGCGCCTGGTCGGCCTTGGTGGCGGAGTACGCGATGTTGTTGGGGCCGGCGAAGACGGAGTTCTTGGAGGAGATGTAGAGGATGTCCCCGCCCATCCCCTGCTCGATCAGGACCCGCGCGGCGGCCTTGGACACCAGGAAGGAACCCTTGGCCATGACGTTGTGCTGGAGGTCCCAGTCCTTCTCCGTGGTCTCCAGCAGGGGCTTGGAAATGGACAGCCCGGCGTTGTTGACCACCAGGTCCAGCCCCCCGAAGGCCAGGACGGCGGCTTCCACCGCGGCCACCACCTGCGCCTCGTCCGTGACGTCGGCCTGGATCCCGACGGCGGCGTCGGGGCCGCCGAGTTCAGCGGCGACGGCCTCGGCGTTCTCCAGGTTCAGGTCCGCGATCACGACGCAGGCTCCTTCGGCGGCGAGCCGGGTGGCGATGGCCTTGCCGATGCCGGACGCAGCCCCGGTCACGAGGGCGATCCGGGTCGCGTGCGACTTGGGTTTGGGCATCCGGGCGAGTTTGGCTTCCTCGAGGGCCCAGTATTCGATCCGGAACTTCTCGGCTTCCTCGATCGGGGCGTACGTGGAGACGGCCTCCGCGCCGCGCATCACGTTGATGGCGTTGAGGTAGTACTCCCCGGCCACCCGGGCTGTCTGCTTGTCCTTGCCGTAGGAGAACATCCCCACGCCGGGGACCAGCACAATGGCCGGATCCGCGCCGCGCAGGGCTGGGCTGTCGGGACCCGCGTGCCGGTCATAGTAGGCCTGGTAGTCCTCGCGGTAGGCGGCGTGGAGTTCCTTCAACCGGGCTACGGAGTCCTCGACGGACGCTTCGGCGGGCAGGTCCAGGACCAGGGGCTTGACCTTGGTGCGCAGGAAATGGTCCGGGCAGGAAGTGCCCAGGGCGCCCAGGCGCGGGTGTTCCTGCCCCTCGAGGAACTCCAAGACCGCCGGGTCATCGCTGAAGTGCCCTATGACCGGCTTGTCCGCGGACGCGAGCCCGCGGATCACCGGTGCCAGCGCCGCGGCCTTGGCCCGCCGTGCCGGTTCCGGCAGGGCGGCGTAGCCCGGGAGCTTTGGCCCGAACGGCTCGGGGCGGCCGTGCTCGGCGATGTACTTCTCGGCCTGCTCGATGATCCACAGCGAGTTTGCTTCGGCTTCCTCGCTGGTGGCGCCCCACGCGGTGGTGCCGTGGCCGCCGAGGATGGTGCCGATGGCCTGCGGGTTGGCGTCCTTGATGGCGGCGATGTCCAGGCCGAGCTGGAAGCCGGGCCGCCGCCATGGCACCCAGGCGACCTTGTCGCCGAAGATCTCCCAGGTGAGGGCCTCGCCGTCGGCAGCCGTGGCGATTGCGATGCCGGAATCCGGGTGCAGGTGGTCCACGTGGGCCGCGTCCACCAGCCCGTGCATGGCGGTATCGATCGAGGGCGCCGCCCCGCCTTTGCCGTGCAGGCAGTAGTCGAAGGCCGCCACCATCTCGTCTTCACGCTCGACGCCGGGGTACACGTTCCGGAGTGCCTGCAGCCGGTCCAGCCGGAGCACCGCGAGTCCGGGCTCGGTCAGCGTGCCAAGGTCACCGCCGGAGCCCTTCACCCACAGCAGCCGGACGTCCTCACCGGTGACGGGATCCCTTTCGGTGCCCTTGGCGGACGTGTTGCCGCCGGCGTAATTCGTGTTCCGCTTGTCCGCTCCGAGGCGGTTGGAACGGTTGAGCAGTTGTTCCACAGCTGGGTTGGTCATGGTTTTAGGCTCCCCATCCGGCCTGGTGGCCGCCCTGGCGGTCGGCGTTGATTTTTTCCTGGTATCCGCTCGCCGCGAAGGCGGCCATCGGGTCGGCGGGAACCCCGCGGGACTCCCGCCACTGTGCAAGATCGGGCCGGACGTCGGTGTAGAACGCGTCCATCAGCACGGCATTCGCCGCCAGCACGTCTCCGGCATTCTGCGCCGCTTCAAGGGCGGCGGTGTCGACCAGCAGTGCCCGTGCCGTCATTTCCTGCACGTTGAGAACCGAGCGGATCTGCCCCGGGATCTTCCCTTCGACGTTGTGGCACTGGTCCAGCATGAAGGCCACCCCCGCGGCGGGGTCGAGTCCGCCGCCACGGACCACCTCGTGCATGATGCGGAACAGCTGGAACGGGTCCGCCGCACCCACGATCAGGTCATCGTCCGCGTAGAAACGGGAGTTGAAGTCGAAGGAACCCAGCCTGCCCAGGCGCAGCAGCTGCGCCACGATGAACTCGATGTTGGTGCCGGGAGCGTGGTGGCCGGTGTCCAGGCAGACCTTGGCCTTCTCGCCGAGGGCAACGCAGTGCACATAGGACGTACCCCAGTCCGGAACATCCGTGTGATAGAAAGCCGGCTCGAAGAACTTGTACTCCAGCACCAGCCGCTGGTCATCCTCGAGGCGGTCGTAGACCTTGCGCAGCGACTCTGCCAGCCAGTCCTGCCGGGCCCGCAGGTTGCCCTGCCCGGGGTAGTTGGTCCCGTCCGCCAACCAGATCTTCAGGTCCTTGGAACCGGTCTGGTTCATCACTTCCAGGCACTCGTACATGTGGTCGACAGCCTTCGATCGGACCGCCGGGTCGCTGTGGGTGAGGCTGCCGAACTTGTAGTCGTCGTCCTGGAACGTGTTGCTGTTGACCGTCCCGAGCTTCACGCCGAGTCCCGCGGCGTACTCCGCCAGCGCCGCGTAATCGTCCGACTTGTCCCAGGGAATGTGCAGGGCCACCGACGGCGCCAGTCCGGTGAGGGTGTTGACCTGGGCGGCGTCGGCGAGCTTTTCCTCGATGGTCCGCGGGGTGCCCGGCGTCGAAAAGACTTTGAAGCGGGTGCCGGAGTTGCCGAAGGCCCAGGAAGGCAGCTCGATGCGTTGTTGCTCGAGCGTGGTCAGAACGTCAGTGGGGATAGACACGTCAGTCTCCTTGAGATGTGGAGGAGGAGAAGCCGGGCGTTGAGGCGGCCAGTTGGTCCTCGAGGTTGAATATTTCAGTCAGTTGAAGGAAGCCTTCGTCCGGGGCCCCGTCCAGGTCTTCGAAGAAGCCGGACATCTGCTCCTGCCAGCGGGCGTTGACGTCGGTGGCTGCCATCCGGGCCTGGGCTTCGGGAAGGCTGTCGGTTTCGAAATAGCCGATCAGCAGGCCGTCGGGGCGCAGGAAAAGTGAGTAGTTGTGCCATCCGGAGCTCTTCAGCGCCGCTAGCATCTCCGGCCACACGGCAGCATGCCGCCGCGTGTACTCCTCGATACGTCCCGGCTTGACCTGCAGCTGGAAGCAGACGCGCTGGCGGCTCACGGGAGCACCACGTGCCGGTGTTCGACGCCCAGCAGGGATGCGGCCGCCTTGATGTCGGCCGCGCGGTGCCCCACGCAGAGGGCCCAGTGATGGCCGACACCGGTCTGGCTCCATTGGTCCACCCACAGCCCCGGGTCCCCGCCGAAGTCCACCCGGGAGGTCGTGTTGCCGATGGCCAGCAGCGGACCCGGCACCACTTCACCCTCCGCGGTGACGAAGACGTAGCTGCCGTCCCGGTCCTGACCGATCCCGAACGTTGTGACGGGCCCGTGGCGGACGTCGAACTCCACCGAGACGCCCCAGCCGCGCTTGCCGTGATACACGCCCAGCCCGCGAAGCAGCGGGTCCTGGGCGGAGACCGCGAGGTGCGCCGGCCCGTCGTGGCCCATCTCCACCACATTGTCGAAGAAGTTGAGCGCCTGGATTTCGGTGAACGAGCCCCCGGCACCGATCGCCTGGGCGGCAAGCATGGCGATGGAGGTCCGGAGCTCGAATTCACCGGCCATCGGAATGCCGCGGGCTGTGAGGAGGGAGGCGCCGAGGATCATCCCGGCGCCCAGCCGCTCGTGCTGCTCGCCGGCCAGCCCGCGGTGGTAGTAGGCCACGGAGTCCAGATCGAAGTCCTCCACCAGCCTGTCCAGGCCTACGGACACTTTGGCGCCCCAGGCGAAGTCGTCGTCGACGACGGATTCGTCGATCACGAAGAGGTCCCGGGCCAGTTCGAGCCGCTCGGACACCTGGTCCTCGGTGACGGCGTTCACCCGTTCGCGCAGGTCATCGAATTCCAGTACCTCCACGTGGGAGCCGAAGGTGGTGGAGACGGTCGTCAGGTCGGTGGCCACATCCAGCATGCCCGGGTACAGGTGGCCCATGAGACCGTGGCGGGCGTTGCGCAGCCGGGCACGGACACCGGCGGCGTGCACCCACCGGGTGATCCGCTCCCAGGCGGACTCCTGCTTGAGGTGGCCGGAGACGGAGCGGAAATCTATACCGGCCCGGCGGAAGACGTTGGCGACCTCGGGCACAGGGCACTGGCCGCAGTAGGCCAGCCACTTGCCGGTGTCGAAGTTTGCGTGGTCCATCGCCTCGGTGGGCTGCAGGTCGATGACCAGTACCGGGGTCTGGGTCCGCTGGGCGATGGGCAGCACCATCGAGGACGTCAGGTACGTGGTCAGGAAGATGACGATCAGATCGCAGTCGGCGACGCGCAGTTTTTCACCGGCGGCCGCGGCTTCCTGCGCATCGGAGACGAAGCCGGTGTCCACGACGTCGGCGTCGAGGTCCTGGAACCGTCCGGTGACGTACGCCACGGACTCGCGCAACTGCGGCAGCAGGTCCGGGAACTGGGGCCAGTAGGCGCCCAGGCCGCCGGAGACCAGCCCGATACGGGTGGGGCGGCGCCGGTGCGGCTGCAGGAGCCGGGCGGCTGATTGCTTCTGGTTCATTGAGGGCCTTCCGGCATGGAAAAGGGAACTCGTGGCTCGGGAACGTCAAATGCGGGGCGGGTGGCGCCGGGCCGGGCTGTCAGGGCGCCCGCCCGGCCGCCGGCTTGGGTTTAGAAGTTGTACTTGTCGATGTTGTCGGCGTTGAAGACGGTCGGCGGTCCCACGATCACGAGACCGCCCTTTTCGACCTTGCGTTCGCCCAGTTCGCCGGCTGTGAAGGTATCGCCTTCGGCGCCGGTGATCTTGCCGTCGATGAGCGCCTTGCCGGCGAAGGCGGCCACGTATCCCAGCTGCGCCGGGTCCCACAGGGCAAACTCCTTCACGGTCCCGTCCTTGACGAAGGGCCGCATCTCATTGGGCAGGCCGAGTCCGGTAAGCGCGACCTTCCCCTTGTACGCCGACGTGGAGAGGTACCGCGCTGTGGCGGCAATACCCACGGTGGTCGGGGAGATGATGCCCTTCAGGTTCGGGTGGGCCTGCAGCAGGCCCTGCGCCTCCTGGAAGGACTTGGTGTCGTTGTCATCGCCATAGACCTTCGCGACGAGCTTGATGTCCTTGTACGCCGGGTTGGAAGCCAGTTCCTCTTCCATGAACTTGATCCACTCGTTCTGGTTGGTGGCGTTCGCGGTGGCCGAGAGGATCGCGATCTCGCCGCTGCCGCCGATCTGCTGGGAGATCAGCTTGGTCTGAATCAGCGCCACCTCCTTGGCGACAACCTGGCTGATGAACACGTCGCGGCAGTCCGGGTTGGTGTCCGAGTCGAAGGCCACGATTTTCGCCCCGGCGGAGCGCGCTTCGCCAAGGGCTGTGCACACGGCATCGGGGTCATTGGCGGCAATGGTGATCACGTTCGTGCCCGCCTGGGTTTCGGCGTTAATGAACGAGACCTGGCTGGAGGCGGACGCTTCCAGCGGGCCGACCACCTGGGACGAGCCGAAGCCTGCTTCCTGGGCGCCCTTCTTACCGCCGCCCAGGACAACGTCCGTGTAGGGGTTGTTCAGCTGCTTGGGGATGAAGGTGATTTTGAGGTCCCCTCCCCCTCCTCCCGCCGCGGAGCTGCTGCTGCCGCCGGTCGATCCGGAGCCGCCGCCGCAGGCCGTCAGGGCGAGAGCCGCCGCGGCGGTGACGGCGACCAGGGACGCCAAGCGGCCGGTCGGGCCTGTGTTTTTGCGGTTCAACATCATTGTTCTTCCCCTTTTTCTTTGGCGGCAAATACAAATTGCTTGCGTGCGGACACGGTGGGGATAGGAGCGGGAGGGCAGCCGTTCAAGCTGCCTTCTGGCTGAAACTCCGGCGGACGCGGCGGGTGTGCCGCCAGTCTTTGACCGCGGCCCCGACACTCGGCGCAACCACGGAGAAGATCAGGAGCAGGCCCGTGACGGTGATCAGCACGACGTCGGAGACCCGGGCCAGCCGCAAGGCATAGTTCAGTGTCCCGATCAGCAGGACTCCGGCAATGACGCCGGGGATGGACCCCTTCCCGCCGAAGATCGACACGCCGCCCAGGAGTACGGCGGCGATGACGGCCAGTTCGAGGCCGGAGGCGTTGTCGCTGCGGGCGCTGGTGTAGCGCAGCGTCCAGTAGATGCCGGCCAGGGCCGAGACCGCACCGGATCCCACGTAGAGCCAGAACTTGCTGCGCGCGACATTGATCCCGACGAAACCGGCGGCTTCCTTGCTGTAGCCCATCGCGAACAGCCCGCGCCCGAAGGGGGTGAAGTGCAGCAGCACCCCGAAGAAGATCATGACCAGCACGACGCCGATCATCACGGTGGGGATGCCGGTTCCGCCCAGTTTGGAGGTGAAGAAGGCGGTCAGGGGCTTCGGGAAGTTAGCCACCGCGTTGTCGCCGATGATCACCAGGGCCAGGCCGCGGAAGAGCGCCAGGGTGCCGATGGTGACCGCCAGCGACGGCAAGCCGAGGACGGCGATCAGGAACCCGTTGAACATCCCCGCTGCCACGCCGGCCAGCAGGCTGATGGCGAGGACCAGCCAGATATCCATTCCGCCGGCCCAGAGGACCCCCATCAGGGCGCTGGTCAGCCCGGCGGTGCTGGCGACCGAGAGGTCGATCTCCCCGGTGACGATGATCAGCGTCATGGGCATGGCGATGAGCAGCACCGGGATGACGTCCAGCAGGAGGAAGCCGGTGGTGACCGGCGAGGCGAAGCGGGGAATGGCGATGGCGGCGTACAGCAGGAAGGCGATGAGCGCGTAGATGGTGACGGCGTCGCGGCTCGCCAGGATCCGGGCAGCTCCCGTCTTGCCTTTGGGTTCGCTGGCAAGCGGCTTGGTGCTGTCCGCCATGGGGGCCGGCGCCGTGCTGGTCGATGTGGTTTCAGACATTCCGGGCCTCGCTTATCCGAAGTTTCTTGGCGGTGCGCAGGCTTGCCACGCGGTCGATGATGATGGCGGCCAGGATCAGCACGCCCACGATGGCCTGCTGCCAGAACTTGTCGACCCGCAGCGCTGTCAGGGAACTGGTGATGGTGGTGAGGAGCAGCGCGCCGAGCGCGGCTCCCGCCACCGATCCGCTGCCGCCGAAGATCGCCACGCCACCGACCACAGCGGCAGCCACCACGGTCAGTTCCATGCCGGTGCCGGTAGTGGCGCCGACGGAGTTGAAGCGGCTGGCGTAGAGGACACCGGCCAGGCCTGCCAGTGCACCGTTGGCGAGGAAAGCCAGGAAGACCCGCTTGGACACCTGGATGCCGAAGGCGGTGGCCGCGTCAGGGTCCGAGCCGATGGCGTACAGGTCCCGTCCCGGGCGGGTTCCGGACATGTAGACGGCGACGCCGATCACGACGACGAGGGCCAGCAGCGTGATGATCGGAAAACCCAGCACGGTGTCCACCGAGAGGGCGCCGAAAGCGTCCGGCCGGTCACCGGCGAAAAACTGTTTGCCACCGGCCCACGCATTGTTCAGGCCACGGAAGACGTAGAGGGTGCCCAGGGTGATCACGAGGGCGGGCACCTTCGCCAGCGTCACCAGGATCCCGTTGACGGCGCCAAGCACCGCTCCGAAGGCCATCCCGATCGCGAAGACAGCGATGATCGGGATGCCGGGCACGGCCGAGAATATGCTCCCGGTGGCGAACGCCACCAGGCCCAGCATGGACCCCACGGAGAGATCGATGTTGCGGGTGATGATCAGTAGGGTCTGCCCGGCCGCCAGGATGATGATGATGGTGGCATTGAGCAGGAGGTCTTTCACGCCCTGCGGAGTGAGGAACAGCGGGTTGATCAGGTAGGTCACCAGGACGAGGACGGCGAGGGCGATCAGCACCGGCAGCTCGCGCAGGCGGAGCACCGAGGCGAGTGTGCCCCGGCGGGGGCGGGCACCGGGTGCCGGCATGGTCACGTTCCTGTGGTCCAGAGCCGAGCTCATGAGGTACCTCCTGCGGACGAAGTTGCGGCGTGCATGACGGATTCGGGGGTGGTATCGGCCCGGTCGAGCTCAGCCGTGATCCGGCCCTCCCGCATGACCAGCACCCGGTCCGCCATGCCGAGCACCTCGGGCAGTTCGGAGGAGATCATCAGGATCGCGATGCCGCGGCCCGCGAGGTCCGAAATGAGCCGGTGGACCTCGCTCTTGGTGCCTACGTCGATGCCGCGGGTGGGTTCGTCGATGATGAGCAGCCGGGGGTCGGTGGCCAGCCACTTGGCGAGGACAACTTTCTGCTGGTTGCCGCCGGAGAGCGTGGAGACGGCGTGCTCCTGGGAGCCGGTCTTGACCTGCAGCCGCTTGCTCCAGTCCACGGCCGCCCGGCGTTCCGCGGCGCCATTGATCAGCCCCGCCGTCGCCAGCTTGTTCCGCAGCGTGAGGGTCACGTTCCGCGCCACGGAAAGGTTCATGACCAGGCCCTGTTTGCGGCGGTCCTCGGGGACGAAACCCATCCCGGCGGCGATGGCAGCCTGGGGGTCCCGCGCCTTCAGTTTCCGGCCTTCGAAACTGATGTCACCGGCATCGTAGGGGTCGATCCCGAAGACCGCCCGGGCCACCTCCGTGCGTCCGGCACCCACCAGCCCGGCCAGTGCGACGATCTCGCCTGCCCGGACTTCGAAGCTGATATCCCGGAAGACGCCCGCCCGGCTGAGGGAATCGACCTTCAGGACAACGTCACCGGTCTCCGTCTCCGTCTTGGGGAACAGGGCTCCGATGTCACGGCCGACCATCTCCCGGACAATCTGCTCAACGGTCACGTCGGCGGTCCGGTGCGTGGAGATGTACCGGCCGTCCCGCATTACAGTGATCCGGTCGCAGAGGCCGAAAACCTCGTCGAAGCGGTGCGAGATGAACAGGATGCCCGTGCCCTTGTCCCGCAGGCTGCGGGCGACGGCGAAGAGCCGGTCCACTTCAACGCCGCTGAGGGCGGCCGTTGGTTCGTCCATCACGAGCACTTTGGCGTCCAGCGAGATGGCTTTGGCGATTTCGATGATTTGCTGGTCGGCGATGGACAGGCCCTCGGCGATCCGTGTCGGATCGATGGGCACGCCGAGCCGCCCGAAGAGCTTACCCGCTTCCCGCACCATGGCCGCTTTGCTGATCAAGCCGAACCGGCCCTTGGGCTGGCGGCCGATGAAGATGTTTTCGGCAACGCTCAGGTCCGGAAAGAGTGTGGGCTCCTGGTAGATAACCGAAATGCCGGCGGCCTTGCTGTCAGCGACACTGCGGAACTGGACGCCTTCCCCGCCGACCTTGAAGTCGCCCGAATCCGGGTGGTGCAGACCGGCGAGGATCTTGACGAGGGTGGACTTGCCGGCACCGTTTTCTCCTACCAGGGCATGGATTTCCCCCGCCTGGATCTCGATGGTCCCATCGGCGAGGGCAACCACGGGCCCGAAGGTCTTGGCCGCGTGGTGAAGAGAGAGTACTGGCCGCGGCCCTTCCCCGGAGGGGCCGGACCGGGAGCTGTCTGTCTGCTGCATAAAGTAACCGCACCTTTGGGGCTGATTGGACTGCGCAAGATGAACTGTCTGACGAACGGTCCGGTGAAGGAAGAATGAATCGTTTCATGTTGGATGTGATTTGAAGCATAGGCGGCCGGCGGGGACCCGTCAAGGGGTGTCGGAAACTTCGTGCAGCCGTTATTGATACGTTTCATTGAAAGGGTTCAATTTGGCTGCCCAGGAGGTATCCTGAGGGCACCACCCCGGTAACGCGCGCAGCCCTCCGGCAGCGCGGAGACGCCAGCACTTCAGGAGCTCAGCCCATGGTTTCAGCCAGCGTCAAAGACGTCGCGGCCTTGGCCGGCGTCTCCGTCGGGACCGTCTCCAACGTCCTGAACCGGCCGGAGAAAGTTTCGGCGGACGTCATTTCCCGCGTCCAGGCGGCCATCGACGAGCTCGGCTTTGTCCGCAACGATGCCGCCCGTCAGCTCCGGGCCGGCAGAAGCCGCAGCATCGGCCTGGTGGTCCTGGACGCCGCCAACCCTTTCTTCACGGAACTGGCCCGGGGTGCGGAAGACAGGGCGGCTGCCGAGCACTTCACCGTCCTGGTCGGCAACAGCAACGAGGATGCGGGCCGGGAAGCGGCCTACCTGGATCTCTTTGAACAGCAACGCGTCCGCGGCGTGCTGCTGTCCCCCGTCGGCAACGTTGTTCCGCGGCTGGAACAGTTACGTGGGCGCGGGATCCCCACGGTCCTCGTCGACCGGCAGACTGACAACCTGAGCTTTTCCTCCGTGGCGGTGGATGACCTGGCCGGGGGCCAGCTGGCTGCCGCCCACCTGCTCTCCCTCGGCCGGCGACGCATCGCCTTCGTCGGCGGACCGTCCGGCATCCGTCAGGTTGCGGACAGGCTCGACGGCGCCCGCAAGGCGATCGCGGAAGTGCCCGGCGCGAGCCTTGAGGTCCTCGAGACTGAGTCCTTGACGGTGCTCTCGGGCCGGGCGGCAGGCGAGGCCATCCGGCTCCGGCCCGCAGCGACGCGCCCCGACGCGATTTTCGCCGCCAACGACCTGCTGGCCACGGGACTGCTCCAGGGCCTGATGCTGATGGGCGACGTACAGGTGCCGCAGCAGATCGCGCTGATCGGCTACGACGACATTGAGTTCGCCGCGGCGGCGGTGGTCCCGCTGTCTTCCATCCGGCAACCCAGCGCCCTGATTGGTTCCACCGCCCTCGAATTGCTCCTCCGGGAAGCCAGCTCCGAACCCGGCTTCGTACCCACCCAGGTTGTATTTCCTCCCGAGCTGGTGGTCCGGGCGTCCACCGCAGGCTGACAGCGCCACCGAGGAAGGGACCACCGATGGCACGCATCTTCATCACCGGCTCCGCCGACGGGCTCGGCCGGGCCGCGGCCGGCGCCCTGTTGGACGAGGGCCACGACGTCCTCCTGCACGCCCGTTCAGCGGAGCGTGCGAAGGTTCTGGCCGATCTGACACCCAGGGCCGCGGGCGTCGTCGTCGGCGATCTCAGCAGCGCGACCGGCGTCCGCGGACTCGCCCGCCAGGTCAACGACGCCGGCAGGATGGACGCCGTCATCCACAACGCCGGCGTCTATCTGGAGCCCGCACGGGCGGCGACGCCCGAAGGGCATTCCCGGACGCTCGCGGTGAACACCCTGGCACCGTACCTGCTCACCGCACTGATCAACCGCCCGGACCGGCTGATCTACCTCAGCAGCGGCATGCACCGGAGCGGCGGCGGCTCGCTGCAGGACATCGACTGGCGCCAGCGGCGCTGGAATGCGGTGCGCGCCTACTCCGAGAGCAAGCTCCATGTCGCCACTCTTGCCTTGGCGGTCGCACGCCGCTGGCCGGAGATCCAAAGCCACGCGGTGGACCCGGGATGGGTCCCCACCAAAATGGGCGGCGCCGGCGCCCCGGATGACCTGGAGATGGGACACCTCACCCAGACGTGGCTGGCCACCAGCAACGACCCGTCGGCGACCACCAGCGGCGGGTACTGGTACCACCGGAAACGCCAGGCACCCGCCCCAGAGGCCGTTGATCCGCAATTCCAGGACGCGCTCCTGGACCGGCTTGCTGAACTGACGGGCGTCGCGCTCTTCTGACCCGCCCGCCCCTGCATGGAAGAAAAAAACTTGTACGGAAGGTAGAAACTTTTGACGGACACGATCCTCCAGCCCTCGGTGGCCGACGCCTTGGGAGCCCACGGAATCAGCCATGAAGTGCTCGCATGCTCCCCCGACCTCGCGGACACCGCCGAGTTCTGCGAGCACTATGGCTTTACCCTCGACCAGGCAGCCAACACCATCCTGGTGTCATCGAAGAAGGTGGACCCTCCCCGGTATGCCGTCTGCGTCGTGCTCGGCACCACGCGACTCGATGTCAACCGCTGCGTCCGCAACCTGCTGGACGTCAAGCGCGCCTCCTTCGCGGACGCCGAAACCACCATCGCCGTGACAGGCATGCTGGTGGGTGGTGTGACGGCCGCGGGGATCGACGGACTTCCGATCTATGTGGACCGGGCTGTGATGGACACACCCCGCGTCGTCATGGGGGGCGGCAACAGGACAAGCAAGATCGTGCTCGCCCCGGCAGAGCTCCTCAAGCTGCCCGGCCTCGAAGTGGTGGAGGGCCTGGCCACCCCGGCCGCAACGGCAGGGCTGTCGCAGGACTGAGCAGTAGCGGGCACTGCCGGGGCCTCTAGGCGTGACCGTCCACCCCGCAGCGCAGGCCTGGCCCCGGCGGGCGGGCGTATCGGGACGATTCCGTGTCACGCGTGGCACCTTTTGAAGCTCCCGCGGGCGCCGGGCGGCGGGATTCCGCGGCATCGGCCCCCGGCCATGGCCGAAAGGCTGCTGCCCGTGACGCTTCGATCACGGGCAGCAGCCCGGGAGACGTTTTGCGTGAAGCGCCTAGTCCATCCCGCGGCGGTCCACCGCCAGCTTCGAGTCGCCGTCGGGCGGTGAGCCGGACGGTCAGCTGCAGCAGCCCCGGCGCAGCCGGGCTCTCGGGCCGGTGCGCCTGGGTTCCAAGCTCGTCCACCTGCTGGGCTCCCTTTGACCGCGGCGGCAACCACGACGCCGTGGGGGCACGGACCCTTCCCCAACATTTCCGCATTGACACCCGCCTGTGATCCATGCCATATTCAAAGGGTGAACCTGTCAGACAGCCGGACAGCAGGACAAGTAGCAGGCGAGCCTGCTCCCGACGCCCGCACCGCCACGCCGCCGCTGCTGCGCCTCAGCGCCGCCGAAGCCGTCTTCAACGCCCTCCGGACGGACATCGAGTCGGGCAACCTGGCCGTGGGTGCGAAGCTCAGCTCCGAAACGACGCTCGCGCAGCGGTACGGAGTGAGCCGCTCAGTGGTGCGGGAGGCCCTTCGCTCCTGCACGGCCCTGGGCCTGACGGTGACGAAAACCGGCAAGGGCACGTTCGTGGTCGCCAACCAGGTGGCCAAGGACCTTGTGCTGGGCGCCTATTCCGCCCGTGACCTCACCGAAGCGCGCCCCCACATCGAAGTGCCCGCCGCCGGGCTCGCCGCACAGCGCCGCACGCTTGAGGAGCTGGAGGGCCTCCGGGACATCGTGGCGGCGATGGCCGCCGAGGACAATCCCGAAGCCTGGGTCAGCCTGGACTCCAGCTTCCACGCGGCCATCGCTCGTGCCAGCGGCAACAAGGTCTTCGAAAGCGTCGTTGCCGACATCCGCGGTGCCCTTGCCCACCAGTCAGAAACGCTCAACATGGTGGCCGACCGCCAACTGGCCTCGGACCGCGAGCACCAGCGCATCCTGCAGGCCATCGAAGCCCATGACGCCGCCGGCGCCCGCGCCGCGATGGACGAGCACCTTGCCGCCGTCGGCGCCGCCCTCGACTCCATCCTCAGCCAGTAACCAGCCACCACCCCCACCACACATACCCCTAGGACTACATGCCCTTCCCTGCCCTGACCGAAACCGCGGCTGCCCCGCAGACCGGCACCCTGCCGCGGCACGTACCCCTCGCGGCCCAGACCCGCGGCGGCCTCGTGGAAAGCATCCACTACGGTTCCCTGATCGCCGTGTCCGGGGAAGCCGCCGGCACCCGGACGCTCCTTGCTGCCGGCGATCCGTCGGCGCCCTTCTATCCGCGCTCGGCCCTGAAACCCCTCCAGGCCGTGGCCATGGTCCGAGCCGGACTGGATCTGCCTGCCGACCTGCTGGCCCTCGCCGCCGCAAGCCATTCCGGGGCAGCTGCCCACCGCGACGGCGCCGCCCGGATCCTGCAGCTGCACGGCCTTTCGGTTGAGGCCCTGGAAAACAGCACCGACCTCCCATACGGCGCCAGCGAACGCGAAGCATGGCTCCGCGGCGGCGGGACGGCCACCCGGCTGGCCCAGAACTGCTCGGGCAAACACGCCGCCATGGCTGCCACGTGCGTCATCAACGGCTGGCCGGTGGCGGGCTACCTTGACCCCTCGCATCCGGTGCAGAGGCTGGTTGCGGAAACCGTCGTCGAGCTCACCGGTGAGGAACCGTCCACTGTCAGCACGGACGGCTGCGGCACCCCGCTCTTCGCCCTCACCCTCCGCGGCATGGCCCGCGCCTTCGGCCGCCTCGCTGCGGCGGAGCTGGACCCGGCCGCCGCTTCCGCCGGCAACGCCGAGGCGGCGGTTGCCCACGCCATGCGCAGCCACCCGGAGATGGTGGCTGGGGAAGGGCGCGACGTCACCGAACTGATGCGCCGGGTTCCGGGCCTGCTCGCCAAGGACGGCTTCGAAGGCGTGCAGCTGGTCGGGCTGCCGGACGGCCGTGCCCTCGCGGTGAAGATTTCCGACGGCGGCGACCGCGCCCGCATGCCGGTCACCATCCGCGCGCTGGAGGCGCTCGACGTCGGCACAGGTCCCCTCGCCGACCTCGCCGCCGGCACCGTGCTGGGCGGGGGCCACCCCGTGGGCCTGCTCCTTGCCGCCGACTTCCTCCACTCCACCTCCCCCGCACCCGAAACCCTTTGAGGACAGCCATGACCGACACCGGTGCCCCCGCGGCATTCCGCTCCGAACACGATCTGCTCGGGGACCGCGACGTCCCCGTGGACGCCTACTGGGGCGTGCACACCCTCCGCGCCCTGGAAAACTTCCCCATCACCGGCCAGCCGCTATCCTCCAACATGCACCTGGTCCGCGGGCTGGCCGCCGTGAAGCTGGCAGCCGCCCGGACCAACCACGAACTCGGCCTCCTGGACGGCGAGCGCGCCCAGGCCATCGAGGACGCGAGCCTGGACGTGCTCGCAGGCAAGTTTGCCGATCAGTTCGTGGTGGACGTCGTCCAGGGCGGCGCCGGAACGTCGTCGAACATGAACGCGAACGAGGTCATCGCAAACCGGGCGCTGGAAATCCTCGGCCACCCGAAGGGTGACTACGCCCGCCTGCACCCCAACGACCATGTCAACCTCAGCCAGTCCACCAATGACGTCTACCCCACGGCCGTCAAGCTCGGCACCATCTTCGCGGCCCGGGAACTGCTGGAAGCGCTGGCGGAACTGGAGGAAGCCTTCGCGGCCAAGGCCATGGAGTTCCGCACTGTCGTGAAAATGGGACGCACCCAGCTCCAGGACGCCGTTCCCATGACCCTGGGCCAGGAATTCGGCAGCTACGCGGTGACCATCGGCGAGGACCGGCTCAGGCTGGCGGAGGCGGACCTCCTGATCCACGAGATCAACCTCGGCGCCACGGCCATCGGCACCGGGCTGAACGCACCGGCGGGCTACGCCGAGGCCGCGTGCCGGCACCTGGGCCAAGTCACCGGCCTGCCGCTGGTCACCGCCGTCGACCTGATCGAAGCCACACAGGACGTCGGGGCGTTCGTGCACCTCTCCGGCGTGCTCAAGCGCGTGGCGGTCAAGCTTTCCAAGATCTGCAATGACCTCCGGCTGCTGTCCTCCGGGCCGCGTGCAGGTTTCGGCGAAATCAACCTGCCTGCCGTGCAGTCCGGGTCCTCCATCATGCCCGGCAAGATCAACCCGGTCATTCCGGAAGTGGTCAGCCAGGTGGCCTACGAAGTCATCGGCAACGACGTCACCATCACCATGGCGGCCGAGGCCGGGCAGCTCCAGCTCAACGCTTTCGAACCGATCATTGTCCACAGCCTCCACAAGAGCATCAGCCACCTCGAAGCCGCCTGCCGGACCCTTACCGCGCGCTGCGTCCGGGGCATCACCGCCAACACCGACCACCTCCGCGCCACCGTGGAACAGTCGATTGGCCTCGTCACGGCATTGAACCCCCACCTCGGCTACGCCACCGCAACCGCCATCGCCCAGGAAGCCCTTGCCACCGGCAAGGGCGTTGCCGAACTGGTCCTGGAACACGGCCTGCTCACGGCGGAGCAACTTCAAGAACTGCTCAGCCCTGAGCGCCTTGCCAACCTGAGCAAATAGACAAAGGACTGAAATGAACCAGCCCCAACCGGCCAGCACTCAGGCCATCACCGACCACACCATTCCGGCGCATGCCCACGCCTCTGAAACCACCCTCCACGTCGAGGATGAGGGCTACCACAAGGGCCTCAAACCCCGCCAGGTCCAGATGATCGCCATCGGCGGCGCGATCGGCACCGGCCTCTTCATGGGCGCCGGCGGCCGGCTGGCGTCGGCCGGACCCGCGCTGGTCCTCAGCTACGCCGTCTGCGGGTTCTTTGCGTTCATGATCCTGCGCGCGCTCGGCGAACTCGTCATGCACCGCCCGTCCTCAGGCTCGTTCGTCTCCTACGCCCGCGAGTTCTTCGGCGAGAAGGCAGCCTTCGTCACCGGCTGGCTGTACTGGCTGAACTGGGCCATGACGGCGATCGTGGACATCACCGCCGTCGCGCTCTATATGAACTTCTTCAAGAAGTACTGGGCGCCCATCGCGGACGTGCCGCAGTGGACCTGGGCGCTCGCGGCCCTCATCCTCGTGCTGGGCCTGAACCTGATCTCCGTCAAGGTGTTCGGCGAGCTTGAGTTCTGGTTCGCCCTGATCAAGGTGGTGGCACTGCTGACGTTCCTGGCGGTAGGCATCTACTTTGTTATCTTCGGCACCCCCGTCGCAGGACAGGAAGTCGGCTTCAGCCTCATCGCGGACAACGGCGGCCTGTTCCCCAACGGCCTGTTGCCGGCGATCGTTGTGATGCAGGGCGTGGTGTTCGCCTACGCCTCCATCGAGCTGATCGGCACCGCGGCCGGCGAAACCGAAAACCCCGAGAAGATCATGCCGAAGGCCATCAACACGGTGATCGTCCGTATCGCCGTCTTCTACGTCGGATCCCTTGTCCTGCTCTCCCTGCTCCTGCCGTACACCTCCTACAAGGCCGGCGAAAGTCCCTTCGTGACCTTCTTCGGCTCCATCGGGGTCGAGGGCGTGGACGCGATCATGAACCTGGTGGTGCTCACCGCGGCGCTGTCCTCGCTCAACGCCGGGCTCTACTCCACCGGCCGGATCATGCGTTCGATGTCGGTCACCGGCTCGGCGCCCAAATTCGCGGCGCGCATGAATAAGGCCGGCGTGCCCTACGGCGGCATCGCGCTGACCGCGGCCGTGGCGGTCCTCGGCGTGGTGCTCAATGCGCTGGTCCCGGCCGAGGCCTTCGAAATCGTCCTGAACGTTGCGTCCCTGGGCATCATCAGCACTTGGGGAATGATCGTCCTGTGCCAGATGCAGCTCCAGCGGCTCGCCAACCGCGGCGAACTGCTGCGTCCCAGCTTCCGGATGCCCGGCTCGCCCGTCACCGGCTGGCTCACGCTCGCGTTCCTGCTCGCCGTCCTGGTGCTGATGGCCTTCGACACGCCCGTGGGGACGTGGACCATAGCCT